>DATFNV010000686.1:0-6815 GCA_035266225.1 Gemmataceae bacterium
ACGACGGGGGGGCCTCATGCCGCCGCAAGGGACAGCGCTCGCAGCAGGACCGTCAGGAAGCGCGCCCACGCCTGCCCTCGCCCGGCCGCCGGAGCTTCGGACACGAACCGCATCGACCGTTGAGCCGTGAACGACATCATGGGACGTCTCCTTGCGAAAGTCACGAGGATCGAAGGACTTGGGTTGCCGCCGTGCGAATCGGGCACTGGCACTATCAGGGCTATGGCCGAACGCGCCGGCCAGGGGACAGGAAAAAAGCGCGAAGGCTGGCGCCGGCCTGGCCCGGATTGCGTGTCCCCTCGCGGGCGCATTCGGCCATGTCCCTGAAGAGTGATCGTCGCCTCGGCCGAACCAGCGAGCCGCCGTCCGACATGAAACCGAGCGCGCCTCATCAATATGCTCCAATGTTTAGCGGCGGCTCGCAGAGCCGCGCGGCTCTGCGAGCCGCCGCTAAACAGAGGTGATTGCCGGGCGAAAAGACACTCAAGGAGCCTACCATGGGTGACGTGAACTGGAACCAGTACGAGATCCCCCTTGTTCCCCAGCCGCCCCGCGAACTTCGCGCGCCCCCCGCGCCACTCGCGCCCATCGTGTCCCGAGATCCGCCCGATCCCAGGCCGCTGGCCGGCCGGGGCGAACGTCTGGCGGCGGCCCTGCTCGACGGGGTCGTCTGCCTGATCGCCTTGTCGGCGTCGCTCCTCATTGCGACCGCGCTCGGTCAGCACGTGCAGGCGACGTCAGTTCGTCTCGGCGCGGTGGCCGGGGTGCTGGCTGTCGAAGTCGTCCAGATCATTCTGCTGTCGCTGCGCGGCCAGACTCTCGGCAAGGCGTTGATGGGGCTGCGAATCGTCGCTCACAGCGATGGCAGCAATCCCGGCTTTCTGCGTGCTGTCGTGCTGCGCCGGGTCCTGCCGGGCTTCCTCGCCGCCGTCCCGTGCCTCGGCAAGCTGTTCTTCTTGATCGATTGTCTGTCCATCTTCGGGGATACGCGCCGCTGCTACCACGATCTCTTCGCAGGTACCAAGGTGGTGAGGACTGAATAAAACGCACAGGAGTCCGCAGTTCGTCGCCGTGTATGACCGCGGGACGAGGCAGCTGAAAGTTGGGCAGCTCACCGATCCGAACGTAGCACACCCGCGCGGTCAAGCGCAAGCTGCAATTGATCCGTGGCATCTGGGAAAAGGAGCTGACGCCGTGAGCGAATCGTTGGGTCGAGTCGTGGAGGTGCCGCCGGCGCTGGGCCGTCGGATCAATGAGGCGTGCAACCGCTTCGAGGCCGCCTGGCGCTCGGACACGGTGCCGCGGCTGGAGGACTTCCTCGCCGGCTGGGAGGGGGCCGAGCGGACGGCACTCTTGCGCGAACTGGTGCCGCTGGACGCCGACTACCGCCGCGGCCGCGGCGAAGCGGCGACACCGGATGACTACCGCGCCCGCTTCCCTGAACTCGGCGACGACTGGCTGGAGGAGAACGTCGGCCGCGGGTCGCCGGTTGCCGGCGTCACGCGCGCAACGCATTCCGGCGACACCCTGCCCCCAGACGACCCGCCCCTGGAGGGGCGCTCCTTCGGCGACTAATAGCTGCTGGAGAAGATCGCCCAGGGCGGCATGGGCGAGGTGTATCGCGCCCGTCATATCAGCCTGAATAATCGTATCGTGGCGTTGAAAATGATCCGCGGTGGCGCGTTCCCTTCCGCCGAGGAAGTACAACGCTTTCATCAGGAAGCGGAGTCGGCGGCCAACCTGGACCATCCCCACATCGTTCCCATCTACGAAATCGGCGAGCACGAAGGCCGACTCTACTTCAGCATGAAGCTGATCGAGGACGGAAGCCTCTCGCAACGCAAAGCGGACCTCGCCCTGCCGCCGGGCCTCCCGCGCAGGGAGACGGGACGACGGCAGAGGGAGATGGCTCGGTTGATGGAGTTTGGTAGCGCGGGCGGTGCATCACGCCCACCAGCGTGGCATCCTGCATCGCGATCTGAAGCCGGCCAACATCTTGCTCGACGCAGCGGGACAGCCGCACGTGACGGACTTCGGGCTAGCCAAGCGGGTGGAGGGGGACAGCGGTCTGACGCAGACGGGCGCCATCATCGGCACGCCGAGTTACATGGCACCCGAGCAGGCGGGCGGAGCGAAGACGCTGACCACGCAGACGGATGTCTATGGGTTGGGCGCTGTGCTGTACGAGCTGCTGACGGGCGGGCCTCCCTTCAAAGCCGACAACGTCCTGGACACCCTCCTCATGGTCCGTCAGCAAGAGCCGGTGTGTCCGCACGCGGTCAACCCGCTGGTCGATCGTGATCTGGAGACCATCTGCCTGAAGTGCCTGGAGAAGGACCCGACCCGGCGCTACGGCAGTGCCGAGGGTTTGGCCGACGACCTGGCGCGCTTCCGCGAAGACCGCCCGATCGTGGCCCGTCCCGTGAGCCGGCTCGAGCGCGCCTGGCGCTGGTGCCGGCGCAACCCGGTCGTGGCGGCCCTGTCGGCCGTCGCCGCCGCCGTCGCCGTCGTGGCCGCCCTGCTGCTCTACCAGGAACGGTCGCAGACGCTGAAGAACCTGGCTCGCGCCGAGGGGGCCGAACGCGACCTGACGAACCAGCTCGACCGGACCGCGCAGGCCGAGCGCGAGCGGACCGAGCTACTGTGGAAGGAGTACCGCGACCAGACCGAGGCGCGGCGCGTCAGCCGCCAGGTTGGCCAGCGTTTTGAAAGCCTCAAGGCCCTCGCCAAAGCGGCCCGCAGCGCTCGCTCCGTGGGCAAAGGTGAGGACGTCATTGAGGATCTACGCCGCAAGGCCATCACCAGCCTGGCCCTGCCCGACCTGCGCCTGGAAAAGGAGTTGCCGGGCTGGACCCCCGACATGATCGCCGTCGCCATCGACGACACGTTTGAACGGTATGCCCTCCGCGATAAACAAGGTGCGATCAGCGTCCGCCGGGTCGCGGACGGACAGGAAATCCTCTCACTTTCTTCTGCGAGCGAGCACAACCAGGGCCTTTGGGTGTTCGCCTTCAGCCCTAACGGCCGTTACCTGGCCGCCGACAACCCGGAACAGCAGATCAACGTTTGGGACCTGGACCGCAAGGAGCCGGCCGTGACCCTTGCGGCTGGCAATGGCTCCGGTGTCCTGAGTTTCAGCCCGGATAGTCGCCGGATGGTCGTCGCCTTTGCGGACGGTGGGTTCGGCGTCTACGACCTGGCGGCCCGCCGACTCGAACGGCGCTGGCAGGGATCGATTCTCGGATGTCCGTCAGTTGTGTTCCACCCGGACGGCCACCAGTTTGCCGCCTCTTTCGGCGGAAACAGTATCCAAATCTGGTCGGCCGATTTGGGCCAACTGCTCGGAACCCTACCGGGGGCGGTAAGTGTGACTCAGGGCGAAGTCCCGTCCTGGAGCCCTGACGGCCGTCTCTTGGCAGTAACGACCGACAGTGACCCGCGCATCCACCTCTGGGACGTGGCGAACCACAGAGAAGTCGGCGTGCTGGAAGGCCACAAGAACGGGGGGAGCGGCGCCACCTTCAACCCGGCGGGCGACCTGGTGGCCAGTGAGGGGTGGGAAGGCATGCTGCGATTCTGGGACCCGCGCACGGCCCGACAACTTTTGAGCATACCGGGGGCGAGTTTTCCCAAGTTCGACCGCGCAGGGGAACGCATCTTGCTGCACCTCAAGGTCCCGCAAATCTGGAAACTTGCCGATGGCCGCGCGTACCGCACCTTCGTGGGTGATCCGATTCGCGGGAAGCAATATCCATATGCGTGCAGTGTTAGCCCCGACGGCCGGCTCCTGGCCGCGGGTACGGTGGACGGCACGGTGATCTGGGACATGGCGACGGGCAACGAACTGGTCTACTTGCGGACGGGGCACACGTACAGCGTCCTTTTCCAGCCGTCCGGGGACCTGCTGACCAGCAGCCAACTCCTCGGGTTGCAGCGCTGGCCGATCCGGCCCGTTCCCGACGCGGACGGCGAGTACCGCATCGGCCCACCGGCGGCTCTCGCTCCCGGCTCCACCGACGGCGTGGCGCAGAGCAAAGACGGTCGCACGGTCGTCGTTGCCGTTTCGGAACAGGGCGGTCAAGTCGTTGACCTCGACCAACCGGGCGTCCTCAAACCTCTGCTCCCCCACCCCGGCACCAACAAAAGCTCTGTCAGTCCCGACGGACAGTGGGCCGCCACCGGGTGCTACCACGGGACGGGTATCAAGATCTGGTCGGTGCGCGAGAACAAGCTGGAGCACAAGTTGCCGATTGAAGGTGCCGCCAATCCCACCTTTAGCCCGGACGGGCGCTGGCTGGCGACGAACAGCGCCGCCGGATTGCAACTGTGGAAGGTCGGCACCTGGGAGCGCGGCCCAAGCCTTCCCGAAGGGAATCCCTTGTTTTCACCGGACGGACGCTTGGTTGGCGTGCAGGCGAAATACGCCGTCATGCTCATCGAACTGGACACCGGCCGGACGGTGGCCACCCTGGAAGACCCCAACCAGGATCGCCCCCAGGACAGAGGTTGCTTTAGCCCCGACGGGGCGCAGCTGGCGCTATGCCACGATAGCTACTCGGTCCACGTCTGGGACCTGCGCCACATCCGCGCAGGACTGAAGGCGATCGACCTCGACTGGGATGCGCCGGACTACCCACCGGCCCAGCCGCCCCACGCCCCGCTCCGCCCGTTCCAGGTCATCGACGGTCAGCGGGGCCAACCGCCTCCGCCGCCCCTGGTCGTGCTGACCGTGCCCGAGAGGGGCAAGCGCCCCGCGACGCCCGAACAACTCGCCGAGTTGGTCAAGCAGTTGGCGGACAAGGACGCCAGGACCCAGACCGAAGCCGCCCACGCGCTGGAAGAAGTCGGCCCGCCGGCCTTGAAAGTCCTGGATGAAGCGGCCAACCATCCCGACGCGGCCGTCCGCCAGCGGGTCAAACAAGTCCAGGACCGGATCGCGGTGGCCGAGGCCGTGGCCCCGCGCCGCCTGAGCCTCAAGTTCAAGGACGCCCCAGTCGCCGACGCCCTGAAGGCGCTGGGCGAACGGGCCGGCATGCAACTTGTCTACGTCCCCAAGCCGTCTGCCGACGGCTCGCCGTCGAAAACCGTCACGCTGGAGCTGGACGGGGTGACGTTCCTGGAAGCGCTGGATCGCCTGTGCCAGACCGCCGGCTTGAACTATTTCCCGAACGCCTCCAGGCGGTGGCAACTCGTCGATGGCAAGCCGGCGCCCCGCGAAATGGCGGCTTATTCCGGGCCCGTTCGCATGCAGGCGATCAGTCTGCAATTCACTCAGTGGCTCGTGGTGCAGGGCCAAGAACAGGCGCGAGAGACCCTCCGTCTGCAACTGGTGCTGGCAAGCGAATTCCGCCCGGCGCTCCTGGGCTACGGCCAGCCGCGTGTGGTGGAGGCTCGCGACGACGCCGGCCGTTCCCTGCTCCCCGACCCCCAGGTTCCCGCTCCGCCGGCCGGCGACTTATTTAGCCGGGTGGGATACAATCCCACCCGGACAGTCCTGCTCCAAGTCCCGCCCGTGCGCGGCGGCACGCTCAAGCACCTCAAGATCGTCCTGCCCGTTGAGGTCATGGCCCGGCAGCGGGACGTGCTGACGGTGACCGATCTCGCCAAAGCCAGCGGCAAGACCTTTGCCGCCGCCGACGGCGTCCGCGTGAAGCTACAGGCAGTCACTGGACTTGGCACCAATCGGGTCAACGTGCAGTTCGCGGTGTCGGCGCCCGAGGGCCCACCCCTGGACCCGAGCAAGCTGGGGATGTGCTTGATTGACGCCAAGGGTGGGGAGCATCCGTCGTCCTCCTTCAACATGAACTCCTTGGCGCAGAAAGTCCGCAAGCCCGAAGCGGAAGACATCCTCTGGCTGAGTGGTTCTCCGCAGGGCGGTTTTCTCGCCCAGTTCCCCTGGGCCGCGTTGGCACAGGACCATCTGAACTTGAAACGGCGTCAATGGAGCGGCTACGCGCTATTTTCTACGCAGGAACCTATCAGCGCGCTGACCTTGTTCCACTTCGAGCGCCTCCGGACCGAATTGCCGTTCGAGTTCCGCGACCTGCCCTTGCCGTGAGTTGAGCCGCGACCGCCCAACCAGCTCAGCCGAAAGGAGGAGGCGTTACCTCCTCATGTGACCTCGGGAGAACGCGCCGGCGAGATCGGGACGGGTGTGCCGTCCCCCGGCCTTCTGTGTATTCCCAGTATGGAGAGATGCCATGCGTACTTTGACTGCGACAGTGCTGGCGGCGTGCGCGGCTGCGCTGATGCTGCTCGGCAACGGCGGCCGCCGGCGGGCCGCGGACGACAAGCCCGTGGACCTCGAGGTGGGCACCGCCGCCCCCGCCTTCGCGGGAACCGACGACGCGGGCAAGCCGTGGAAGTCGGCCGATCACGTCGGCAAGAAGGTCATCGTCCTCTACTTCTACCCGGGCGACTTCACGCCCGGCTGCACCGCGCAGGCCCGCAGCTTCCGCGACAGCATGAACAAGCTGACCGAGCAGGGCGTCGAGGTCGTCGGCGTCAGCGGGGACTCCACCGCCAGCCACGGGCTGTTCAAGAAGGTGCAGGAGCTGAACTTTACGCTGCTCGCTGACGACGAGGGCAGCCTGGCGAAGAAGTTCGGCGTGCCGGTGAGCAAGGGCGCCGAGGTGAAGGCACGCGACGCCCAGGGGAAGTTGATGAAGGACGCGACCGGGAAGGACATCGTCTTCACGCGCGGCGTGACCGCGGCACGCTGGACCTTCATCATCGGCAAGGACGGTAAAGTGGTCTACAAGAACACGAAGGTCAACCCGGCGCTTGACAGCAAGGAGGTCGCCGCCTTCATCGCG
>DATFNV010000687.1:0-3266 GCA_035266225.1 Gemmataceae bacterium
CGACCACCGAGAAGGACAAGGAAAAGGAAAAGGAGCAGGTGGAGCGGCGGGCCCGCGAGGTCGCGGAGGGTATCGCCGCCCTGGACTTCACCCTCACGATCGGCATCGTCGGCGCCTTCCAGCAGGCCAAGGCGTACGCCGAGGCGGAGAAGTGGTTGAGCGGGCGGGGACTGCCGCTGATCGAGAAGATGGCGGAGGCCACGCGCGCCCAGAACCGCCTCGCCTTCAAGAGCGTCCGTGCCAGCCTCCGCATGGAACAGGCCCGGCAGCAGAAGGAGAAGTCGTCCGAGCGCGCCCGGCTCATGGAGCTGGCAATCCAGGACTACGACGAGGTCCTCAAGGAACGGCCCGACGATCAGGTCGTCGGCAACAACCTGGCCTGGCTGCTGGTCAAGGAGAAGAACCAACCGGACCGGGCCTTGGGCCTCATCGAGGAGGTGCGCAAGGGCCGCTACAGCCGCAAGCCGATCAGCCCCGAGCGGATGCACCTGGAGATCCTCGACACCCTGGGCGCCGTCTACCAGGCCAAGGGGATGAACCAGGAGGCGCTCGAGTTGTTCAAGGAGGCCGTGCAGAAGCGCTACCGCAACGAGCCGCGCATCCTCATGCACCTGGGGCTCGCCTACGAGGCGATGGGCCTGAAGAAGGACGCCTACGGCACCTTCCGCGAGGTCATCGACCAGGCCGACGCCAGGTCCAAGGCGACCACCGACCCGGAGCGCAAGGAGCAGCTCGCGAAACTCGCCGACGAGGCCCGGGGGGAGCAGAAAAAGCTCAAACTCGGCTCGCCCCAGTAGTGCCGGCCCCAAGCTGAGTCCTGCGCGACCAGTGGTGAGTGGTGCGTGGCGGCCCAGGACCGCCCACCGCTCACCACTCGGCGTTTTGCCACGGCGCGAAAGCTGTGCTACGGTTGGGCGCGGCGTGCGCGCCGCGACCGGGCCCCCTGACCCCCTGGCGCGACCCCCTGCCGATGCGTCGTTATCGGATCGAAATTGCCGTCTGCCTCGGCCTCGCGGCCCTGACGCTGGGGGCGATGGGGCACGCCTACGCCAACGGCTTCGTCAACTACGACGACAACGATTACGTCGTCCACAACCCCGAGGTCAAGGCGGGCCTGAGCCCGGCGGGGGCGGCGTGGGCCTTCACCACGACGCACGCCGCCAACTGGCACCCCCTCACCTGGCTGTCGCTGCAACTGGACGCCTCGCTGTTCGGCGGCGGGTCGGCCTGGGGCTTCCACCTCAGCAACGTGCTCCTGCACGCCGCCACCGTCGTCCTGCTGTTCCTGGCGCTGCGGCGCCTGACCGGGGCGGTCTGGCGCAGCGCTGCCGTGGCCGCCCTGTTTGCCGTCCACCCGGCCCACGTCGAGTCGGTCGCCTGGGTGGCGGAGCGCAAGGACGTGCTGAGCGGGCTGTTCTGGATGTTGACCCTGCTGGCCTACGCCTGGTACGCCGAGCGGCCCGGCTGGGGGCGCTACCTCCTGGTGCTGGCGGCGTTCGCCCTGGGGCTGATGGCCAAGCCGATGCTCGTGACCCTGCCGTGCGTGCTGCTGCTGCTGGACTACTGGCCCCTTCAGAGAGTGCCAGCCGCTTGCGGCTTGGCGCAAACGCTAAGCCGCAAGCGGCTGGCACTTCTGCTGGAAAAGCTCCCCCTTTTCGCCCTGACGGGGGCGGCGTGCGCCATGACAGTGTACGCGCAGCAGAAGGGCGGGGCGGTCAACACGTTGGAGCAGTTGCCGCTGGGCGACCGGCTGCTGAACACCGTGGCGGCCTACGCGGGCTACCTCGGCGAGATGGTTTGGCCGACGGGGCTGGCGCCGTTCTACCCGCACCCGCGCGAGCGCTTGCTGCTGGCACAGGCGGGGCGGGCCGGCTTGGTCCTGGCCTTGATCACCGGGCTGGTGCTGTGGGCGCGGCGGCGGCGCTACCTCACCGTCGGCTGGCTGTGGTTCCTCGGCACGCTGGTGCCGGTCATCGGCCTGGTTCAGGTGGGGGGGCAGGCGATGGCCGACCGCTACACCTACCTCCCGTACATCGGCCTGTTTATCGCTCTGGTCTGGGGCGCCGCCGACCTGGCGGCCCCCTGGCCGGCCCGGGTGCGGTCGGTGGTCCCCCTGGCCGCCCTGCTCCTGGGCGCCTGGGCGCCGCTGGGACTGTGGCTCGCCACCGGTTCCGGGGTCGAGATGATGGAAGACCGCCTCATCTTCCGTCCCGTGGCCGTCCTGAGCGTCCTGGCCGTCCTGGGCTGGTGCGGCGGACGCCTGGCGGGGCTGTGGCCGGTGCGCGTCTCCCCACTGGTGCCCGCCGTCACCCTGCTGCTGGGCACCTGTGTCGCCCTCAGCGCCTGGCAGACTCGGTTGTGGCAGAACAGCATCTGGCTGTGGGAATACACGGTGGACCCGCGGGTGACGAGGGACAACCCCACCGGGCACAACAACCTCGGCGACGCTTACTGGAATTCGATCAACCCCGAGCGGGTCGAGAAGGCGCGGGAGAACTTCCTGAAAACCCTTCACCTGACGCCGACCCACCCGCGGGCGCACAACAACCTGGGGCTGGTCCTCGTCGAGCTGGGGCAACTCGACGAGGCGGCGGCGCACTTCAAGGAGGCCCGGGACCTCGACCCCACACTGGCCGTCGCACCGCTGAACCTGGGCATCGTGCTGGCCATGCAGGGCGACTTCGCCGGGGCGATCACCGAGCACCGCGCGGCGCTGCGGCTTGACCCGAACTCCGCGACGTTCCACGATTACCTTGGTCAGGCACAGGCCGGCGCGGGGCAATGGGACGAGGCCGCCCAGTCCTTCCGGCGGGCGACGGAATTGCAGCCCGCGGAGAAGGACTACCGGGCCGACCTGGGCTGGGCCCTGTGGCACCTCGGGCGGAAGGACGAGGCTGCGAAGGAGTACGCGGCGGTGGTTGCGACGGATGAGGAGTGGCCGGAAAAGGCCCGCCGCCTGGCCTGGACCTCGGCGACGCGCGCGACGACCGGCCGGCGCAGCGGCTTCGAGGCGGTGCGCCGCGCGGAGGAGGCGTGCCAGGCGCGGGGCGGCTGCGACGCCCGCTTCCTGGACACCCTGGCCGCGGCGTATGCCCAGGCCGGCAGCGTTGACGCCGCGGCCCGGGCGGCGCGCCAGGCGCTGCAGGTTCCTTGCGACGATGTGGCTTTCCGCGCGGAGGTCTGGCAGCGACTGATCGGCTACCTGGACCGGCAGCCGTACTATGAGTCCGTGAAGTAACAGCCGTTTAGCGGCGGCTCGTGGAGAC
>DATFNV010000688.1:0-5795 GCA_035266225.1 Gemmataceae bacterium
CCTCGGCCAGGTCCAGGGCGCTGGCGTAGCGATCCCGGGGGGCCTTCTGGAGGCAGCGCAGGCAGACGCCCTCGATCTCCGCGTCGGCCTGGCGGTTGAGCGAGCGCGGCGGCACCGGCTCCCAGGCCCCGACCCGCTGCAACGTCTCCATCACCGTCGGCCCCTGGAACGGCGGCCGACCGGTCAGGCACTCGTATAGCACCGCGCCCAGGCCGTAGACGTCGGTCGCCGGGCCGATGTCTTTCATCCGGCCCTCGGCCTGCTCCGGCGCCATGTACAGCGGCGTGCCGACGATGGCCCCTTCCTCCCCCGCCGGATCCTTGTCCCGGTCGGTCACCAGGGCGAGGCCGAAGTCGATGAGCTTTGGCTTGTCGTCGGCCGCGAAGAGGATGTTCTGCGGCTTCAGATTGCGATGGACGAAGCCCCGTCCGTGGACGTAGTGGACCGCCCGCGCCATCGTCTCCAGCAGCTGCGCCGCCTCGCGGGGGGGCAGCGGTGAGCCGTTCACTTTCTTGCTGAGGGTCCCCCCCGACAGGTGCTCGATGACCAGGTACGGCACTCCGTCCGCCACGCCCGACTCGTAAGCGGTGACGACGTTGGGATGGCTCAGGTTGGCCAGGCAGTGGACCTCGCGCCGGAAGCGCTGGGGCGCGGTGGCGGCGGCCTCCTCGTCACAGCGGAGGAATTTCACGGCGACGACCCGGCCCTGTTTCAGGTCGCGCGCCTTGAACACGATGGCGACGTCGCCGATGCCCGCCTGTCCCAGCAATTCATAACCCGGGACCAGGGCGTGCCTGGTGGTCGTCGGACTGTCCGCGCCTGCCGCCACCGACAGCCACTCGGCGTCGGAAGGGGAGCCCGGGGCGGCGCCGCAGACGGGGCAGAGGTTCGGGCCCGAGGCGTCGGGGGCCCGGCCCCAGCGGTGGCCTCGGGTGCAGGTGAATTGCTGGTCCATTTACCGACCCCCGGCGGTTGACGAGAGGGCTGACAGCCGATTATCGCACGCCCTTCCGGGGGATCAAGTGCGGACCGATCACAGGGGTGTCCTGGGGTCGTCGTGACCCGTGGCTCCACGGCCACTTCCCGGGGAATCTTGAATTGCGTACACTGCCCCCCGGCGTCTGACAAGGGAAAGAAAACGGAACCTTCACGGTTGTTGAGTCAGGAAATGATGAATATCCCCTTAGCGAGACCCAAGATGAGTCAGACCACCTGGGCCGCCCTGGTGGCGGTGGCGATGAGTTGTTTTGGCATCGTCGGGGATTACTTCCTGAAGCGGGCCAGCGGCACGGACCGCCCCCTTCTGACGCGCTGGTTCGGCGTGGGGCTGGCGCTGTACGCCTCGACGGCCTTCGCCTGGGTGTTCGTGATGCGCCACCTCAAACTGGCGACCATCGGCGTCATCTACTCCGTGTGCATGATCCTGCTGCTGACCGGCATGGGCGTGTTCCTCTTCGGGGAGACGCTCAACCGCTACGAGGTGGCGGGAATCGTCCTGGCGATCGCCTCCATCCTGTTGCTCTCTCGCTTCGGCTGATCGCGCGGCGCGGTATTGCCGCGCCGCTTTAGGAATTGTCAAGGAAATCGCCGGTCGGCGCGTGCGACCACCCCGCGCAAAGCCCAAGACATCCTCATCCGCCGCGCCACCGCTGCCGGCGACCCTTCGCGGGACGGTGTGGGGCCAACTTGAGCAATTCCCAGTCGATAACCCAACGCCCGGCGTCCGAAAGAGGATAGTAAGGACGCCATCCCACACGTCAATGCCGTCGCCGGCAATGCGGGGTGGCCAGTGAGTTCGTCACGGGGGTTCTTTGCGCCCGACCAGGCGACCCGTGAAAGCGACCGGCTCCCCGGGTGGGGAATGCAACCCTTCGTGCCCGCGGGGCCGTCGATGGTCTCAGTTCCACAGTAGCGACTGCACCCCTGAAGGAGACAGAACGATGAGAAGGCTCGACAGGTTGGCGCTCAGTGTGTTGGCCCTCGGATGCCTGGGAAACTTCGCCGCCGCGCAGGCGCCGACCGAGTTGACGGGTGGGTCCCCGGTCCCCGCTCAGCAGTCCCTGCCGCCGGCCGCCGTGCTGACGCCGCCCCCGGACTGGTCGGTCCTGCCGGGGCACGGCGCGGTGGACGGCTGCCTGGCGGCCCATGACTGTGAGACCCATCACTGGGAATTCTTCACTGCCGCCACCGCTTACCTCCTCAAACCCTACTTCGAGAACAACGCCGCCTTCACGACGACCACGGGGGTCGGCACCACCCATCCATTCCAGACCGAGAGCGATTTCGGCTGGAATTACACCGTGTCGCCCGCCCTCACCGTGGGCATCGTGTCACCGAGCGGCCTCGGCGTCCGCGCCCGGTACTTCCAGTTCGACGAAGGCTCCAGCACCCTGCACACGAGCCTGACTCCGGACGGGGCGAAGACCGGATTCATCGACGCGGCCCCCGGGGTGGGGATCCTGCCGGGCGGGATTTTCGGCTCACCGGGGGTCGTGCTCGGGGCCGGGGCCGGGACCGATCAGCTCTATTTCACCAGCACGTTGAAGATCCACAGCTTCGACGGCGAAGTGATGCAGAAGTGGGACGTCGGCCGCTTCTCCCTGATCGTGTCGGGCGGCGGCCGCTACCTCGACCTGGAACAGTTCTATTCGGCCACCCTGAGCAACAAGGCGGTCTTCGCCGGCGGCGCCATCGGCAGAGACCCCATCGCCAGTGAGCTGCAGTCGCTCGTCTTCAACCAGCGCTTCCAGGGGGCCGGCCCGACCGTGGCCACCGAGGGGCGCGTCCGCATCGGCAACAGCGGCCTGAGCGTGTTCGCCAACGCCCGCGGCACACTCCTCGTCGGCACGACTCACCAGACGACCAACCTGGTTCAGGTGGTGACCGATCCCGCCGGCCTTGTGGGCGGGAGTTCGGCCCTGGCCCCCTCGATCGATAATCGCCGCGAACACGTCTTGCCCGTGGCGGAACTCGAACTGGGAGTGGAATACTGCTTGCACCTCCGCAAAGTGGAGCCGTTCCTCCGCGCGGCGGTCGTTGACATGACCTACTTCGACGCCGGCAACGCCTCGCGCCAGGACGGCAACCTGAGCCTGTTCGGCGGGCAGCTCACGTTCGGCCTGAAGTACTGATCCCGACACGGTACGACCCCGGCCGCGATGGGAGAAAAACGACATCACCCCTCCTTCCGAGGGGTGGTGTCGTTTCCCGTCCCCCGGCCGGTGTCAAATCGGGGTGTGCGCAGGTAAGAAACTATAACAACACTGTCTTCGCCGCTTGCGGCTTCGCAATCGTTCCTGCGAAGCTGCAAGCGGCGAAGACAGTGCGGCCCTGTCCCCGGAAGCGACTGAGGCGGTGGCAACCCCTCACCCGCCGACGAGGCGCCTCACATCGGCCGCGAGCGCCACGGCCTGTTCGGTGCAGTCATTCATGGCCACGCCACGGTAGGCGTTTCCGGCCAGGAAGAGCCCCGGGTAGCGCCGCGCCCGCTCCTCGATTCGGGCCAGGCGCTCCTGATGTCCGAGGTGATACTGCGGGATCGCCCTCTCCCAGCGCACGATGCGATGGAAGACCGGCTCGGCCGTCACGCCCATCGCGGCGCGAAGCTCGGCTCGCACCGTCGCCAGGAGTCGGCCGTCGTCCCAGCCGACCATCTCCGCCCGCGACCAGCCGCCGCACATCGCCCGCAGCAGGACCGTGCCCGGCGGCGCCCGCTCGGGGAAGATCGAGGAGCACCATTGCACGCCGAGCAGGTCGCGCTGATCGCGCTGCGGCACCAGGAAGCCGAAGCCGTCGAGCGGAATTGGCACGTCCTCCTGCCGGTAACCGATCGCCACCACGGCCACGCGGTTGTAGGGGATGCCGTTGACTTGCTCGGCCAAATCCGCGTCGAGGTCCGCCAGGATCGCCGCCTGTTCGTAGGCGGGACAGGCCAGCACCACGGCGTCGGCCTGCCATTGGTCCTGTCCCTCTCCCCGCACCGTCCAGTTCGGACGACCTTCCCCTCCCTCAATGTGGCGCGCGGCGGCGCCAAGATTCGGCGGCCGCCGCAGGCTGGCGCGCAAGCCGTCGATGAGCGCTTGCAGCCCCTCCCGGAAGGACCACATCTTGCCGGGCCGCTGGTAGACCTCGCCGCGCGCCTTGGCCTCGGCACGGCGCTGCCTGGCGGCGGCGGCAAAGCCCTTCATGACGCTGCCGTACTGCTCTTCCAGCTCAGCCAGGCGCGGGAAGGTACTGCGGAGACTGAGCAGTTTCGGGTCGCCGGCGTGGATGCCGGTGACGAAGGCGTCCGCCAGGACGTCGGCCACCTCGTCGCCGGCCCGTCGGCGGGCGAAGGCGTCAATCGACTCATCCGCGCCGTCGCGTCGCGGCCGTCGAAAGCGTTCCGTGAGGAGGCCCCATTTGCCGCGCCAGCTCAGGACCGGCGTGCGCAGGAAGGAGCCGATCCCGTCGGGCAGGCGCGCCAACTGGCCGCGGAGGAAAAGATAGCGATTCTTGCCGGCGGCCTCGCTGGCGGGAAGCAGTCGGTCGCCGAGGCCGAGGTCGCGGCACAGCGTCGCGGTCGTCGGCTTGGTGTCGAGGAAGCCGTTGGGGCCCCACTCGACGCGGAAGCCGTCGTGGGTATCGGTGTGGATCTTGCCGCCGGGGCGATCGTCCTTTTCAAGGAGCGTGATCTCGACCCGCGGGGCGGCCTGCTGCAGGCGGTAGGCGAGGGACAACCCCGACAGGCCGCCGCCGACGATGACGACTGAGGGCATGGGACCTCTGTTCAACAGGCGGTCAGCTCCTTGGGCCCGCCATTACTTCCAGCACGGTCGGATGCCGCGGCGGGTTGCGGTGCCAGAAGTACCCCTCCACGGTCGTCGCCTGTTGCCGATAGTCCTCCGTCTCCTGGAGCAGCTGGTGCAGCTGGGGCAGCCGGTAGTGCGGCACCATCGGGAAAAGGTGGTGCGGCAGGTGATAGTCCATGCCGAGGGGGAACACCGCGAAGCGGATCACCCGGCTGACCAGGAAGATGCGCGTGTTGGTGAAGCGCTCGCCGCCCGCGTTGCCGTGCTGGACGATCTGCCGTAGCAGCATGCAGAACGAGAAGGAGGTGAACAACGGCACCAGCCAAATCAGCGCGTAATAGAGCGCCCAGGGCTTGCCGGTCAGGTACGTCAGCCAGGCCAGCGCCGCGAACACGCCGGTCAGGTAGGTGAGGCGAAACAGCGTCGTCCAGCGCGGCGACACGTCGCAGCGGACGCTGCTCTTGCGGAAATAGTCGGCCGGCACCACGCCGTAGAACGCCAGCATCGCCGCCAACATTCCGGCCGGCACCAGCGCCATCAGCAACGGCTGCTCCAGGTACGTCAGCAGCGCCAGCGTCCCCGCCAGCCCCGCGAGGTAGACGATGCCGAGCACGATCAGCAGCCGCGACTTGCGCCCGCCCGAGGACTCGGGCGGCCCGGTGCCGCCGCCCGTCGAGGCATACTTGGCGCGCATGCGTGTGTAACGGATGAGGCCGGGCGGCCACAGGATCTGCTTGATGACGCACTCCCAGACGAAGCGCCGCGCCGACATCGGGAAGCGGAAGCGGTGACCGCTCCCCTCCATTTGGGCGACGTCGGGGTCGCGCTGCGGGTCGTTGGGGAACTGGTGATGCGCCATGTGCTGCAAGCGATAATGGTGCGTCGTGCTCCAGACCGAGAACATGCATAGGAAGTCCGAGGACAGCTCGTTCAGCAGGCGATTGCGGAAGAGCATGTAGTGACTGGCCTCGTGTGCCAGCGTCGTCAACCGGTGCTGCCCCGCGC
>DATFNV010000689.1:0-28925 GCA_035266225.1 Gemmataceae bacterium
GCGAGGGTGTGGTGGCCGCGCCGGCGTAAGGGAGGGCCGGCGCGGCGTAAGCCCAAGCCCAGTCCCCGCCGCCCCCGCAATGGCCCTGCGCGCCAGGCCAGCAGATCGAACTTACCAAGAACTATTGAGCCGTTACTACCGTGTGCCGCAAGACCAATTCTGCCAACCCCTTGCGTCCTCCGGCCCGGTAAGGCGGCGGCATGGTTCAAACGCGGGTGGCGCCCGGGCGTGGGGCAGGCCGCCGGCCTGCCGGGAAATGCCGGCAGGCCGGCGGCCTGCCCCACGCCCGGGCACCACCCAAGACGGCCCGGTTTTGAACCAGGCCAAGGCGGCTCCGGTCAAGTCTGGGGCTCCGCGAGGTAGCGGATTATGTGGACGTTGTTCACTGCCACCAGGCCCTCGCCAATCATCCCCCCCAGCGCGGCCAGCAGCGGCTCGATCCGCTCGGGCAGGTCGATGATCTCGATGCGCACCGGCAGGTTCTCGCTCAGTTCCAGCAGGCGCGTCGTGTGCAGCGTGTGCCCGGCGCCGTAGCCTTCCACGCAGCGGCTCACGCTGGCCCCGGCGATGCCCTTCTCCTGACAGAGCTGCACGATCGCCGAGTACAGCGCCCGCCCGCGCCACTGATCGGTACTGTTGACGAAGATGGTTACCTGCCGGGCATCCACCTCGATCTTCATCGGAACACTCCCTACTTTCTCGGGAACACGACCTGTAGGGCAGGCTCCGCCTGCCGGGCTTTCGGAACAGGCAGGCGGAACACTCCCTACTTTCTCGGGAACACGAGGCCGACCAGGAGCACGGCCAGAAGTACGCCGAGAAACCCGGCCAGTACACTGCCGAAGACGTTGGCCAGGGCGTACCACCAGCTGCCGTCGCGCACCAGCTTGAACGTCTCCCACTCGAACGTGGAAAAGGTCGTGTAGCCGCCGCAGAAGCCGGTGCCGATGAGCAAGTACCACCCCTGGTGCTCCGGCGGCAGTCGCTCCAGGACGATGACGGCGACGGCGGCCAGGATGAACGAGCCGCTCACGTTGATGACCAGCGTCCCGAAAGGAAAGGCCTGCCCCCACGGCTGCTCGTTGAACCACTTGCCGATCAGATAGCGCGCGGCCGTCCCGACGGCCCCTCCCAGCATGAGCAACAGCATCTTGTTCCTCAGCAGCAGCCCGAGCCCCCTGCGCCGCCCGTCATCCCTCTCGCTCACCAACGGCACCTCCGCTCACTTGCCGAGCCGGGATCCCCTCTCCCCAGCGGGGCGAGGGGACTTTGCTCCGGCAGACCTTCACGACTTCGCAGCCCAGGAGCGCTCGGCGGCGTCGGCGACCAGGTCCACGGCCAGCGGCCCCAGCCGCCCGCTGTTGACCGTGACGTGATACTCCAGCGGGTCGGCCCAGTCGGCGCCGAAGTAGCTCTGGCAGAAGCGCCGGCGCTGGGTATCACTGGCCGCGATGAGTTGCCGCGCCTGCGCCTCTCGGACCCAGCGGTGTTCCATCACCCGCCGCACGCGGACCGGCATCGGCGCGACCAGGCGGACGTGGAAGGCCCGCGGGTCCTCCCGGAGAACTCGGCTGCCGCCGCGCCCCACGACGAGGACGTCGCCGTGCCCCGCCAGCGCGTTCATGAGTTGACCCAGCGCCTCGATATAGCGGTGGGAGAGGCTGTCGGGCCGGAACCTGTCGAAGGGCCCGGCGGGCTGCTCGTCGATCTTCTCCAACTCGGACTCGTGTACGCCCAGGCGGACCGCCTCCTGTTCCAGCAGGTCGCGGTCGTAGACACGGAGGCCAAGCCTCGCGGCCAGGGTAGGGGCGAAACCCGTATCGCCCGCGCCCAGCTCGCGCGCCAGGGTCAACACGCGCCGCCCGGCCGGGCCGGCCATCGGAACCTCCACCGAGTCGTCGCGCAAGAGCGCCACCACGCCGGCCACCACATCGTCGAGCGGCACGCGACCTGTGTTCACGACGAGGTCGTACTGGTCAGGCTGGAGCGCCGCCGCGCCGAAGAAGTAGCGCGTGAAGCGCTCCCGCGTCCGCTCCACTTCGAGGCAGCGGGCGAGGACCTGCTCGGGAGCCGCGCCCTCCAGCCCGGCCATCCGCTGGACGCGCCATTCGCGCGGCGCCACCAAGCGAAGGTGGAAAGCGTTGGGCGCCTCGCCCAGCAGTTGTCGCCCTCCCCGGCCGACGAGAATGACGTTGCCCCGGGCGGCGGCCTGTCGGGCGGCCTCGGTCAGGCCGTGAAGGTACTGCTGGTGGGGCGGGTGCAGCCGAAAGCGGTCGGCCACGCTTACCGCCTTCTCGTCCAGACGCTCCAGGGCGGCGTCGGGAAGGTGTTCGACGGCGGCGGCCTGGTGCAGCAGCTCGCGGTCGAGCAGTTCCCAGCCGAGCGCTTCCGCCAGGCGGCGGGCCACCTCGCTCCCGCCTGCGCCGTACTCCCGGGACAGGGTAACGACGTTCATGTGGAACGCTCCAGCGGCGGTCGCATTTCGTGGGCCATGTCGTGGAAGCGCTGGCGGGCCTCTGCCGTCTGTTCGCTTTCATCTCACCGGGCGTGAGGGCATGGTTCAAGTCGGGGTAACACTCGGGGCCGTAGGTCAGGCTTTCCAGCCTGACTCGCTTCTCGTCAGGCTGGAAAGCCTGACCTACGGCCGCGCCACCCGAAACCGCCCCGTTCTGAACCATGCCGGCGTGAGAAGAATCCCCGCGTCGCAACCTCAACCACGGAAGGAAGTTGTGTCCGCGGATGGGATTCATCTCATCATTCCACCACACTCCCCCCGGCGGCCGTGGTGAAACGAATTGCCGGTTCCTTCTTTCATGATAGGGGGCGGGGATGCAAAATACACGCGGTCGCTTTCCGTTCCATTTGCGTCACTCTGAGTAGAGGACATGCCCGACGACAGCGCCGCCCCCGATGCTTCCCTGGAGCAGATGCGCGCCTGGCTGCACCGGCGCGCCGCGGTGCTGCTGGACGGGCGGCTGCGCGGCAAGGTCGATGCGTTCGACGTGGTGCAGGACACACTCCTGAAGGCATTCGAGCATCGGGAGCAACTCCGCGGCCAGAGCGCGGCGGAACGCCAGGCGTGGCTGCGGCAGATTCTGGCGAACACGCTGGCCGATACGGTACGCCGCTTTCTGGCGGGTCAGAAACGCGACGTCGGCCGGGAGCAATCGCTCGACGACGCGGTGCGGCAGTCGTCGGAACGCTTGCAGGGCTGGCTCGCGGATGGGCGGGCGCCGCCGGCGGACGAGGCGGCGCGGAATGAACGGCTGCTCGGACTGGCGGAGGGCCTCGCCGAGTTGCCGGACGACCAGCGTGAGGCAGTGCGACGGAAGCACCTGCACGGGATGCCGGTCGGCGAGGTGGCGCGGCAGATGGGCAAGACAACGGCGGCGGTGGCGGGGCTTCTCCGGCGGGGGCTGGAGGCGCTGCGGCAGCGGCTTGGCAACGTGTGATTACGGAGTAAGACGATGGACGAAATTGACACGGAACGGCAACTCGACGAAGCGCTGGCGGCGTACCTGGAGGCAGATTCGGCGGGCTGGGCGCCGGAACGGGAGCGACTGCTGCGCGCCTACCCCCATCTGGCCGACAAGTTGGGCCGCTATTTCGCGGGTGCGGACGCGATCGATCGGATCACCGCGGAGTTGCGCGACGAGACGCCCTGTGACATTCTCCCGGGCGCCGACGTCGCGACTCTGCCGCGGCGGCCCGAGGGTGGTGCCCCAAGGGGAAGCCTCTCGCCGGTGCCCGGTTACGAGATGCTCGGGGGGTTGGGGCGCGGCGGCATGGGCGTCGTCTACAAGGCCCGCCAGGTCAAGGCGAATCGCCTCGTCGCGCTGAAAATGATCCTGTCCGGAGGACACGCCGCCGAGGGCGAGCGCGCCCGCTTTCGCTTCGAGGCGGAAGCCATCGCTCGCCTGAACCACCCCAACGTCGTGCAAGTGTTCGAGGTCGGGGAGCACGACGGACTGCCCTTCTTTTCCCTGGAGTTCTGTCCCGGCGGCACGCTGGAGCAGAAACTGGCCGGCACGCCCATGCTGGCGCGGGAAGCGGCATCCCTGGTCGCGGGCCTGGCGCGTGCGGTGCAGGCCGCGCACGAGCAGGGACTGGTCCACCGCGACCTGAAGCCGGCCAACGTCCTGCTGGCGGCCAACGGCACGCCCAAGGTGACGGACTTCGGGCTCGTCAAAAACCTGCGGGCGGAGACCCACACGGTGGGGGCCATCATTGGGACCCCCAGCTACATGGCGCCGGAGCAGGCCGCCAGTGGCAAAGCGGTCGGGCCGGCGGCGGACACCTACGCGCTGGGCGCCATCCTCTTCGAGTGCCTGACCGGCCGGCCGCCGTTCAAGGCGGCAACACACTTCGACACGCTCATGCAGGTGATCGGCGACTTACCTCTACCGCCGGGTCAACTGCAGCCGAAGCTGCCGCGAGATCTGGAAACGATTTGCCTGAAATGTCTCGAAAAGGAGCCGCACAAGCGCTACGCCTCCGCCGCTGCCCTGGCCGACGACCTCGGCCGCTTCCTGCGCGGCGAGCCGGTGCTCGCGCGGCCGGTCGGACGGTTGGCGCGCGGCTGGCGCTGGTGCCGGCGCAACCGGGGCGTCGCGGGGTTGGTGTCGCTGCTGCTGATCGTCCTGTTGGCCGGCACCGCGGTCTCGACGTACTTCGCCGTCCGCGCGGAGCGGGCTGCGGGGGCGGCCCTGGCGGCCCTGACGGAGAGTGAGGAGGCCAAGCAGCGCCAGCGGACGACGGCCCTCCGGCTGGCGAGGTGGCTCCGGAAGAACCCCGGCCTCATGCGGCTTCCCTCGAAGCAGATCATCGACGAGTTCCTCCTGGCCAACCCCGATCTCGATGTCGAAGACCTGAATGAACTGGCCGTTAATCGCCCCAACCCGTTTGACACTTCGGCGAACCACCAGGACTTCTCGATGGCCCAGGGCACCGAAGCAGGTGCGGTCGGGAGCGGAACATTGCTGGGGGATTGACCAGCCGGTCGCCGGGGTACAATGACGGTACAAGGCGATCACAGGCGTGTCGGCACGACTTCGTCCGCCAAAGAGGGATGCTCATGGAGACGCAGACAATGGGCCGCGTCCTCACCGAAGCGACGATCGAGAACCTGGGCGACCTGTGGAACGTGCAGCAGGGCCTTCGCACGCCGGAGCAAGTTCGCCGCATCACCGTCACGGACGCCCTGGTCGATACCGCTGCGACTCTCCTGTCGTTACCGACCCGCCTGATCCAGCAGCTGGGCCTGACCCCGCGCTACAAAAAGCACGTCGTCAGCAGCAACGGCACGGTGAGCGAAGCGGCCGTCTATGGCACCGTGCGGCTCACCATCCAGGGGCGCGACTGCCCGACCGACGTCATCGAGGTGCCCGATAACGTGCCGGTGCTGGTGGGGCAGATTCCCCTGGAGTACCTCGACCTCGTCGTCGATCTGCGCAAACGCTGCCTGATCGGCAACCCCGCGCACGGTGGCGAACACGTCTTTGAGATGTATTGATCGGAAAATCCCGGAGGCTTATGGGGACCGGCGCCGAGCCGCCAGTTGTTCCACGAACCGCCCGTGTTACGGCGAGTTGATCCCCTCGTTCAGCACGGCCAGCACGCGCGCCAGGTCGCCGCGCAGCAGCGCCGCCGCGTCCAGCCACAGGCCGGGGAACGCCACCGAACGGTACACGCCGTCTGCCGGTGCTGGCACCACCTCGAAGCGCCCGTTCGCCAGCCGGTGCCAGCGCACCTCGCGCTCGCGCATCAGTACGGCGAGGTACTCCTGCACGCCGGCTTCCTGGTAAACCTCCAGCTTCTGGTGCAGGTCGTAGGCGGTGCTGGAGAGGCAGACCTCCGCGAGGAACTCGGGCGCGCCGGCCGCGTACCTCCCTTCCGTCCGCGATTGCCCGCCGTACTCGGGGAGGATCCGCAAGGAGGTGTCGGGCTGCGAGGCGTCGTCCTGCCCCATCAGCCAGGTGGCGTTGTTGCTCGCACGACAACCTGACGTGAACGCCGCGTAGACAGCAAGCCATCCCTCGACATGGCTATCGACGTCCCCGTGCTCCAGGCTCAGTGGCGAAGGCATGTAGACGACCCCCCGGATTAATTCCGCCCGCTTAACGTGCGGCATCGCCTCCCAGCGGCGCAGGAACTCGTCGCGTGACATGTAATCCCCACGAACCAACTCAGGCACTTCTTGTTCGACCGTCGCCATGACAATTCCCTCCACCCCGATTCTACCGTCCCCCCCGCCGCCGCGTCAGCGAACCTCGGAAATGATGCGCCGGTGTTCGGCGGGGTTCACGGCATCTTCACCAGCCAGCGCTCGTTGAGGTTGACGTAGGGGACGCCCGGCAGCAGAGAGATGTTGGCAAACGGGCTGTCTCGCACGATCGTCTCTCGATAGCCGTCCAGGACGCGCTTCAATTCGATCCCCGCCGTGTACCCGAGCATCTCCAGCAGGGCGCCGGTCCGGCGAGCCGTGGCCGGGTACTCCATCTGCAATACCAAACTGGCTGTTTTCGCACGTGTTCCAAGGACAAGTCGGTGACGAAAGTGGAGCCGGCCGAAGAACGGGAGAGATTGGGTCAAGTGTCGAGGCCCCGGCCGCCGGGGCCTGGGTCAAGGCGAAGTCGAGCGGGGAGTCGCTTGGGGATCACCGCAACTCGTAGGTGATGCGCCCGTGCTTGGTCGAGCGGCTGATCCGGTCGCCGGCGTACAACCCCGCCAGCACGAACTCCACGCACGACGCCCGCACCGCCTCACTCTCCGACGGGTTGACCTCGAACGCCTTCTCCCATGCCTTCGGCACGCGCTTCAGCCGCTCCGCGTAGTGCTTCGACGGCAGCAGGTCGCCCACCTCAATTTTGACCCCTTTGCCGAAGACGTCGGCGATCTCGTCCAGGCCGTGCTTATCGACGTACTCCTCGAACACCGTCTTGATCGCCTCCGCCTGGATGGCCTCCAGTACCTGCCGCTCGCTCATCTGGTGGCTGCCCATCAGGTCCAGTTCCAGCTTGCCCAGCGACGACGAGGTCAGGTGCCCCAGGTCGCTGACGCGCGGCACGGCCGGCTTCTCGCCCAGGCGCACGCCGCGCTGGCGGGCGCTGGCCACCATCGTCTTGTAGTTGGCGATGCTGAAGCGGGCGCTGACCCCGGACTGCTGATCGACATATTTGGATTTGCGAGCGCAGACGCTGATCTGCTCGACGACCTCCTTCATGAACGGCGGCACCAGCACCGGGTAGTCGCCGCCGAGATCGACCGCCGCCTCCTGCTCCATGATCTCGATGCCCAGGTTGCGCTCCAGCGGGTAATGCGTGCGGACCATCGCCCCGATGCGGTCCTTGAGTTGCGGGATGACCTTGCCCGAGCGGTTGTACGTCGCCGGGTTGGCGCTGAAGAGGATCAGCACGTCGATGTCGAACTGCACCGGGTAGCCGCGGATCTGCACGTCGCGCTCTTCGAGGATGTTGAACAGGCCGACCTGGACCAGCTCGTCGAGCTCGGGGATCTCGTTCATGGCGAAGATGCCGCGGTGCATGCGCGGGATCAGGCCGAAGTGCAGCGCCTCCTCGGCGGCCATGCTGACGCCGCCGGCCAGCTTGGCCGGGTCGATCTCGCCGATGACGTCGGCGAACTTGGTGCCGGGGGCCAGTCGCTCGGCGTAGCGCCCCTGGCGCGGCCACCAGCCGATCGGCACCTTGTCCTCCGGCAGGTCGGCGACGAGCCGCTTTCCCGCCTGGCTGATCGGCCGGTACGGATCCTCGTGGACGGGGCACGACGGGTGGTCGATGTAGGGGACCTTCTCGTCGAGGAAGCGGACGAGGGAGCGCATCAGTCGGCTCTTGGCCTGGCCCTTCTCGCCGAGGAAGAGCATGTCGTGGCCGGCGAGGATGGCGATGTTGATCTCGGGGATGACGGTGCTGTCGTAGCCGACGATGCCGGGGAACAGTTCCTCGCCGGCGGCCAGTAGGCGCAGGAAGTTGTCGCGGATCTCTTGCTTGACCGTCTTGGATGTCCAGCCGCTGTCGCGAAGCTCTCTGAGGTTGGTCGGACGGGCCGATGGGGGCATGACGGGATTCTCTCCTCCGGGGGACGGCTCGATGGGCACAGGATCATTCTAGGGGAGCCGCGCGCGGGGAGTCCAACGGCGGAACTGCCGACCTTGACGCCCGGCGCGCTTTTTGAGACGTTGGCGGCGCTGCGCGGAACGTCGCCCGGAGGAGCTTTCACCGATGAGTACAGCGAGCACTCCTGTCAGTCCCTCCCCGGCGGTGGACGCCGATGGCTGGCCAGTCGGCGTCTCGCGGCCGCCGTCGGACTTGCCTTATTCCGATGGTGAGCCCTTGGAATCCAACTGGCACCGCGACGCGAGCGCCCTGCTCATCGAGTTAATTCGCGTCCTCTTCCTGGGTCGCACCGACTACTTCGTCGGCGGCGACATGTTCCTCTACTTCAGCAACCGCGAGGTCTTCAACCGCGACTTCCGGGGGCCGGACGTGTACCTCGTGAAGGACGTGGACGGTAGCCGCGCCCGGCTCTATTGGGCCACCTGGGAAGAGGACGGACGCTACCCGAACCTCATCATCGAGCTGCTATCGCCGACCACGGCAGAGATCGACCGGACGACGAAGAAGGACCTGTACGAGCGCACCTTTCGCACGCCGGATTACTTCCTGTACGACCCAGGCGCACAGCACCTCGAAGGGTTTCGATTGGGTCCCGACCTGCGCTACGTCCCGCTGGCGCCGGACGAACACGGCCGACTCCGGAGCGAGGAGTTAGGGGCGTGGCTCGGCACCTGGCAGGGAAAGTTGCCGGGCCATCTCCTGGAGCAAATGTGGCTGCGTCTCTACACGAACGAGGGCGAATTGGTCCCTGTGTTCGCGGAGCGGGAGCCACAAGAAGTGCTCAAGGAGAAGGACCGCGCCGAAAAGGAGAAGGACCGCGCCGAGAAGGAGAAAGACCGCGCCGAAAAGGAGAAAGACCGCGCCGACCGGATTCAGGCGGAGCTGGCTCGGCTCCAGGCGTTTCTCGCGGAGAAGGGCCTGACGCCGCCCGCTGAGTAGCCCGGCGCGGTTGAGATCGGCGTTTCGGCCTGGCCCGAGAACGTGTCAGCGGCCGAGCCGTTCCCGCGCCTCCCGCGCCTCCGCGGTGGCCGGCGCTGCGGGGTCGCCCTCGGCGAGCGATTTGATGAGTCGGCGTGCCTCCGGCGTCCCGGCCAACTCCAGCACCTCCAGCGCCCGCAGCGCCGTCAGCCGCTCAGGAGACATGCCGGCCGGCGAGCGCTTCGCCAGCAGCGCCTCGATCCGCTTCCTGACCTCGGCAGACGGCTTGCTTTCCAGCGCCCGGTGCAGCGCGGCGTCGGCCGCGGCGCCGAGCTTCTCCAGCTCCTCGCTGGCGCGCTCGCGCACCTTGAACTCGTCGTCGTCCAGCTCGGCGATCAGCTTGGCGATGCGCTCGGCCCCCGGCACCGGCCCCGACTTGCTGAAGCGCTCGCGGAGCAACGGTACAGCCTGGTCGGGCACGCGAGCCAGGGCGCGGACGGCCTCGAAAGCCTTCACGGCGTCGCTGCCCTCCAGGTCGGCGGCGAGGGCAGCCAGGCGGTCGCGCGACAGCGGCTCGACGCGCGCCGGCGTGCGCTTGGTCAGGTCCTTTACGTCCCAGAGGGTGATCGTCGTGTCCCAGCCGGCCGAGGCGAGTGTCTGACCGTCCGGGCCGAAGGCGATCAGTCGCGGCTGTGCCGGATCGCGGAAGCGGCGCACCTCCTCGCCGGTCAGCACATCGGAGACGCGAATTGTGGCATCGTGGCGGAGACAGGCGATGAACCGGCCATCCGGAGCGTAGGCTACTTCATCGGCCATGCTCTCGTCAGGACACAGGCCGGCGACCTCCTTGCCGGTGGCGACTTCCCAGATGCGGATGGGGTTCTTCTGCGGAGTGTCCGTGCCGTAGCGCCAACCGACGGCGACGTAGCGACGGGTCGGGGACAAAACCATCCGCAAGTGCGGGAGCGGCTTGCCCTCGAATTGTCGCAGTTCCTTGCCGGTCGCCACGTCCCATTCGCTGAGCGCTTGGCCGGTACACAACAGCGAGCGCCCACCGCAAGTGAAGGCCAGGGAATGGCCCGGCGGGGCGTCGAGGATCTTGGCCCGTTCCTCGCCGGTTCTGGCGTCCCAGACGAAAACGACGGGGGCGGCGGCCAGCAGCCGGCCGTCTGCGGAAAAGGCGATGGCCCGCGCCGCGGAAGAGCGGCCGATGCGATGCAGACACTTGCCGGTGGCCGGGTCCCAAACCGCGACGGGCCTGTGCGACGACATTTCCTGAGTCAGTCCCGCCGCCAACGATTTGCCATCCGGCGCGAAGGCCAGGCTCTGGACGCCCTGCCCCTCGCAGTCGATAACGAGCCGCTCCTTGCCCGTAGGCACGTCCCATAGGAGAAGGCGGTCGTCGTGGGTCCCGCCTGTAGCCAGCGTCTTGCCGTCCGGCGAGTAGGCGAGGGCGTCAATTTCGGTCGTGTGACCCTCCAGGGGGAAGCGCTCCTTCCAGGTCGCCACGTCCCAGACGCGGATCGTGTAACCCGCGGCGCAGGCCAGCGCCTTGCCGTCGGCAGAGAAGGCGACATGCTGAAAGCCGCCGGGGGGAGCGGGCGTCTCGTGCAAGAGCTGCCGCCGGGTGGCATCGAAGAGGTACAGTGCATGACTCCCGGCAGCAGCGAGGAGCTTTCCGTCAGACGAAAAGGCGATTTGCGTCTCGTCCTTGGCGCGGCCGGCGGGCAGCTTGCCAACTTCTTTGCCGGTCGTCGGCTCAACGAACCGGACGCCACCGTGGAGGTCGGCTGCGGCCAGCAGCTTGCCGTCGGGGGAAAAGGCGACACCGGACGCCTGAAGTTCGTACAGCTGATTGCCGGTTTCGACATCCCACACGCGCCCGATGGTGCCGGCGGCCAGGAGCTTGCCGTCGGGCGAAAACGAGAGCGCGCGACAGAAGGTATTCGACGGCAACAGCCGGAGAAACTTCAATTTCGCCGCAGCCACATCCCAGACGGCGACCGTGGACCAGGAGCCAGCGACGGCCAGCGATTTGCCGTCCCGGGAGAAGGCCACGGCCAGGGCACGTCCCCCGATTTCGCCGATCTGCCGCGTCTTCTTGCCGAGCGACACCTCATTCAGGATGATCGCCTTGCCCTCCTCGGAGGCGGCTAACCATTCTCCGTCGGGAGAAAACGCCGCGGCCCAAGTCGATTGCGTGATCTGCCGCAACTCCTTCCCCGTGTCTGCGTCCCACACGCGGACGGTGCCGTCGTTGCCGGCCGAGAGAAGCAGTTTGCCATCAGGGGAGAAGGCGACGGTGTAGACCGGCCCGGCGTGGCGCAGGCGCCGGCTTCCCAGGCGGAAAAGGGCACCTTCCGGCAGCGGATCCGCCTTGGCTTTGTTTAGGGTCTCCTTTGGTGAGGACTCGGCCGACTTCTCCGGAGGCACAGCCCGCGGCGGTTCGTCGGCTTCGGCCTGCGGAAGCGCCGCCGGGGGCCTCAACAGGGTCGCGCCAGCCGCCAAGGCGCCAGCTGCCAAAAGTACGACAAACACGACCCGCAAGTTGCTAAGAAAGCTCCAGCGCAACAGACCCTCGGCCAAGGCGACCGTCCGCGCCGAACCGCCGCCCATCACCGCGCTCACTGTGCCTTGGACCAGGGCGCCCGTGAGGCAAAGCGCCCCCGCCTCGCCGTCCGCGAACAGCGCTGCGAAGAGCGGCGCCGACAGGGCGAAGCCGCGCCGGGCCAACCGCTTCCGCAGCAAGTCGCGCCCCCGGTTGACCCGGCCCTTGAGCGTCGTCGCGGGCCAGCCGAGGCGTTGGGCGGCCTCGTCCTGCGTCAGTCCTTCCAGGTAGCAGAGCAACAGCGGCGCCCGCAATCGATCCGGTAAATGGGCCAATTCCTCGTGAAGGACCTGGCGCAGTTCGCCCCAGGTGACGCTGTCCACGTCGGCCGGGGGGCGCGGCTCCACCGCCTGTTCGTGAGCGCGGCGGCGAACCGCCGCCGCCCGGGCGTTGAGGGCGAGGCGGTAGGCGGCGCCGTGCAGCCAGCTGCCGACCTCGGCCGGCTTGCGGAGTGACCCCGCCTTGCGGGACAGCAGGAGGAACGTGGCCTGGAAAGCGTCCTCCGCGTCCTGGTGGTGGTGCAGCACCGAGCGGCAGACGGCGAGGACCATCGACCCGTGCCGCCGTACCAGGGCGGCGAAGGCGGCCTCGTCGCGCCGCGCCAGGTACGTCTGCACCAGTTCGGCATCGGGCGCCGCGCCGTTGGCCGCTTCGGCGGCCAACCGGTGAACGTGCCGCAGGATCACATGGGCGGGGCTGCTGGCCATGACTCCGTCCCTCGCGAGATATTCGGCGCTCCTCCCATAGTGTCACCTCGCGGGCCTTCGGGAACACGCTTTTTCTTCGATGTGTGCGCGTCTAAACAAAAACACACCTACCGGGCTACCACTCCTCCCCGCGCGGATGCTACCCTCCCAAAAATCATTCGCCCGTGGCCGTATCTCCTGAACAGGATCATGAAATCTCACACCCGGCGGAGTCGCCCTGTGCCCAACCTCGATGATCTGATCGCCCAGACGGCAGTACAGCCGCGCCCCTACCAGCAGCGCATCGTCGGCAAGGCCCTCGAATTCTTTGCCGACGCGGGGCTGCGCTCCGTCCTCATCGAGAGCCCCACCGGGTCGGGCAAGACCGTGATGGGGCTCCTCGTCGCCCGCGCCCTCCAGGAGCGCCTGGGCGTCCGCGTCGGCTGGGTCGCCATGCGCCGCTACCTCCTCGACCAGGCCCGCGCCGAGAACGACGACAAGCGCATCGGCGTCCGTGCCGCCTTCCTGTCCATGTTCGACAAGGACCCGCCGGCCGGCCTCGACCTGCTCGTGGTGGACGAGGCGCAGCACGACGCCGCCAGCAGCATGGCCCACCTTCACCAGGTCATCCGGCCGCGTTTCATCCTCGGCCTGTCGGCCACCCCTTATCGGAGTGACAGCGTTAAGCTCTGCTTTGATTCCGTCATCAGGGACGCCGGCATCGCCTCACTCATCCAGGACGGCTACCTGTCGCCCTACCACCACTTCACCCTGCCCGCCTACAACCCCCGTTCGGTCGTCGAGCACTACCTGCGCGACCGAACGCGCTGGGGCCGCTCGATCTTTTACTTCCACACCCTGGAACAGTGTTTTGCGGCCAACGCCCTGCTGAAGAGGGCCGGCGTGCGCTGCGACGTCGTGACCGGCAGCAGCGACCGCGACGCCCAACTCGAGGCGTTTCGCTCCGGGCGGTTGGACGTGCTCAGCAACTGCCTGGTGCTGTCCGAGGGGTTCGACTGCCCCGAGTTGCAGACGGTCTTCTGCCGCCCATCGTGCAAGGGCCTGACCATTCAAATGTGCGGCCGCGTCCTGCGAAAGCACTCCGCCGTGCCGGTCAAGCAAATCGTCCAGTGCAGCCAGACGCGCTGGCCATTCGTGCGGACGGCGGCGGCCGCGGCGCAGTTCGCCTGGCAGCACGGCGAGTGGCGCTCCCTGTCCCTCAACCCCCGGATCAACGAGGTGGCCGGGCGGACGATGCGGGCGCTGGCCAGGACCCGCGTCGCGCTGCCGGGCATCCTCGGACAGCCCGCCGAGCGCCGCGGAGAGCACTTCCGCGACCACCGCGGCCCCGGCCGCCGCCGACGGACTCGGAATGTCGCGTGAATTGCCCGGAAAAATCGCCTACCAAGCTGTGGTGAACGCCCGTCCCGTGATATGACAAATTGTCGCCCTGGGGGTCTTCAGCGAATCAAGGAGTCAACAATGTCCCAGCACTTCGAGCACGGCTTGGCCCGGATCAAGGACCTGTCGGTGCGAACCGCGGTGGACAAGCGCGGCAAGACGGAGGTGTGCGAGATGTTCCTCGAGGGGCGGTCGCTGCGGCCGACGAACCGCTTCTGGAACAGCCTGCACCTGCGCTTCGGCTTCACCGGCAACATCTTCCGCTACTTCACGCACGCCGAGGTCTTCGCCCGTATCAGCAAGGTGGCGCCGAACGACTCCTTCCGCTGGTGCGTCGAGAAGAACGCGAAGGGCGACCGGCTGCTGGCCGTCACCGCCCCCGGGGCCTCGCTGATCGCCTACGACGACCTGGTCGGGCTGCTCAAGGACTACGCGGCCGAGGAGATCAAGTACAGCGACGGCTACGTCCGCAGCAAGCACGCCCCGCGCTGCGACGGCACGTTCCAGGTGGCGGGCGACAAGTTTCAGAACAAGTTCGTCATCGACGCGCCCATCGACGGCTTCGGCCGGCCGGCCGTCTACCTGTCGCTGCTGCGCCTGGTGTGCAGCAACGGCGCCGTCGGCTTCAGCCCCGCGTTCCGCAGCGAACTGAACGTTGGCCGGGGGGACGACGGAGGGACGTTCGCCCTGTTGCGGGTCCTCGAAGGATTCAACAACGAGGACGGCTACGCGGCGATGCGACAGCGCTTCGAGTCGGCGGCGACGAGCTGGGCGTCGGTCGGCGAGGTCAACCGCCTCGGCAAGGTGCTGACGCGCCTGCACGGCCGTGGCGAACTGAAGGGAGCGCGGCCGGCCCGCGGCGGCGACGGCGCCGCGGAGGTGCCACCCGGCTCGCCGCTGTTCACCGCCTTCCACCGCATGACCGGCGACCTGTCGCACATCTACGGCCTGGCCAACCTCGAAGCGCTCAGCGCCAAGCGGCAGCGGACGCTGCCGGCGGCGTGCAAGGTCTACGACCTGCTCAACTTCGTCAGCGAGGTCGCGACGCACCACGCCACGCCCGCCGGGGAGCGCGCCTTGCAGGCGCACCTCGGCGACCTGATTAGCGCCGAGTACGACCTGGAGGGGACCGTCGAGCATTTCGACGACTGGCAGGACTTCTTCGTCGATAACGAGGCGACGGCGAAGACGGTGGCCGGTCTGAACCGCCGCGGCCGCCGGTGAGTTGAGCGGCCGCCCTCGGGGCGGCGCTCTGAGCGCCGCCCCGAGGGCGGCCGCTAAACCACTGACCCTACCGCAGGAAATCGAAGTCGCATCCCTCGTCCGCTTGCAGGACATGATCGATGAACATTTTCCCATAGCCCCGTGTAAAGCGCGGCGCTGGCGGTGTCCAGGCCGCTCGGCGCCGCGCCAGCTCGTCGTCCGAGAGCATCACCTTGAGCGAGCGGCCTGGCACGTCCAACTCGATCGCGTCCCCCTCGCGCACCAGGGCCAACGGCCCGCCGACCGCCGCCTCGGGGCAGACGTGCAGCACCACCGTCCCCGCCGCGGTGCCGCTCATGCGCGCGTCGCTGATCCGCACCATGTCGCGGACGCCGGCGTCGAGCAGCTTCTGCGGCATGGCGATCGATCCCCACTCCGGCATCCCCGGCGCGCCGACCGGGCCGACGTTTTGCAGTACCAGCACGTCGTCGGGCCGCACGTCGAGGTCCGGCGAGTCGATGCGGGCTTCGAGGTCGTCCTGGCCGGTGAAGACGACGGCCCGGCCACGGTGGCGCAGCAGGTGCGGCGAGGCGGCCGATTGCTTGATGACCGCCCCGCGCGGGCACAGGTTGCCGCGCAGGATCGCGGTGCCGCCTTCCGGGGCGAGCGGGTCGCGCAGCGGCCGAATGACCTCCGAGCGCGAAACGCCTGTGGTCTGAAGACTTTCGCCGAGTGTGCGCCCGGTCACCGTCAGACAATCGAGGTGAAGAAGAGGGGACAACTCGCGCATCACCGCCGGGACGCCGCCGGCCTCGAACAGGTCTTCCATGTGAAACTGACCCGACGGCCGCAGGTTGACCAGCAGCGGCGTCGTGCGGCTGAAGGCGTCGAACTTCTCCAGGGGCAGTTCGATCCCCAGCCGCCGCGCGATGGCCACGAGATGGATGACGGCGTTGGTCGAGCCGCCAATCGCCAGGAACACGCGCAGCGCGTTGTCGAAGGCGCCCTCGGTCATGATCCGCGACGGCGTGAGTCCTTGCCGCACCACTTCGACGATCTGCCGGCCGGCCGCCTCGGCGAGGCGCAGGCGACGCGAGTCCGGGGCGGGGATCGCCGCGGTGCCGGGCAGCGACATTCCCAACGCCTCGCCCAGGGCCGCCATCGTCGAGGCGGTGCCCATGACCATGCAGTGCCCCGCCGAGCGACCCAGCGCGTCCTCGATCTCGGCGTACTGCTCGCGGCTGATGCGGCCGGCGCGCAGGTCTTCTGTCAGGCGGCGGCAGTCGGTGCAGGCGCCGAGCGTCTGGCCGTTCCAGCGGCTCGTCAGCATCGGCCCGCCGGTAAGCAGCAGCGCCGGCTTGTCGGCGGAGGCGGCGGCCATGAGCTGGGCGGGGACGTTCTTGTCGCAGCTGCCGAGCAGCACCACGCCGTCGAGCGGCTGGGCGCGGATCATCTCCTCGGTGTCCATCGCCAGCAGGTTGCGGTACAGCATCGTCGTCGGGCTGATGTGGAATTCGCCGAGCGAGATCGTCGGGAATTCGAGCGGCCAGCCGCCGGCCTGCCAGACGCCGCGCTTGACCGCCTCGGCCAATTCGCGGAAGTGGATGTGGCAGTGGTTCAGCTCGCTCCACGTCTGGGCGATGCCGATGACCGGCTTGGCCAGGTCGATGTCGTCGAACCCGGACGCCTTGAACCAGGCGCGGCGCGTCAGTCCCCAGTCGCGGGCGTCGCGCGCCCCGCGCGTGCTGCGGGCAAAGGAGTCGGACATGTGTGGGCCCTCGTTTACCGGCGAACTGATTCATCGGTTCGCGAAACGATGAATCAGCGCTCGCGACTACACTATTCGCTACAATAGGCCCGAAAAGGACACCCCACCATGCCTCACCCGGCCTTCGACCGCTCGCGCCTTCGCATCCAGCCGCTGGCGCGTCGGCAACACGATCTCGACCTCTCCGTCATCCTTCGCCTCGACGCCCCGCCGCTGCCGTTCGAGCATCCCGCCCTTGCGATCCTCGGCCGCCGGCTCGTCGAGGCGAAGCAGCGCGGCGCCGCCCGCATCTTGATGATGGGCGCTCACGTCCTCCGCGCCGGCGTGTCGCGCTACCTCATCGACCTGATGGAGCGCGGCCTGGTGACGCACCTCGCCATGAACGGGGCCGGCCCGATCCACGACTGGGAGTTCGCGCTCATCGGGGCCACCACCGAGAGCGTCGCCCGCTACATCCAGTCCGGCGAGTTCGGCCTCTGGGAGGAAACCGGGCGGATGAATGACGCCATTTGCGAGGGAGCAAGGTCCGGCCTGGGCCTCGGCGAGGTGCTGGGCCGGACCATCCTTGACGGGCCGTTCCCGCACAAGGACGTCAGCGTGCTGGCCGCGGGCGTGCGCCTCGGCGTCCCGGTCACCGTTCACGTCGGCGTCGGCTACGACATCATCCACGAGCACCCCAACTGCGACGGGGCGGCCCTGGGGCAGACCAGTTATCAGGACTTCCTCATCTTCGCCCAGGCGGTGACGAAATTAGAGGGCGGCGTCCTGCTGAACTTCGGCAGTGCGGTGATGGGGCCGGAAGTCTATCTCAAAGCCCTGTCGATGGCCCGCAACGTGGCCCACCAGGAGGGGCGCGTCATCAAGCACTTCACGACGGCGGTGTTCGACCTGATCCCCATCGAAGGTGACACGCGGCGGCAGGCGCCGAAGACCGACCCGCAGTACTACTACCGGCCATGGAAGACGATCCTGGTGCGGACGGTCGCCGACGGCGGCGAGAGCTTCTACGTTCCAGGCGACCACCGCGCGACGGTGCCGGCCTTGTACCACGCGGCGCGGGGAGCCGGCGGCTGAGTGGGGTAGGCCGCAGGAGCCGCTTCGGGCATAATAGCTTGTGCTGGAAATTGTCGCCCCCCAGGAGCACGCCATGAGTGCCGGAGTGCTGGTACCTGTGTCAATGCCCGCCGAGGCTCGCGAGTTGATCCAGGAACTCGGGCTGCGCGGGCCGGTCGAGGAGATGATCGAGCACACCCGGCAGGCCGTGGCCGGGCTCCGATCGATCGAGATCGAAGCCTGGTATGAGCATGAGGAAGACCGGACCCCCTTGCCCCACGTCACTGTCATCGGCTGGCGCGACGGCCACCGCTCCGCGGCTGACGACGTGACCGAGCGCGAATGGTTTGAATGGGCCGTCCGCACCTACCCCCCTGAGGTGAAGCTGCACCTCTCGTTTGCCCTGCAGTGCCTGGCCGTGGCCGACATCCGGGCGCGGTTCCCATGACCCGAAGGGGAGCGTGCCATGACCCTTACTGCCGGAAGGCTGGAACAGATACTCCAGCGTATTCCGCACTTGACCGTCGGCGTGCTCGGCGACCTGTTCCTCGACCGCTATCTCGATATCGACGCGACGCTGACGGAGCCCAGCATCGAGACGGGGTTGGACGCCTACCAGGTAGTGCGCGTGCGCTCGTATCCGGGGGCGGCCGGGACAGTCATCAACAACTTGGCGGCGCTCGGCGTGGGGCGAATCCTCCCCATCGCGGTCATCGGCGATGATGGTGAAGGGTGCGAGTTGCGGCAGGCGCTGGAGGCGCTGCGCGTCGTCGCCCTCGAACACGTCTTCAGCCACCATGCCCGCCGCACCCCCACCTACACCAAGCCGATGCTTCAGCAGGCGGGCCAGCCACCGCGTGAGTTGAATCGCCTGGACATCAAGAATCGCTCGCCGCTCCCCGCAGGTGCGGAAGACAAGGTGATCGCTGCCCTCAACGCGATGTGGCCCCAGGTCGATGCCCTGCTGGTACTGGATCAGGTGAGTGAGGCAGAGTGTGGCGTTGTGACGAGTCGAGTGCGGCATCAGCTCGCGGAACTCGGCGACGCGAATCCTGAGAAACTTATCCTCGCCGATAGCCGCGAGCGGATTGCCCACTTCCGATCAGCGTGGACCAAGCCTAACGAGCGAGAGTGCGCGCTGATCGCGGGGACGAACCGAACGAACTGCGGTCCATTCAGCGTTGAGGGCTGTGCCAGGGAGTTGGCCCGACGAAATCAGCGCCCGGTCTTTTGTACCCGGGGAGCGGAGGGAATCCTGGTGGCGTCGCATGATCCATCCGGCGCGTTTCGGACGGCACAGGTGCCCGCATATCCCGTGGCCGGTCCCATCGACGTCGTCGGCGCCGGCGACAGCACCAGTGCCGGCATCGCCTGCGCTCTCGCCGGCGGCGCGACCCTCGAGGAAGCGGCGGCGTTCGGCAACCTCGTGGCCTCCATCACCATTCAGCAGATCGGCACCACCGGCACCGCCACGCTGGAACAGGTGCGGCGGCGCTGGCGCGAAGTGCATGGCTGATGGAGAGGGTCGCTGTGCGCGGGCGGCGCTACCGGCACATCGAGAACAAGCCACGTCCCTCGCCGAGTCCGCGCGCCGCGAACCCCGCCTGCTGCTTGCGTAACTGGGCCGGCTGTGGTAGTGTCCGAATCGTCGGCCGCCGCACCCCGCTGCGGGCGGCCCTGGTTCCTTCACCGGTGGGCAGACTCGCGCCGTGTTCTGGGAAGCCATCCAGCAATGGTTGGTCGGCACCCGGCTGGTCCGGCGGCTCACGGACACCCTCTTCCGCGGCCGGGCCCGCCGTCACGTCGCCGCCCTGGACCACCTCGACGCCGTGCGCTCGCAGCTGCGCACTCTGCGCGGCTTGGTCCACCTGGGCCACGCCACTCGCTTCGGCCGCGACCACGACTTCCGCCGCATCCGCACCGCCGAGGACTTCCGCCGCCTGGTGCCGCTGCGGACGCCGGCCGACTTCTGGCGCGACTATTGGCAACCGACCTTCCCCGACCTCGGCGGCGCCACCTGGCCGGGACCGATCGCGTCGCTGATCGCCACGCCATTAGCCGAGACGCCCTACGTCCCCGCGCCGCCGGCCCTGTGGGCGGGACACCGGGCGGCGGCGCTGACGGCCCTCTCGTTTGTCGCTTCGACCCGGCCGGAAGCGAGTCTGTTCTCGGGGCGGATGCTCCTCGTCGGCGACGGCCCACCCACCACCCCCCTGCGCGACGGCATCCAGTCGGGCAGCTTCGAGTCACTCGGCCTGCGCGGACTGCCGTCGCGGCTGCGGCCTTACGCCCACGTACCGACCCCCTGCGGACAGCCGAACTGTCCGCCGGAATCGCAGCTGCGCTCCCTGGCCGAGAAGTCGCTGCGCCTGCCGGTGACGTGTGTCGCCGGCCGGGCCGAGGTGCTGGCGCGCTTCCTCGCCCTGTGCCGGCACGAGAGTGGTTGGCCGCGCGGCGCCGACGTGTGGCCGGGCTTGACCGCGGTCGTCTACGGCAACGCCCCGGGCGAGGGGCCGCGCCGCGGCCTGGCCGAACAACTCGGCGTGCCGGAGCGCCGCCAGCCGCCGCTGCTGCTGGAGGCGTGCGTGCGGGCCGAAGGAGCCATCGCCGTCGAAGACCCGCGGCACGGCTGCCTGCGCCTGCTGGTCGATCACGGGGTTTACTTCGAGTTCGTGCCGGCCGAGGAGGTCGGTCGGCCGCGGCCGGCACGCCATGCCCTCGGCGACCTGGTTCCCGGCCTGCCGTACGCGGTCGCACTGACGTCGGCGGCGGGGGTGTGGGCCTGCCTGGCGGGGGTGCGCGTCTGCTTCGAGCAGCGCGACCCGCCGCTGTTCCGCGTCGTCGAGGGTGGGACAGGCGTCGCGCCTGTCTTCCCTCACGACAGGCGGGACGCCTGTCCTACGGTACTGGGGCCCCATCAACGAAACGGCGGCAAGCCGGCAGGGCGGCGAGAAACGAGCGGCCGTAGCCCTTGGTCAGCACGCGCGGATCAAGGATGACGACCATGCCGGTGTCGGTGCGCGCCCGGATAAGCCGGCCGAAGCCCTGCTTCAATTTGATGACGGCCTGCGGCACCTGGTAGTCGAAGAACGGCTCGCCGCCGGCCGCCTGGATCGCCTCGACGCGCGCCTGGATCACCGGCCGATCGGGTACCGCAAACGGTAGCCGGGTGATGATGACGTTCGACAGCGCCTCGCCCGGCACATCGACGCCCTGCCAGAAGCTATCGACGCCGAACAGGACGGCGTTGCCGGCCGCCCGGAAGCGCTCGAGCATCTGCGTCCGCGGCAGGCCGTCGCTCTGGGCCAGCAGCGGGTAGCCCTGCTCCTGAAACCACGGCCTCAGCTTCTTCGCCGCCTTCTCCATCATGCCGTAGCTGGTGAAGAGGACGAAGGCCCGCCCCCGACTGCGATCTACGTACTCCTGAATCTTGCCGTGGACGGCCTCTTCGTACTTGTCGGGGGCGCCGCCCGGGTCGGGCATGGCGCGGAAGAGGTGCAATTCCGCCTGCTCGCGGTAGTTGAACGGGCTGCCGAGCTGCAGCGTCTCGCACCCCTCCAGGCCGAGGCGCCCCTGGAAATGGCAGAAGCCCTCGCGGCCGCCGGCGCTGAGGGTGGCGCTGGTCATGACCACCGTGGGGACCTTGTCGTAGAGCTGTTCGCGGAGGGCGGCGCCGACCTCGACGGGGGCGCTGGCCAGGGCCACGCGCTGTGTGCGCTCGCCGGACACCTCGACCCAGTAGACCTGCCCTTCCAGCTCCTGCCCGAGCCATTGCCGCAGCGCGTGCCCTAGCTCGATGCAGCGGTTCCCCGCGGAGTCCAGCTCGATCTTGTCTTCCTCGGAATGCCTGGTGTCGGCAATCTCGTGGACGCACTCGGCCAGCTTTTCCAGCTCGTCGGAGAGTGGGTCGGCGACGAGGTTCGGCTCCAGGACGCGCACGGAGTCGGCACCGCCGGCGGCCGGTCGAGCGCGACCTGCGGCGCGCGGCCGCGAGGCCAACCAGGCGTTGACGTCGTTGAAGAAGCGCTCGGAGGCGGCGCGGGCGGAGACGACCAGCCCCAGGGCTTCCTGCCCGCCATGGACGGCAAGCAGGCCGTGGCCGCGGCCGCCGCGCTGATGATAGAGTTTGTTGAGCTGATAATCCACGGCGCCGCGGCTGACCTGAAGGCCGAGGTGGTCGGCGGCCACGTCTTCCAGGGTGTGGGCCTCGTCGAAGATGACGACCTTGTAATCGGGCAGCAGGTTGGCGCCGGCGCGGCGCAGGGCGAGGTCGCTGAAGAAGAGGGCGTGGTTGACGACGAGGAGCTGGGCGCCGAAGAGGCGCCTTTTGGCCTTGTAGTAGAAACACTGCTCGTAGTCGCGGCAGTTTCGGCCGAGGCAGTTGCCGGTGTCGCTCTCGACCAGGTCCCAGACGGCCGGCGACGGCTGGAAGCTAAGGTCGCTGCGGCTGCCGTCCTGCGTCTGCCGGGCCCAACGGCCGATCTGGTTGAGCTGCACGTGGGCGGCGTCTTCGACGAGAAGGCCGGAGGCTCGCTGCTGCGCCCCGCGCAGGCGGCGCAGGCTCACGTAATTGGAACGACCCTTGGCGAGCACGGCGGTGAACTGTTGCGGCATCACCGACTGGAGGAAGGGGATGTCCTTGCGGACGAGTTGCTCCTGGAGGCTGATGGTGTGCGTGGAGACGACGACGCGGCAGTCCTTGCTGGCGGTGGCGGCGAGGATGGCGGGGACGAGGTATGCAAATGACTTCCCGACCCCGGTACCGGCCTCGACCATGAGGTGGTACCGGTCGGCGATGGCCTGGGCGACGCCCTCGGCCATGTCGAGCTGTTGCGGCCGCGGCTCGTAGTTCGGCAGGCGCTGGGCGATGCTGCCGTCGGGGCCAAGGATGGATGTAATGGACATCGGGTGGCTTGCGCCCGCGTCGGGCGTGTTCCTAGTAGGGGATGAAATCAAAGTTATCGCGCAAGGTGTCGGGATCCTCGGCGTGGGCGACGAGCGCGAGGTGGAACACGATCTGCTTTAGGGGGTAATTTTTCCGGACGATGAGCACGCCCGGCGAATGGCGTCCTGCCTGCAAATGATCGGCCAGGTGCGTTGGCATTGTTCTTCGGTCGTCGGTCACGACGACGCGCCCCTCGCGCTCCGCCCAGATAAGGAGGTCCGGGTCGAGGGTGCCGCGGGGCAAGTCGGGCGGGTCGCCCACACGAACCGCATCGACCGGATTCACGCCCGCGGCGTTGTGGTGCTGGATGGCGGGCCACAGGAGCCCGCGAAAATGCTCATCGAGGACAAAAGTGATGGGCATCGCTCACACTTCCTTACAAGCGCCCCATCGCCTCCATTCGCCGCCGCAGTTCGTCCCAATCAATCTTTCGGGGCGTCGTCGCCCGCAGGTGGTCAATGGCGGCCTGCTCACGCGCCAGGTAGGCGTCCACCTCCTCTTTGTTCTCGTGATAGAAGGCGAGGACTTTCTGGATGAGGTCAAGCGGGAGCGTATCCCAGCGCTCCGCCAGTTGCTCGGCAGACTCGCCCAGGTTGTAGTAGGCGATGACGTGATACAGGCCGATCCGGCTACCAGTCAGCAGGATTTCGCCGTAGGGCGCTTCGCGCAGGAACTCGGGCAGTTTCATCGTTCGTCCTCCTCGGCCGTGGAGTGATTGTATCACAGCCGGACCAACTCGTGGTTGGCCTCCGTCCCGCTCGCAGGCGACTTCTCCTTGAAGTCAGCCGGCAACGGGTAGATGATAGCAAATGCGGCCGCGCTGCGATACAACAACGGCAGCGTCTGCGTTGGCCGTCAAGAGGAGGCGTCCTATGGAATGGCTCTGGCTTCTGCTGCCGGTGGTCCTGCTCGCCGGCATCTTCCTCCTGTTCCGCTGGCGCCGGGGCTCGCGGCGGCCGGTGGCGGAGCTTCAGAAGCGCTTCCTTCAGCAGCGCGAGCACCTGGAGGCGGCGTTCCACGCGGCGGCCGTCGCCAGCGGCAAGCCGCGCGGCCTGCGCTGGAAGAACTGCGAATGGGAGAGCGAGGTCGCCTTCGCGCGCGAGCGCCAGACCGGCCGCCTCGCCGCCCTCGTCGCCGTGACGATTTCCTTTGAGGCGATCGAGGGCAGCGACATGGAGGGGGTGGAAGCGGTCGGCAACCTGCGCAACGCCTCGGCGGTGTTCTTCTACGACGGCGGCCGCTGGCGCACCACCGGCAAGGCCATCTTCAACCTCAACCCGGGCGAGGCCATCGAGCACTTCAAGGGGCAGTACGAGCGCCTGCAGGTGACCTGAGCGACGGCCCCCACTCACCCCAGCACGCGCACGATCAGGTGCGACGGCCGGTCGTCGTCGTGGTACACGGCGTTCTCGGCCACGCGCATCTCCGCGTTCGCGGTCGGGTCGTTTCCGGTGTTCAAGTTGCGGTCGAAGCGCGGGAAATTGCTGCTGGTCACGGCGACGCGGAGACGGTGCCCCGCGGCGAAGCGCCACGCCGTCGGCCACAGGTCCAGCGCCAACTCGTAAACCTGGCCCTTCTTCAGCGCCTTCGGCTTCACCCGCGACCTGCGATAACGGCAGCGGAGGATGGCGTCGCTCACCAGGATCGAGCGGCCGTCGGGGAAGACGTCGCAGAGCTTGGCCACGAAATCGGTATCGGGGCAGCTCGAGGAGGCGTACAGCGTCAGCCGTGGCGGCCCAACCAGGTCGAGGTCGGCGGGGAGCGGGTCCGAGCTGTAAGTGAGGCAGAGCGGCTCAACCGGGCGCTGATCGCGCGGCCCGGCCGTCGCGGCGAAGTCGGGGTTCTCCTCGCCACTGCCCCCCTTCCGCGGGCCGCAGTACAGGGTGTTGCCGCCGACCGTCGGCACCGGCTTCGCCGGGTCGTAGGCGTAGCGGTCGGGGTCCTCGTCGCCCGCCGGCGGGTCGGCCGTCAGCCGGCCGTCGTTGAGGGAGCGCGCCGAGCCGCTGCGGCCGCCGCGCAAATAGAAGCGCTGCCGGGTGGTGTTGGCCGGCGGCCAGCGGTCGGCGAAGCGCCACTCGTCTGCCCCCATCAGGAAGTAGCGCACGCGCGGCTCTTCGAGCACCCCGGTGGCTTTGCCGTTCAACCAGCGGTCGTACCAGCGCAGCATCTCGGCGTTGAAGTCGAGCACGGCCGCCGGGCCGAAGTCCATGTCGCCGACGTGCCGGGCGAAGGCTGGGTCGTGGACCGTCGGCCCGTGCGTCCAGGGGCCGACGATCAGTTTCTGGGCCCGGCACGCCGCCTCGGAACGCGCCCCTTCCGCGAGGCCGGTGAAATTGCGCAGCGAGCCGTCGAGGAAGATGTCGAACCAACCGGCCATGTGATAGATAGGCACGTCGATTTGGTCGTAGATCCGCTCGAAGTCGAAAGGCCGCCAGAACGGCCCGTCGTCGGGGTGGGCGAGGAGGTCGCGCAGCCAGCGGAACGTGTCGGCGAGCAGCGGCGACTGTCCCAGCGGCAGCAGGTCGAAGCGGTCGTCGGCGAGGCCCGCCACCCTGGCCACGAGGTCGGCCTGGCGGCGCAGGGAAGGTATCGCGTGGCGCATGCACCAGTCGAGGTTGAAGGCCCACTCGAAGGCGCCGCCCCGGTAGCACCACTGCCGCGCCAGGTCGCTGGCCGCCTCGCGGACGAAGCCGCACACCAGCGCCGGCGGCCGCGTCGGCGCCAGCAGCATCTGCGTCTGTCCCGCGTAGGAGCCGCCAGTCGTCGCCACCTTGCCGTCGCACCACGACTGCCCGGCGACCCACTGCACGGTGTCGAAGCCGTCGCGGTTGCGGCCCCCGCCGTCATCGACGAACGGATACCAGGCGCCCTCCGAGCCGAAGCGGCCGCGCACGTCCTGCACGACGACGGCGAAGCCGCGCGCGGCGAGGTACTGCGGCGTCCCCGTACGGAGGATGACCGACTCCTCGCGGTTGTAGGGGGTGCGCTCGACGATTCCGGGGAAGCGGCCCTCGGCCTGCGGCCGATAGACGTCGGCGGCGAGGCGCGTGCCGTCACGCATGGGGACCATTACCGCCTTGTCGGTGGTGACGGCGAAGCGGGGCGGAGAGAGGTTGTTCATGAGGTGAGTATAGCGAGTCGGGCCGTTCCGCCTCCGCAACATGCGCACCCGTTCGGGCGGTGCCCTGGGTGGTGGGGCCGTCGCCGACGTCATGGGGTCTCGAGGAGATCTTGCCAGCTCGACGCCTTCAGGCAACGACGAACGATTCTTTTCAACCGATCCAGTTGTCCCCTTCTTCACAGGCCGGAGCCTTGCGCGCCTGACCCGGAGTCAGGCGTGCTAACAAGGCAGTCGAGCGCGCGACCCCGATCCACGGGTCTTCCAGCCGAGCAGCGGGGCCATAAGGGATGGCAACACATCAGGCCGTTGGGCCCTTCCGCAGCTGGTCGTTAATACGGGCCATGATCTCCTTGGGGTCCATCCGCTCGCTCCGGGCGTCCTGGCGCGCTCTTTTGTCACTCGCCGCGTAGGCGAGGAGCACCAGGAACATCCCGTAAATGGTAGCGCCGCGCCTGCCTGGGGTTTCCGGCGGATCACGGTCGGCCGGCGACGGGCGGGTCATTCGGCCTGGTTGATCTCGGGCTCGGGGCCCGCCCACGCCCCGCGCAGGTCCCGGGCCACGCAAGCTAGGCTGACCGCCAGAGCGAGCAGCAGCAGGCCCGTGCCCGGCTGCCCCACCCACCGGGCCATGCCGCCCAGGGAGAAGACCACGCCGACCCCCACCATCAGCAGCGACAGCCGCCGATGGAACCGCCCGAGGTCCGTCTCGGCCCAGGCTGCGAGTGGGCGGTAGAGGTGTCGTCCCTCGTCGTGCGGTGTGCATGTTCCCTTCAAGGGGCAGCCGTTGCAGCTCGACGCTGGCGCGCGGTAAACGGCCAGCCGACTCTCCGGCTCCACCAGGTGCAGAGCGAGGCGCTCCCCCTGCGGGCAGCGGTAATGATCGGCATCCGCATCGTACTCGAAGCCCCGCTCGGCATACCGCCGCGCGCGCGCGAAGTGGACCCGGGCCAGCACTTCGGACAGGCGCGCCCCGGCAAGGACCACGGCCACGTAACCCAGGATCAGCCAGACTTCTAGCTCCGCGGGCAGGCTCAGGAGCAGGGAAACCGAGTCCACGTCGCACCTCCTTCCAAGGGCCGCGGTCATTGAGCCGCCGGGGCTGGTGCGACCTCGGTGAACAACGGGCTGGCCACGGGCGCCTCCGGGGCGGCCGTCGGGGCCGCTGGACGTGACGGCCGGAGGACCGCCCGGCCTGTCAGGTACACCAGCGGTACCACGCCCGCGATGAACAGCACGTCGCCGGGCAGGCGCAGCCACTCGATCATCGCATGGTCGTTATAAAACTCGAGGGAGCGGGCGTGCCAGTAGCCCTTCGCCACCGCATCGCCGAGTTGGAGGACGCCGATGGGGAAGAGGTTGGCGAACACCATCCAGGCCAGCCCCAGGTTGAGCGCCCAGAACGAGAAGCCCACGAGCCGCTCACTCCAGTCCTCCGGCCGCAGCAGATAGCGCAGGCAGAAGACCAGTAGGCTGATCGCCAGCATGCCGTAGACCCCCATCATGGCGGCGTGCGCGTGGTTGGCCGTCAGCTGTGTGCCGATCTCGTAGTAGCTGACAACGGGAAGGTTGATGAGGAAGCCGAACACCCCCGCGCCCAGGAAGTTCCAGAAGCCGACCGAGGCCAGAAACAGGACGGCCCAGCGGTGCGGGAACCGGGTCTCGCTGCCGCGCACCTCCTGGCGCGCGCCCATGTGCAGGAAGGTCCAGGCTTCCACGGTCAGGAAGGTCAGCGGGATGACCTCCGCCGCCGAGAAGAAGGCCCCCAAGGCCATGTGGATGGCCGGTGTGCCACTGAAGTACAGGTGGTGCATGGTCCCGACGACACCGCCGACGGAGTACAGCAGGGCATCAAAGTAGATGACCCGGGTGGCCGTCTTCTCCGAGACCACGCCCAGGAGGACGAAGACGTAGGCCACCATGATGGTGGTGAACAACTCCAGGAAGTCCTCGACCCACAGGTGGACCACCCAGAAGCGCCAGAAGTCGGCGATGGCGAAGTTGGTGTGCGGCCGATTGACGAGGCCCACGGCATAGAACAGGGGAATCGACAGCGCGCTGTAGAAGAACAGGTACGGCAGGTTGCCCGGGCTCTCTCCGGCCAGCTTGCCCCGCAGGCCCCGGTAGAGGATGGCGCACCACAGAACCAGGCCCGCCACCAGGAGGGCTTGCCAGACCACGCCCAGGTCGAGGTACTCCCAGCCCTGCGCACCGACCAGCGGCTTGGCGTCGTGCGGGAGCCAGCCCTTGTAGCTGGCCGCCTCCCCAGCCATGCTGCCCACTACCACCACCACCACCGCCCCCAGCAGCAGGAAGGATAGCAGCCGCTGGCCGCGCGGCTCGTAGCCGGCGATGAGGGGGGCGAGGAAGATGCCAGCGGCCAGGTAGGCGGCGGACACGAAGAAGATGGCCAATTGCAGGTGCCAGGTGCGGGTCAGGTTGTAGGGCAGCCACTGGGGGAGGTCCACGCCGAAGAAGCTGCCGGTTTCCGCGTGGTAGTGCGCCGTGGCCCCGCCCAGCAGCGTCTGCACCAGGAACAGGGCGGCGACCGCGAAGAAGTACCACGCCGTGGACCGCTGGGCCGGGGTCAGCGGCACCTCCCCCGCGGGGAGGAAGCGCAGGCGACGCTCTTCCTCCGCGTGCCAGCCCAGGAGGTGGGAGTAGCGCCCGAAGGCCGTCAGCATCAGCCCAATTCCGCCCAACAGGGCGAGGATCGAGAGCGTACTCCAGACCACGGCCTCCTCGGTCAGCTGGTTGCCGACCAAAGGTTCGGGCGGCCAGTTGTTCGTGTACGAGTAGGGTCGGCCCGGCCGCCGCGCCGAGGCGGTCCAGGCCGTCCAGGCGATGAAGGCGGTGATGCGGCGGATCTCCTCCGGTTCGGGGATGGCTCCCGGACCCATACCCGCCCCGCTGCGCTTCCGGTTGAGGATTTCGTCCTCGTAGTGGCGGCGGAGGACCTCGAAGGCCCGGACCTGGCCCTCCGTCCAGGTCAGGGTGTCGGCCTTCGGATCGTAGCGGTTGGCCTGGAGTTCCCGTTGGACCCGCTCCTGCGCCCCGGCCCCGCCGCCGTAGAACTGCTGCATCTCCAGGGCT
>DATFNV010000690.1:0-19192 GCA_035266225.1 Gemmataceae bacterium
AGAGCCAGACGGGTTGGAGCGTGCTAGCGCACAATGGGCTAGCCTTGATGCGCGCCGGTCAGAGCAGGGCCCCCATGGGGGAGCCCTGCGATCTCTGGGCCGGATGAAGTGAGAATCTTTCTGGCGAATGCGGCTACGAACGAGTGGCGACGACCTTACGAAACGGTCGTCTAGCCACAGCTCGCGCCTCCGGAGTGTGTTGTACAGGGCGTAGCAAACGCTCACAAGAACGATCGCGACCTCAGGACAGTTAGTCACTTCCTGCCCCCACAGCTGCCGAGGGTGTCCTTCTGCAGGCCGGCCCAGGCCTGGTGTTTGGCAAACGCCCTCTCCACGATCTCGCCGATTTTGTCGGGGTCGAGAACGTGCCAGAGGCGGCAGAGCTGGTCGTAGGCGGCCTTGAGGGGCCGGGAGTGGGTCTCGTCGAGTTCCGCCATCGCTTCCTTGTAATTCTCCATCGCGTCCTCGTACATTCCCAGAAGGAGCGCCGCCTCGCCTCTCGTCGCCGGGACGTAGAACCGATCCTCTTCCTTGATCTCTTTCATCTGCAGGCAGATCGAGGCCACTTTCTGGGCCAGCCGGCGCGACGTGGGCGCGTCGCCGATGAGGAGGGCCAGGGTCGCGGCGTTGATCCCCGGGTAATGGTTATCCCCGAGGTCGAAGGCCTGCTGGTAAACCTCCTGCGCCATCCGGTAGTGGCGCCAGGCGGTCGAGTCGTTCTTGGGCCGGCCGGCCGGCCGGACCTCCCCCGCCTCCTCCCCCTCCGGCCTCGGCCGGGAATTCCAGCTCTCATTCCAGGCATGGTCGCCGAGGGCCTTGTAGCTGCCGCCCAGGCGGCTCAGGGTTTCATGGTCGCCAAACTGCACGCAGCCGTCCTGCAAGTTCTTCACGATCGACTCCGCCTCCCGGTAACGGCGGGGGTCGTCCGCAACAAGCAACAGGGCGTGCTCTTGCAGGACGGGCACGGCGTGGGCGAATCCCTCCCGATGGCGGTCCAGGAACTTGAGCCCGGCGCCCGGCTTCCCTTGTTGCCAGTACCTGTGAGCCAGGTACACCGGCGCGCGGTAGCTGGGGTAATCCTCGGCCGCCTCATCGTCCATCGACGTCCGTACCGCGCGCCTGGCCTGGGCCATGCGCGCGGCGGCAACGCCGGCCGAGATCAGCGCACAGGCGACTTCCCGGGGCTCGTATTCAAACCGGGTGTTGATCAGTCCGTAGACCGCCAGGGCGAAGTAGTATTCCTCGCGCCAGTCGTACTGGCGGCGGCGGTCGTACCCCAGCGCCAGGGCCGCCTCCTGGCGGACGCGGAGGACCAGGCCGAGGAGTCGATCCAACTTGCGCACCCCGGTGATTTGCCGGCCGCCGGGGGGCGCCAGCGCCTCGGCGTCGCTGCGGCCGAGGATTCGCTCCGTGCGGTCGGCGAGAAGCCGTTCAAACTCGTAGGCGAACCGGAGGGTGTCGGCCCGCCGGGCCATTTCGCTCGCCCCATCCGCTTCGCCGAGCCCCGGAGGCCGTTTGCGCCTCGAATCCTTCACCAGCCCCGCCCGCACCTCGGCGTCGCGGTACAGTTTCGGGAGTTGGCGCACCTTCAATTCCGTCTCCAACTTGGCGAAGTCCCAGGCCAGCACGTTGTTGCGCCCCATGGCCCCGTAATCGAAGACGGCGGGGTATTCCGCCTCGCCGCGCCGAACGCCCAGCAGCACGTTGCGGGCATGCAGGTCGCCGTGAGCGCGCCCCACGAGCGTGGGCGGCAGACGGTCGCTCTGCCGTATGGCCCAGCGGACGTAATCCACCGGATCGAGGTAAGGGGCGTCCAGGTCGCAGAGCTTTTCGGCCCACTCCGCAGCGCACAGCAACCAGATGGCGTCCCGGCGCAGTTCCAGGCGGTTAAGCCCGTGGCCCGCCGCGGGGGCGCCCCAGGCGTCGAGCACCGCCTGGTGGTCCTGCCTCGCCCCGAGCTTGTCGTCGTAAAAGGCCCGGGCGCGCGCCGGGTCCTCCTCGGCGTCGTGGTAGAACCAGCGCCCCAGGTCGGTGAAAATCTGGGCCAGGGCGCGCTCCACGGACACGGGGTCCGGCTTGTCGTCGTTGACGGCCCAATCGACCACCTCCTCCAGCAACTTGACCGTGACCTCGGGGCCGTGGCCGCCGAACAGCGTGTAGGCGTCTCGGTAGAGGACGGCGTAGCGATCCCCGGGCAGCGCGTAAGAGCGCACGGGGTGAAAGATGCGACTGGCGACGTCGCGCCCCTCGGTACAGGTGCGCCAGCCGATCCAATCGCGCTCGACGAGGTGTCGGGCGCCGATCTTGATGACGTGCGTCTCGAAGGCGTCCTCGAAGCGGACGCCGACGCCCAGGACCACCACCTCGCGCAGCCGCTGCGAGTAGCCGGTGAAGCAACGAAACACCGTGACCGCCAGGCCCGGGCGCTGCGGGTCGGCGGTGAACACGGCCTTCAGCTCCGGCCGCAGCGTCCGCTGGAGGTCCACCGGCAGCGTCCCCGCCGCGGGTTCGATGAATTCCACTAGGTCGCGCTGGCCCGGTTCCCCCGACCCGCCGACGCTGACCACGGTTCCGGCAACCAGGTCGTCCCCGGCGAGGGCCGACGCACTCCCCTCGGGGAGCAACTGCCGCGGAGCTACCCCGAGAGCGACGGCCACCGCGCGAAGGGTCGTCGTCCGAACGGCGGCGTTGCTCTCGATCTTCTCGATGGTCCGGCGGTCGCACCCGGCCGCCCGCGCCAGGTCGGGAACCGACCAGCCTTTCGCCAGACGAAGCTGGCGCACCGTGGACCCGGAGAGAGTGACACGACGCTCAGACATGGGTTCCCTCAGCAAATCGCGCGAATGCGCTCACCCCTCGTCGCTTCAAATGGTCATGATAGCAAATTTCCTCGCATCGAGCACCAGGAAACCGAATGAAGAGGAAGGACCGTATTCCCTCACGAGACGATCTCCCGGACTGGGAAGTGTCCAGGAGAGGGGAAGGTGGGGTGGGGCAATCACCCAGCAAGCCAGAAGACGACCTGTGCGTTCACTCTCTGCTGACGCAAGACATTATGGAGCAATCAGTTGCGTCGTCAGAGGCCATTAACTGCACATAGATGCATATACGGACGTAAATTACTGCAATCATTTTTGAAATAACCTGCCTAGTCATTGCCGGTTGGCGTCTACAATCCAACAGGTCCACGGCTGGCTGGTGGCCGTGCGGTGGCGTCCGGGCGAGGCGATCAGCGCCGCGCCGGAGGTTGCAGTCATGGATCCTTCTTTTCGCAGTGACCGTTCCCGCCGGGCTGGCCCCAAGGCGTTCCTCGGCAAAGGTGCCGTCTCCTTCAGGCACGTTTCCGCCACGGCGGTCGTCGCCCTCCTCGTATACGCGGTGGCCGTGACACTTCTTTTTCCGGGAGGTAACCGAATGCCGAACGTGCGCTCGGGCGCGCCCAGCCACTTCGCAGAATCCACCAGTTGGCCTGTCCGCGCACAGGCCACACACGACGTCACGAGCCGGGAGGCCCGGGATCGCGAACTCATGCTGAAGGTCAAGGTGGAAGCCAGCCACGATGCCTTCCGTGAGTTGCTGCCCAGCATCCGCCCGGTGATCCGGAGCCGGCTCCGCGCCCTGCTGCCCGCGAGCGAGGTCGATGATGGCGAGGCCAACACCCTCCAGGCCATCTGGGCCAACCGACACAACTTCGACCCCGAGCGCTGTGTCTCGGTGAAGGCGTGGGTGGCGCGCATCGCCACGAACAAGGGCATCAGCTTGCTCCGCAAGGCCAGGGGCCGCACCCGGCGGCTGGCGGACGACGAGGCCCTCGCGGATGGGCGTCCCGGCGCCGCGGCGCTGGTCGAACAGGGCGACTGGATCGCGTGGCTGCGCCAGCTCTGTGACGAGGTCCTCGCCGACGCCCCCAGCTACGTCCAAACCGCCTGGGCCCTGCGCCTCCAGGACGTTCCCTTCGCCGACATCGCGGCGATCGTCGGGCGCTCCGTCGGCACTGTCGCAGGCGGTCTGTTTCGATTTCGCGCCCGGCTCATCGCCCGAATTCGAGAAAGCGGCCACATCCCCCCCGGAGGAGATCCTTTGATGGACATGAACGTGAGCCAGCTGAAGCCGCTGCTGGAGGCCCGCGCCCAGGCCGGCCGGCTCCTGGAGCGCGTCAAGAAGCTGATCGAGGACGCGAACGCCGACCCCGAGAGCCACCAGGTCGAGACGAACTGGGTGGAGGTCAAGGAAATCATCGACGACTTGAAGAAGCACAGGGCCAAGTTCGAGGAGGGCTTCATCAGCAAGATCTGGGCGCCGCTGAAGGAGGCGAGGGAGCGGCTCATGGAGGATCCGGAAGACGTCTGCGGCCGCAACAACCTCGGCCGAGTGGTCAGCTACCTGACTCGGATCCTACAGTAACGCGACCGATCCGCGCCGCCAACTCAACCTCGCCGCCCGCAGCGAGCCGCCCGTTTCCCAGGGGAAACAGGCGGCTCGCGAGTTTTCGGCCCCCCTCCCGTCGCCTTTTCACCGCCGCACTTGTCGCACCCGACAATGGGGCAGGAACCGGTAGGTGCCGCGAGCCGAGCGGCACCCTTGGGCCAGCCCGCTCGGCTCGCGGGGCCCACCTCTCGCCTTCGCCTTCTCCCGGGCCGCTGTTGGTGTGCCATCGCTGACGCCAGCCGTCGCCCCGGCTATGGGCTGCACCGGACGCGGCCGTAACCCGGCAGCAGTCACCTCATCCTTCCGGCCCTCTGCGGCAGCGCGTCCACGTCGGCCCGTCGCGATACGTCAGGCGCCGTCGCGGGCTTGCTTGACGGCGTCGATGATCTCCGCGAGAGTTTCGGCGAGCGGCTCCGGCAGGCCCTCCGGGACGGCGGGCAAGTCGCCGGCCGCGAGGCCACGCAACACGGGGCCGAGCGCGTTGAGGGGCGCGGCCAGCTGTTCGACCTGGACGAGGGCGGATTCGGCCTGCGGGTCGAGGTCGGACCCATCGACGCCGGCCCGGGCGCAGGCCATGGCCAGGGACCGGAGGGCTTGCAGGAACTGCGGCGGCACGCCGCCCTCGCCTTGGGCACGGCGCTGCAATTCGGCACGCAATTCCTCGCATTTGCGTTGCCAGTCCGCCGCTTGCGCTTCGTTTCCCCGGGCACGGGCGATGGCAGCAAGGCCCGCATAGGAGTTTGCGACTTCTTTCAGTCCCAGGCCTTCAAAGATCTCACGCGATCGGTGTGCATGTTCCTCGGCTTTGTCCAGATTGCCGAGCAGGTAGTAGATTTTCGCCAGCGCATTGTGAGCCAAGGCCGCAGCGGGTTGGTTACTCAACTCTTCCTTAATGCGCAGGCTTTCTCGCAGCAGCGCGGCTGCCTCATCGAATCGTTGCCGCGCCGTGGCCGCGTCCCCTTTTTCCCGTGCGGTTTCGCCCTCCTCTTGCCAGAGCATGGCAATGTTATGTGCCGCCTGGCCGATGTACTCCGGCGCCCCGAGACGGTCAGCCATCTCACGGGAGCGCTCGTACCAGGCACGGGCCTCCGACGACCGACCCTGGTTCCGCTCGACAACACCCAGCAGGTTGCAGGTCTGCATGACGAATGCTTCGTCACCCATGTCCTGAAACAATTTCAGCGCCCGCTTGTATAGGCCAGCGGCGCGATCATATTGCTCCAATGCGAGAGCCACTCCCCCCTGACGCTGAAGTGCAATTGCTTCCAGCACCTTGTCATCGACGCGACGGGCGGCCTGGAGGGCTCGATCGAAAAACTCGTCCGCCTCTCGATACCGCCCTTGGTCAAAAAGGACGCAGCCAGTTTGGCCGAGAGACGCCGCAAGTTCGCGTTCATTGCCCATGTCGCGAGAGATCTGGTTGCTCCGGTCCGCTGCCTGCTTCGCTTCATCGAGGCGGCCAGCATGCCTCAGAGCATTGGACAGTTCGCCAAGGGTGCCGGCCAGATTCCCGCACGCCGTCTCCGTTCCGCACTCCTTCGCGTCTTCTCTGGCGATAAACGTCTCCCACTGTTTGACGGCATCCTCGAGGATGGGGATAGCCTGTTCGGATCGCCCGGTGTTCTTCAAGGCGCAGCCGAGCACGGCTTGCGTGCAGGCCAGCTGAAACGTGGGGTCGAACTCAGTGGTGGCCCGGAGGCGCCGGATGAGATCCTGGAGGCTCTGGATGGCCTCCGCCACCCGGCCCTGCCTGAGGAGTAACTCCGCCTCGTCACTCTGGAATGCGGCTGCTTCCTCAGAGAATCCGCTCTGTTGCATCTGCTCCGCGAGCCTGGTAGTCCACCAGTCTCGCTCCGGCAGACGCCCTGACCTGTTGAGATACGCGCTGATCGAGGTACCGACGCGGGCTGCTTCGGCGGAGGCTCCCGCTTGAACAGCCCAGCGCACCGCGGTGCGTGCATTGGCCTCCTCACACGCCATCACGGCCATGGCACCGCGCGGATTTGAGCCGTCAAGGGCTTGAAGAACAGTGGTCGCGATGGCGAAGTAGACGCTGATGAATCGCTCCCGGGCCGTCCCCAGGCCAGGCAACTGCGCCCCGGCCGCCACGAAGGCCAGCGTCGGGTGGAAGCGCAGGTAGGGCCGGTCCCCGAGAAGGATCTCGCGCTCCACCCGCACCAGCGCCGTCGCCTCCAACTCGGCACGAATCGCCTCCCAGGCCGTCGCCTCGATCTCGCTCACGTCCAGCAGGATCTGCTCGAACACGCCCCCGCTGAACAGCCCCAGCCACGGCAGCGCCGCCTGGGCCACTGCGCTCAGCCGCTGCGTCGAGAATGCCAGCGACGCCAGCAGCGACCGATTCCGCGCGACCTCGGCGTCGCCGCTGAACCCCGGCAGCAGCCGCTGGAAGTCGTCCACAATCGCCTCCGGCGTCATCCCCTTGAGGTGTGGGCACACCAGCTCGATCGACAGCGGATGATCCACCAGGACGTCCAGCAGCCGGTCGAGCTTCTCCTTGCCCAGGCGCGGGTCGCCCAGGTCGGCGCCCGCGCCCTGCACCACGCGGGCCAGCAGGTGCAGGCTGTCGTGCCGTGCCAGCCCGTGCAATTCCACCCGGCACGCCCCCGGCAATCCCGCCTCCGCCGGCCGGCAGGTGATCAGCAGGCGGCCCTGCCCCTCCGCCGACTCTGTCCAGTCGCGGAACAACTCGACGATACGCGCCCGTTCCTCGTCGCCGTACAGGGCGGGGCCGTCGCCCTGCTGGAACGCCGGCAGCACGCTCTCGAAGTTGTCCCACACCATCAGCACGCGCCGCTGCTGGAAGAGCTGCCTGGCCTTGCGGCGCTGCTGCTCCGCGGGCAGGGCCTCGAACTGCTGGCCCTCCAGGTAGCCGCCCAGGATCTGCACGATGCGCTCGGCGGAGGCGCCCTGCTCGAAGCTGAGGAAGCAGGCGCCGTCGGGGAACAGGCCGGTGCGCGTCCACCAGAAGGCGGCCTCGCGCGCCAGGGTGGTCTTGCCCATGCCGCCCATCGCGTGCAACAGCACGGACCGGTGGCCGCGGAACAGCTGCTCCAGCTTGTACAGCTCCGCCGCCCGCCCCTGGAACTGGTGGACCGGCGGTCGCGGGAACGCCCCGACCTCGCCGATCTTCGCCGGCTCCCGCCGAACCTCCCGCGCCGGCACCCCCGCCTGGATGGCCGCCGCCAAGCGGGCGACGTTGTCCGGATCGTCCTTCGGGTCACGGAAGTCGTACCAAAGTAAGGACCGCAGTTCTAGCGGCAGTGGCACGTCCTCGAAGAGGATTGGGATGACGTTGTGCCCCCGCGGATCCTTCGTCAAGGCCCATTCGCGCTCCGCCTCCACCCACTGCGACTCCAGGGCCTTCCTGGTGCAGGCGATGACGACGACTCGGCTCCTCTCGACCCCCTTCGCACACTGGGAAGGGATCGGCCCGCTCTTGAGATACCACTTGTCCAGCCACACCTTCAGCCCGTACACGTCGCGCAGCTGCTTGGCGATGGCCTCCACACGCTCGGAGCTGGCGTGGTTGTGGCTCAGGAAGGCGTCGAAACGCTCCTCGCCGACCGGCACCAGGCGCGGGTCTTCCTCGGTGCGCTGGTACAGGTGCGGCAGGAACCAGTCCTTCAGCGCCACCTTCCGGCCGCGCGGGCCGAGTTCGATCCAACGATACGGCTGGGCGATCAGCGCGGCGCGGCCCGCTTCCAGGGCCTGGCCGACGGTGACGTCCGAAACCAGTTCACGGTAGAAGCGCTCCAGTAACACCTGGGCCGCCTCGACGTGGACCGCATGGCTCATCGACAGGACGCTGCCCACCCCGGCGTCGATCAGCCGCGGCGCCACCGAGCGGAACGCGGCCTTGCGCCCCACCTGGCCGCTGCGGCACGCTTCCAACACCACCAGCGGGATGTGGTACGCCGCCAGCAGCGCCCCCAGGCGGTCCGCACGCACGTAGTCGGTCTCCGTCAGGGTGGCGGCCTGCGGCTGGCCCTTCTCGAAGCAGAGTGCGCCCAGCTCCACGTCGGGCAGGAAGGTGCCGTGGCCGTCGAAGTGGACGATGTGGTACGGCTGCCCGCGCCGCTGCGCCGCCGACAGCATCTCCTCCAGCCGCAGGAGGGTCGGCGGCCGGCAAAAGTCCACCGCCACGTCATCGCCCAGCCGCCCCAGGGCGTCGAGCATGGCGCGGGTCGTCAGCCGCGGGTCGATGAAGCCCAGGTCGTCCGGCCGGCTGACCACCAGCAGGATGCGCAGCGGCAGCCCGGCCGGGTACGCGATCGGCTCACATGCGGTCTCCAATTGGCGGCGGACGCTGACGCCGCGGCGGGTGAGCGGCCCGCGCTGGTCGGCCATCAACTCCCAGGGCAGGCGGAGGATATCGACGTCCTTGGTGGCGATGGTCAGCAACCGCGGCGCCGCACCGCGCAGGAGGGCGTCGATCAAGCCGCGGCGGCCGTCGGGGAAGACGGCGTCGAAGAGGTGGCGGGCCCAGTCCTCCAGGCGGCGCTCCACGCGCTCGGCGCGGACTGCGGCGCCGCCGTCGGGCAGGTCCATGTACTCTTCCAGATACCAGCGCAGGTCCTCGAAGTCCGTCTCGTCGAGGAAGGGCTGGAAAGGGAGCAACTCGCCGGGGCTGCCGTCGTGGAGGATCGGCTGGACGGTGAAGCCGTCGCCATGCCTGACGAAGAGTAGGCGCAACTCGCTCATGGGCGTCTCCAGGGGGGAGGACCGAGGGTGGCGGACGACCTGTGCGGCCACCGGCTCGGGAAGTGTACGCTGCCGTCATCCTACCGCCGAGTCAGTTTGTCCGCTACGGATGGGGATGGTCCACGGGAAGCGGTGACGGCTTGTCCTGCGACGCCGAAAGCGGTTAAGCCTTGATTTCCCAGATGACTCGGTCGTTTCGGCATGGCGTTTGCGCCTTTTCCCCGGAAAACCCAGCGTTTCCGACGACTTCCTGCCGAAACGACCGAGGAACCCCATGGGTGACAGCCAAAACGACACCGTCCGCGTCGATTTCGACCGCAAAATCAAGCTCGAGTTCCACGGCTCGACCGTTACCAGTGACGCCGGATTACTCGCCTACCGCGAACTCGACGATGCCCTCGGACTGACCAACACAGCGGCGACCGGCCTGCACGACACCCGCACCGGACAGAACACGCAGCACAGCTTGCTCGCTCTCCTCCGCCAGTCGATCTATACCGCTGCCGCTGGAGAAGTTCCTGTAGGTCAGGCTTTCGAGCCTGACCCGTCAGGCTCGAAAGCCTGACCTACGGGAAGAACCCCACCAGCTTCGGTATACAGCCGGCTGGCCGGCTACGAGGATGTCAACGACGCCGAACGCCTCTGCCTCGATCCCGCCCTGCGGGCCGTGGTGGGCGGCCGCGCCAAGGACAACCAGGCCGCTTCCAGCAGCGAGATGGCCCGCTTCGAGACCGAGACCCTCAGCACCAAGGAGAACCTCAAGCACCTGATGGACCTCTCCGGCCAATGGATCGACCAAGCCCATCAGCACCGCAAGCTCAACAAGCTCATCCTGGACGTGGACAGTTCGATGAGCGAGACCTACGGCCATCAGGAGGGCAGCGCCTACAACGGCCACTTCGCCTGTACCTGCTACCACCCGCTGTTCCTGTTCAACCAGTTCGGCGACCTGGAGCGGGTCATGCTCCGGCGGGGCAACCGGGGCAGTGCCAAGTACTGGCGGCGGGTGCTGCTGCCGGTGATCGCACGCTACCGGGACCTCGACATCCCCAAGTTCTTCCGCGGCGACTCCGCGTTTTGAGGTTGGCCGCCCCGACAAACGGGTCCGCGAGCCGTCGCCGGGCGTTCGCGGTGCGCCTGGCGGGCGGATTTCGGGGGCTGAGCGAAGGAGAAGCGTCTGGTGCGCCGGGCTCAGGCCGCGACGGAGGGGGTACTGGCGGCGCTTTTTCAGGGAAAATCGTTGCAACCGTTCCTGCGGGTGGGTAACCTCCTTCTCTGAAGTCGCAGTCGAGGCGCGAGAGGGCGCCCATCCGGGAAAGATCGGCTAAAGCAGGCGAGCGGCGGATCGCAGCGCGGACCCGTGCCGCGATCCGCCGGTTGCACGGTAGGAATACTCTCCCATGTTTCGCGTCTTCCGTATCTCTGCTCGGTCGAGTCGCTCCCATCGCAGAGCACCAGTCCAGCTACGGGTGGAACTGCTGGAAGACCGCCTGGTGCCGGCGATGATTTTCGTCCACAATCATGCCGATGGCGTTTCGGCGCCTTTTGTCGGTCCAGTTGCGCCTAATCTGCGTTCGGCCGTCGATTTCTCCAATCCCGGCGATGTCATCGAGCTGGACAACGCCACCTACACCCTGATGGGCGGCAATGGGGGGAACGAGCTGAACGTCACGCACGACTTGGTCATCAGAAACGCCGGGGGCGGCGTATCGACTATCGACGGGCAGAACCAGACACGCGTGTTCGAGATCGGCGGCCAGGCCAGCGTCACCATGACGGGGCTGTCGATCGAGCGCGGCAATGGCAATGGTCTGACGATGGGCGGCGGCATCGTCGTGGACGCCGGCGCCTCTCTAACGCTCACCGGCGACCAGGTGAGATTCAACAGCCCCAACACCGGCGCTTTTGTCCAGGGAGGCGGGATTTACAACGCCGGCAAACTCACGGTCATCAACACCACCATCAGCAGTAACGGCGCCGAGGGGGAATTCAACAACGAGGCGGAAGGTCCTGGGGCAGCCGAGGGCGCAGGCATCTACAGCATCGGCATGCTGACGCTCAGCAACAGCGTGCTGGCCGACAACTATGCCGCCGGGGGCACCCACCTCGTAGGCCGCGGAGGGGTCGTGTCTGACCCGGCCCGCGGCGGCGGCGTGTTCGTGGGCGCCGCCGCGGGACCGGTTGCCGCCGTCATCACCGCGACCAGTTTTCTCGGGAATGAAGCCAATGGCGGAGACGCCGGCGGCGGCGGCCTGTACCAGGCGAGCAACACGGGGTCGATTACCATCACGGCCAGCACGTTTCACGGCAACACCGCCCAGGGACAAGAGAATTCAGTCGGCGTGGAGACTATTAGCGGCAGTGCCTCGGGGGGCGCGCTGTATCAGAACAGCGGCGCCGGCTCGTTGTCCCTCTTCAACAGCACCGTCGCCAACAACGTCGCCGCCGGGGGCTCGAGGGGCTTCCCGGGTGGCCGGGGCGGTAACGCGATTGGCGGCGGCGTCTTTCTGGGGGGGAGCGGCCCCGACCTGCTCGTCAACGATACCATTGCCCAGAACGCCGTCGTGCCAGGGGGCCCTGGGGAAGTGAGCCTCGCCGGTGGGCTGTTCACAACGGCCCTGCAGGCCGGGAGCGGGCCGAAGGTGTGGAACACCCTGATCGCGGAGAACTTTGCCGCCAGCGACCCGGACGTGGGCGGCGCGTTGCTGAGCCTGGGCCACAACCTCGTCGGCAATACGGCCGGCTCGGTCGGTTTCAACGCCGCGAGGCCCGATCTGCTCAACATTCCCGCCTCGCAGATCGGCCTGGACAACATTGCCAACAACGGCGGACCCACGGCGACGATGCGTCTGGAGCCGTTCAGCATCGCCGTCAATCATGGCGACAGCTCAGTGGTGGCTTGGCTCAAGACCGATCAGCGCGGTCTGCCGCGCCTGTCTGGGGCGGCTGTGGACATCGGCGCCTTCGAGCTGCAAGTCCCCGTCAGACGCGGCCGGGGATTTGGGCCCTGAGCCATTTAACCGCGACCCGCAGGGGAGCGCAGTACCAACGCGCTCCCCTGCGGGTCGCGGTTAAACGAGCCTCACTCAAGCCGGTCCGCGGAAGGCAACGGCTGGAACGAGCCGGGTATGGATGCCTACGACCGTTCCGACGAGGAACGAGGATGCCGGTAGCCCGTGGGACGTAATCTTGGCGTACGTGCTGAACGTCGGTAGCCCCGGCGGCACGGTAAGGCCAGCACTGGTAGTGCAATCCGACCACAACAACGCGCGGCTGAACGAGACGATCATCGCCGCCATCACCAGCAACATCTCGCGCGTACCTGAGGCCACGCAGCTGTTGATTGACGTGGCGACGACCGACGGGGCCGCGTCGGGTCTGCTCCACAATTCTGCGGTGCGCTGCGAACGGCTGCACCCCATCCCACAGGCCGACGTGCGCCGCGTCATCGTGTACCTGTCGCGGCCCCTCATGCAGAAGATTGACGATTGCCTGAAGGCCGCGTTGGGAATCCCGTAGCCGACCGCGAGGCCACGCAACACGGGGCCGAGCGCGTTGAAGGAAACGGCCTGTTCGACCTGGAGGAGGGCCGCTTCGGCGAGCGGTCGCGCCGGGCTAGCACCCAACGGGAAAACGGGGTTTCGTGTGAACTTGGCCGTGCCACACAAGCCCGACGCGCCAGCGAGGGATGCCGTCGAACCCTCGCTGGCGCGTCGGGCTTGTGTCGCACGCCGAAGTTAACGCGATCTTGGCCCGCCACCGTTTGCTGCTTGCACCACACGATTGTTTTCTCGACTCTAAAATATCGTCCAGGCTGAGGTGCGCGAAAAAGCCCTGGAAATCGGCCCGTTACGCAAGATATTGCCATGAAAAGTGTTCACGAATTCGCGAAACGCCTGTTTTCAGCCGAATTCGGGGTAGTCGCAATCTGGACCTCGCGTGTGACCGTCGTTTTCCCCAGTGATTTTTCATCTACCTGTGCCATCATGTACGTTTGATCTCCTGAAAAACAACGGCTCTTTCCTGCCGCCCCCGCGCCATCCGTATCCCCGCAGCCCGCGCCGGCGGACTCCACCCTCGCCGCCGCCCTGCCTCATGGCGACGGGGACGGGATCACGGGGGCGGACGGGCCGGCCCGTGACAGGGCCCAGAACGGAGTCGATAAGCCCCCACTCGACCCCGCGCCGGCACAACCGTGAGGAGGACGCGCAGAAACATCCGGGAGCGATATATGATCGCATGTACACATAAAAAGCAGATGGCGCGAACAGGGGCTGCGCCCCTGTACCCCGCGCAGGGTTTGCCGCGAGTCCCGCCTTCCACTCCGGCACGGAGGGCCGTTGCTCCGCTCCGCTGCGCTAACGGCCCACCGGCCTCCGTTCCAGGCGGGACTCGCTCTCGCCTGCACTACTCCCCGGACGGGACTGCGGCGAGGCGAAAGCCCAGGTCGTAGCCCCGGTCCGACGGCTCGTAGCTGCCGCGGATCGACGCCCGGCAGCTGGTGCCGCGGTCGCTCCAGCTGCCGCCCCGGATCACGCGGGCCGAGCCCCCCGCCTCGAAGTGGTCCTCACACCACTCCCAGACGTTGCTGTGCATGTCGTAGAGACCAAGCCGATTCGGTTTGTACGAGCCCACCTTCGTGGTCCGTCTCAGGTACTTGCCCTTGGGGGCATTGCCGGCGGGGTAGTTGCCGTTGAAGTTGGCCTGCTCGGAGGAGAGGTCGTTGGTGGGCTGAGAGAAGTAGAAGTCGAAGGCGCAGTCTTTTTGAGAAATAGCCCCTCCCCGACAAGAGTATTCCCATTCGGCCTCGGTCGGCAAGCGGTACAAGAATCCACTATCCTTCTCCCGCGCGTTCAATCGCTGGAGGAACTCCTGCACGTCCTCCCACGACACGCACTCGACGGGGAACTGCTTCAGGTCGGTGTCGGAGATGCCCTTCACCCTGTCGGCACCCTTCCCGTTGCGGGAAAAGAAGCTGGGGTTGCTACCGATGACGGCCTGCCACTGTTCTTGCGTGACGGGGGTGGCGGCCATGTAGAAGTCGTGCGGAATCTCGACCTGGCGCTGGCTGCCACGGTAGCCCATCCAGAACGTGCCGCGGGGCACCAGGACCAGCTTCATGCGCAGGGAGTTGACGATCTCCCGTGGCCGGGGCGGTTCGTTCGGCCCCCGGAGCAACCGGTCGAGGCTCTTCAGGAGCCGACCCACGTCGTGGTGGAAGTCGGGATTCCGCCGCACTGCGATACCGTTGCGGAACGCCAGCGGCTGCAAGGATGCGGGGAGCTGCTCGTCGCCGGGCATCACGGCCCCGCCGACCAGGACCGGGATGACGGGGATGCCGCGCCCCAGCGCCGCCTCGATCTCCAGGCGCACGAAGTCGCGCGGGTCGTCCAGCCGGCGCCCGCCCGACGGTCCGGCGATGTGCAGCCAGTCGCGGCCGATGACGGCGAGGAGGACCTGGCAGCGGCCGACGGCCTCGCTCAGGAAGTCGCGGAAATCGACGCCCAGCGGGATCGACTCCACGTCCATGACGACGTTGTCGGACCCGTAAGCCTGGATCAGGCGGTCGTAGATTCGGCCGGCCGCGTCGGCGCTGTCGTCCCGGCGGTAGGAGATGAAGACCACGCTCATGGGCGGAAACCCTAATGCGGATTCAAGCGACCTTTTGTACGACCCCTGCCGGCTTGCCCGGCAGGTGAAGCAGGTCGCAGGCTAGACGATCGGGGCGCGATGCACTCGTCTCGACCCCTGCCGGCTTGCCCGGCAGGTGAAGGAGGTCGGCGGCTAACCTAGCTGGCGACCTCCTTCACCTGCCGGGCAAGCCGGCAGGGGTCGGCCGGAGGGCCGGTGGCCCGGTTAGCTTCTGACCTGCTTCACCTGCCGGGCAAGCCGGCAGGGGTCGTACAAAACCTCCTTTGCCTGCGCACTAAGGAGGCAGACGACAACTCGCGCCCCAGGCGAAGGCGCTGGGCCGGGTTAGTTGATGGATTCTACCCCCCGGCCTTGAAAGACGGCAAGGGGGCCTGTTGAGCGGCGGGTCGCAGACCCGCGCGGGTCTGCGACCCGCCGCTAAACGGGGGAACTCATTCCTGCACCAGGCGGCCACGCGGCAATCGCAACGGGATGACCAATCGAATCCGCCGGGTTAGAATCGATGGTGTGTCCCGAGGAGCCGGTACCATGCCTCTACTCGATCATTTCCACGCCCCGCTCGCCCCGCGCCGTCACTGGGAGTCATTCCACGTCAACTGGGCCGGTGCCATGGCCGACGTGCTGAACGAGGAACTGCTGCCCGATGGCTATTTCGCCGAGGAGCACGCGCATCTCGGTCCCCGAGTCGAGATCGACATGGCCACGTTCGCCGAGTCACCCGGCGACCCCGGCGGCGCAGCGCCCGTCGCAACGCTGCCTGCCCGGACCTGGACGCCTCCCGCGGCGGCCCTCGTGCTGCCGGCGGCCTTCCCCGATCGCTTTGAAGTGCTGATCTTCGAGAGCGAAGCCGGGGCCACGCTCGTCGCCGCCATCGAACTCGTTAGCCCGGCCAACAAGGACCGTGCCGCCCACCGCCGGGCCTTCGCCGTCAAGTGCGCCAGTTTCCTCTGCCAGGGCATCAGTCTGATTCTCATCGACGTCGTCACTAGCCGGCTTGCCAACCTCCACAATGAGGTGCTGGACCTGCTGGGGCACGGCGACGCCCTGGCCCTGCCGTCCGCGGTCTCGCTCTACGCGGTCGCCTACCGGCCGCTGGTGCGCGCCGGGGCGGGCGAGATCGACGTCTGGCCGACGCCGTTGGCCGTCGGGCAAGCGTTACCCGTTCTGCCGCTGGCGTTGAACGCAGAACTCTGCCTGCCGCTCGATCTCGAAGCGACCTACACGGCGGCGTGTCAACGGCGGCGCCTGGCGTGATCCCGTCGGCGCTCGGTCCCCGGGCGGCCAACGTCCCGCGCCTCGGGCGGTATGCGTCCTTCAGCCGGGGAAAATGCTACCGATCAGGTCGGCCCGGCCCAGCGCCTCCAGGTCCTTGTTCGCCTGTTTGCGGGCGACTTCGAGCGCCTCGATCTGCGTGGGGAATCGCTCCACCGCTTCGCGGTAGCGCTGGCGGGCGGCGTCCCATTCCTGCAGCAGCAATTGGGCCTCGGCCAACGTCAACTGGTCCCAGCAGTTCAACCACCGCGGCGCCTCGCTGTCGGCCGGCGCCAGGCCCAGCCGCCGCGCTTCCAGCAGGTCGCGGATGCTCGTCGCGGTGGGGGTCGCCTGGCCGGGCAGCCCGAGCCACAGGGCCATGGCGGCGGCGTTGATGCCCAGGTAGGTGTTTGAGCCTTGCGACTCCCGCCAGCCCCGCTCGTACTTCGCGTGGCACGCCTTCAGCCACTCCGCGCGCTTTTCCGGCTCCGCGTCGGCCCGGCGCTTGTAGGCGCCGGCCAGGATGCCCTGCGTTTCCTCGTCGGCCGCAGAGTCGGCGGCCTCGATCGCCTCCAGCCAGGCGCAGGCCTCTTCCAGTCGCCCGGCCCGGCTCCAGAGCAGGCCCTGGAGCTGTCGAAGGCGGACGTCGTCGGGGAAGCGGCCCAGCGCCGCCGTCAGCACCGCCTGCGCCTGGTCAGCCCGGCGGCCGTCCAGCAGCCGCTCGGCGAGGACGGCGGGAAAAACGGGGGACAGGAGTAGCTGGCGATGGTGCTGCTCCAACTCCCGGGCGTCCCGGAAACCGGGCTCATTGCCGTCGGCCGACTCCAGCACGGCCAGCAGCGACGCCAGGCTCGTCGGCAGCAGGGCGTCGAGCGGCTGGTTGTGGACGCTGAGGCACTTCAGCCCCGGCCCCTTCGGGAAGGTGCAGAAATACCAGTGCAGCCCCCGCAGTAGGATCGCATAGCCGTGCTCGGCGTCGTCGAAGCTGACCTTTCGCAGGACGTGGCGGGCCTTGTTCCCCAGGTCGCGCAGCCGATCCAGCAAGCGGTACGCCTTGCTGGACAGCAGTTCGTAGTCCCTCAGCAGTCGGAGACCCTCGTGCAGGCCGTCGCGCGGCGCGGACAGCCCCGCCAGGGCCAGGGCCTCGCGCGTCAGCACTTCGAGGATACGGCTGCTATGCAAGATCACGCCGACCGGGGCGCGAAGGACGCGCAGGCGGTCCAACCAGTCGAGGTCCTCGACGAGGGAGAAGGAGTCGGTATGAAAGCCGGTCGCTCGCGGGTCGAAGGCCTCAATCAACCGCGGCACTGCGGGAGTTGACATGACATCCTCGGGACTCGGGGAAGGACCGCGGAGTGGGTCTGGCCAACGGATAATGTAGAGATCCTGGTGGGCAGTGCCCATTCTGCTGTTGCGGATAATCGACCTTCGATGCGGGGAAAGGATCGGGTAAAAAAGTCCCTCGATTCCCGAGTAGATATAGCAGCGGCTCCACGCAGTCACAGGTGGGGAACAGAGTCATGAAGCGCGTGCCGGTTCACGAGGTGCGGTTCGAGAATGCGGCGCGGGCGGACGGCGACGGCGTCCTCCTGGGGTGGGAGGCGCAGCCGCGCCCCCTGTTCGGCTTCGCGGCGGGCGCTGACGTGACGGGGCGGCGCCGGCCGATCGACTACCACGGCGACGCCCACCTGCTGACCGTGGCGCCGACCGGCTCGGGCAAGGGCCGCGGCTCGATCATCCCCAACCTGCTCACCTATCCCGGCCCGGTGGTGGTGTTCGACCCCAAGGGCGAGAACTACCTCGTCACCGCGCGGCGGCGGCGAGCGCTGGGCCAGCGCGTCGTGCGGCTCGACCCGTTCGGCGTCGTGGACGACGACGGCGATGGCTTCAACCCGCTGGACGTCTTCGACCTGCCCGGCGCCGACCCCGAGTGCGACGCCCAGATGCTGGCCGAACTGCTCTCCACCGGCAACCGCGGAGTCAAGGACCCGTTCTGGGACCTCAACGCCTGCGGCCTGCACAGCGGCCTGATCGCCCACGTCGCGACCGGTAAGCCCCGCCCCGAGCGCCACTTCAACGAGGTGCGCAAGTACCTGATGGCCGACGACGCCGTCTACAGCATGGCGGTACTGCTCGACACGGCCGGCAAATCGATGAACCGGATGGCTCACGACGAAATTGCCGCCTTTCTGCAGATGTCCGAGCGCGATACCCGGCCCGGCGTCCTGGCGACCGCGAACTCCTACATCAAGCCGTTCCTGAGCGAGCGCGTGGTGAAGGCGCTGCAAGCCTCGTCCTTCGACCTGAACGATGTGGTGAGGGGCCGCCCCCTGTCGATCTACCTCATCCTGCCGCCGGACAAGCTGCACAGCCACCGCGGCCTGCTCAAGCTGTGGGTGGGCACCCTGCTGCGGGCGATCACCTGCCGCCGTCACATCCCGCCGCGGCGGACGCTGTTCGTGCTCGACGAGTGCGGTCAGCTCGGCCCGTTCCCCCTGCTGGAGACGGTCATTACCCTGTGCCGCGGCTACGGCGTGCAGTGCTGGACCTTCTGGCAGGACCTGGCGCAGATCCAGGCCAGCTTCCCGACTGGGTGGAAGACGATCATCAATAACAGCGGCGTCGTGCAGGTCTTCGGTATCAACAACCGCGAGATGGCCACGCAGTGGGGCGAATACCTGCGACACGGCGCCGAGGAGCTGCTTGCCCTGCGCGCGGAGGAGCAGGTGCTGCAGGTGCGGGGGCGAGAGGAGATGAAGAGCCTGCGCCTCGATTATCTCGGCGACCCGCTCTTCGCCGCCCTGTTCGATCGCAACCGCTTCTTCGCCGGGGCGGGCGCCGCCGAGGAACTCGCCGGGGGGATGGGCGACCGGAATCGGTAAGGCATGGCTGTAGTGCGGTCAGCTGCGGGGCCTGGTTGCTGGCACTCCGAGCTTGTGCAGCCACTTCCGGAGGTTGGTGATGTGCAGACCGGCGTGGTCGGCGACCTTCTGTAAATCGCCATCGTAACTGTCCAGCAGATGACTCAGGTAGCGGCGTTTCGCCTCCATCTCAAATTCTTCAAGAGTTTGATCGTACCTCTCAGCCGTAGCAGAGTTCTGGGGCGACCGCCGCAGCAGGCAGTCCTCGACACCGATCG
>DATFNV010000691.1:0-4127 GCA_035266225.1 Gemmataceae bacterium
CGAGCATGGGGGCGTGGGCCAGCTACGGCCTCGGCAGCGACAACAAGGACCTGCCCGGCTTCATCGTCCTCAACGGCGGCCTGATCCCACCCGGCGGCCTCGACAACTTCAACAGCGGCTTCCTGCCCGCCGCCTACCAGGGCTCCGTCTTCCGCGCCGCCAACCCGCCGGTGGCCAACATCGACCGCCGCGAGGCCAACGACGAGTTGCAGCGCGGCAAGCTCGACCTGCTCAAGCAGCTCGACGGCTCGGTGCGCGACCGCCTCGGCAAGCCCGACGAGATCGAGTCGGCCATCGCCAACTACGAGACGGCCTACCGCATGCAGACGGCGGTGCCCGAGTTAATGGACATCAAAGGTGAGACGGAGGCGACAAAGAGGCTGTACGGCCTCGACGCCAAGTACACGCCGACGCGCACCTTCGGGACGCAGTGCCTGATCGCCCGGCGGCTGGTGGAGCGCGGCGCCCGCTTCATCGAATTGACCTGCCCCTCGACCGGCGGCGACCGCTGGGACCAGCACGGCGGCTTGCGCCAGGGGCACGAGAACAACGCCCGCGCCGTCGATCAGCCGATCGCGGCGCTGTTGAAGGACCTGAAGGCGCGCGGGCTGCTGCAGACGACGCTGCTGGTGTGGGCCGGCGAGTTCGGCCGGACGCCGTTCGCCCAGGGGAGCGACGGCCGCGACCACAACCAGTTCGGCTTCACCGTCTGGCTGGCCGGCGGCGGCGCCAAGGGAGGCGTCAGCCACGGGGCGACCGACGAGTGGGGCTACAAGCAGGTGCAGGGGAAAGTCGAGATTCACGACCTCCATGCGACGATGCTGCATTTCCTGGGCATCGACCACAAGCGGCTGACGTTCCGCTTCGGCGGCCGCGACATGCGCCTGACCGACGTGCATGGCGAGCTGGTCAAGGAGGTGATCGCCTGAGCCGCCCGGTCAGTCCTTCACGCCCTCGCGTACCAACTGGTAGGAGAATGCTCCCAGGAGTTCGCCGCGCTCGACTTCGTGGCAGCGAAGGCACTGCTTCCCGGCCCGGAGCGAGCCGAGCATTCGCATCCGATCCGGCGCCTCCTGCACCATCAGGTCTTCACCCCTCCGCAGCGAGTCCAACGCTTCTTGCTCGAACGTGTCAAGCGGCCGGGTCGGCGCGTCGCGCAACTCGTCCATCGTCGGCAGGTTCTGCGACAGGTACACCACCGGCTCGTCGTACTTCAGCAGGCCGAGCAGCTCCAGGCGCTCGACCTGCCAGCGCCTCGGGGCGTCCGCCTTGCGGTGGAAGCGGTGTGGCCGAAAACCGGCGACGTGCCCGCGGTCCCGCACATAGCCGAAGTCGAAGGGGTGAAGAAAGGCGAGCAGGTTCGCCTCGTGCGAACCCGCGAAGTCCGATTCGGCCACCTTCGCCCCTGAGAGCGCCGGCACGGGGGAATAGTACGACGTCTTCATCTGCGGAATCGGCCCCGATAAATCGCCGTGCTCCTGCGGCCAACTCTCCGTGGCCTCCAGATCAATTGGCCTCGGCTCTCTGACCCTTCGCCCAATGCCGAACCCAGGGCTCTCGACGAATTGCTTGACGACCCCGGCGTGCAAGTACTCCAGGGCGCGCGTGCGCCGATCGGTGCCGGAGTGCATTGCGGCGACCTCGAGATCCTTCTCGAAATCGGACAGTCGATCAGGGTCATGCGTGCCGGGGGTGGCGGGGCCGCGCGGGCGCTCCTCGTACTGCAACCGATCGGCGAGAGACTCTATCGGATACGTCGCCTTTAACTGCTCCCACTTACCGGCCCGGGGCAGCGCAACCTTCCAGGCGATCAAGCCGTAGACGAGGATCGTCACCCCGACCGAGGAGACGAGGAACCAGCGCGGCCGCGCCCCGAGCCCCCAGCAGATTGCCCCAGCGAGCGCCACGAGCAGGGCAATCCCGCCGAGGAGCGGTGTGCAGAAGAGGAGAACGATGGCCGCGGCGCTGAGCAGACTCGCCGTGCCAACCCCTGACTTCCCGCGCCAGAGGGCGATGGCGTTGACCACCGCGAGCAAGAGCCCCGAGAGGCAGAGGGAGAAGTACAACATCGGCCGGCAACTCCTTGGATAGGATTGAGGAGGTGACGCCTCGATCCTACCCCGGCGCGCTCGCTGAGTCCAGGGGGCGGTCTCAAGGCGGGACTCCAACGGCCGCGGGATAACACTCTCGGTGCGGGCCGGTCGAGGGGATCACTTCAGCGGCCCGCCGCACAGGCCCAGGTAGAGGATCAGGTCGGTCGGGGGCAATACCAGTTGGCGGGCGATGTCGCGCTCGAAGTAGCCGCCCAGGGGGACCGTCACCAGCCCCAGGCTCGCGGACAGCAGCCACAGGTTCTGCACCAGGTGGCCGGCCTCCTGGAGGAGGAAGCGGGCGGCGCGCCATCGAGGCACAGGATGACCTTGCCAGGCGAGAGGCAGGGAACCCGGCGAAAGGTTGGTGGCGCGAAAAGGCGCGAAAAGAAGACGCGGCTCGTTTTTGTAAACGAGCCGCGTCCTCTTTTCGTCCTTTTCGTCCCTCTTTTCGTTCCTCCTATCCGGCCCATTACAGACCGGCCTTTGCTTCCTCCCTCCTCCTTTACCCGCCGCCCCCTCGGCTCGCCTTGCGGTTCGCTTTCCTGTGCTACCGCACAGGGAGACGACGGGCTTACCACGTTCCGCCGATGTCCCTGAGTGGGTCAGGTCGCGTCTCTACGCCGGTGGCTCACCAGCTGCGCCGGGGGAGTTCGGAGCCCCTGGACCTGGCCACGTGCCTTTTGGCCCAAGCGTAACAGCAGCTTGCGCTTGTCCTGTGTGACGACGCTTGCGACGCTTCACCTGGGTTGACCATGCCCACCCCATCCTGGTTCCCGACCGCCTTGCTGCTGGCAGTCGCAGTTGCGGCTCGCGCCTGGGCTGCCCTCCGGAAGGAGGAGGCTACGTTGTCCCGGGAGCTTCTTACCCCGGTAGGATACTGCCGGCAGAACAGCAGGTGCTGTCAGTCCGCTCCACGGACAGCAGCACAGCTACATCGGCGACCTCGTGTCGCACCCGAACGCCAAGCTCACCTGCCGCGGCGGCTGGGGGAGCTTGAACCCGGGAACCACCTGATGCCGCCGCGGTCAGGTGCAGCGTTTGGTTCGGCGCTACAACACTAATCCAAGCCGTTGAAAACCACCCCCTGCTGGCGGCCCCACGGTGTCACCGCCACGAAGCCCTGGCCGACCAGCCGCGTTCGTGGGCCGATGCGCCAAGGGTTGACCGACCACTCGCCAGCGATACGGGGCACGTCGCCCACGTCCGGCAGCCACCGGGAGCGGAACCCGTCCGGACGGAACCGGGCGGCCAACCGGGCCTCGATGCCGGACGGCCGGCCGCGGTCGCTCAGGAACTCGCCATCCTCGAATACAACCTGACGGATCACTGTCCCGTCGCGGGCCACTATCCACGAGTACCACTCCATCTGGGTCTGGTCGGTGAAGGCGTGGGCCTCGCCGAACTCGCGGCTCAGCCGGCGGCACCATCCGGCAACCTTCCGCCAGCCGGTCCTCAGGTCATCCGCCGGTCGGGCAAGCGGTGCCGCCCCGACGTACTGCCCGACGGCCAACCGCCAGCCGCGGACCAGCGGTGTGATGAACACGCCGGCTAGCTCTCCCCACTCCGCCGGGCAGTCATCGTGGTAGCCGCCGACTACCTCCATGCCCTGCACCCAAGTCGCGGGCTTTGGGTCGGACAGGTCTAGCACCTTGACGATGGCCTCGACCGTCCCGCCCTTAACCGCGATCCAACTGGTGTCGTCCAGCGCTTCGGGCACGTCTTGGGCCATCGAGCCACCACCGCCTCCGTCGCCGAACGCAAAGGATTCTATCCGGAGTGCCCCGCCCTCAAGGGCTGGACCTCGCCCGCGCGGCTCGCGGCGGGGCACTCCGGATAGAATCCGGTTGAGCTAAACCGCCCACCCCGGGCCTGCCGACTTATGGGGTTTCCATCCCCCTTCCGGCGTCGCCGCCCGCATTCTACCCCGACCCGCTGCCCCCGCCAAACGAAAACCGGCCGCCTCGCGCTGGCCAACTCCCGCCTCGTCGGCCCCGCCGCCTCGTCGCCGCCGCCTGGCGCCCGCTCGCCCGAGCC
>DATFNV010000692.1:0-18025 GCA_035266225.1 Gemmataceae bacterium
CCTACCTCAAGTACACCTGCCTGCGGCCCCGACGCGTGGACATGGCCACCGGCTTCCCCTTGCCGGGCCTCGGCGGCGACGTCAAGAACCTGCGCGGCTTCCCCGGCGCCAACGACAGCGTCTGGATCGACCTCGATTACCCGGTGAAGACGGCGTCCAACGGCGTCAAGTACAAGCCACTGTTCGCCTTCTTCATCATGGACCTCGACGGGCGGGTGAACCTCAACTCCCACGGCAACATCCGCGGCGCGAACCTGGCTCATGCGTCCAATCAAGGTTGGGGCAAGTGGGAAATCAACCCGTCGCAACTGGCCTCCGCGGCCGTCAACCAGGCAGCGGCCCAGGCTGAGTGGTCGCAACTGTTCGTCGGCAACCCCACCTTCCCATCAGTCCCCGGCCGCTACGGCAACAGTGGGCTGCCCGGCCCCGTGAACAACAACAACTTCGCCGCCAGCGGGCGCTCCCCGCACTACTATGCCCAGGTGGACTACGACGCCACCAACGACGGGCAGGGCGGCGCGTTCACCGGGGCCCTTATCTTCCCGGCGTTGTCCTGTTTCCCGACGTTCCCCGCCGGCTACGGCAACGGCTCGCTGCTGGAGCGCACCAACCATCCCCTGCTCTACGACCCGCTCTGGCCGGGCTGGCCCCTCTACCCGACCAGCACGAACCGCCGCTTCGACGCCGGCAACCTGGTCATGCTCTACAACCGCAGCGTTCTGGGGAGCAACAACAACCTCAACTGCGACATCGGCCGGTTGTTGCCGAACAACATGGGCAGCCCCCGCATTCCGCTCATGGTAACCACCGACAGTTACGGCCTCGACCGCCCGGCGCTGACGCCCTGGCTGTGGGACCGTACCTCCAACACCACCACGTGGTCCACCTCCCAGGGGCAGTTTGTCAAAACAGCGTGGTATGGCTACGGCACCAGTCCCAACGGCGGCACGGGCACGACCTCGGCCAACAAGCCGCCGACCGGCCAGCCGCAGGCGTTTCCTTCCCCGTCCCAGCGCATCGCCGCCATCAGCATCCCGAGTTCTCTCCCCCAGGCGAAGCCGACCGACAGCGAATTCATCACACCGGGACAGCCGAACTTCCTGGCGAACCCGCCGAACACCTTCAACACCGCCATCGATTGGCGATCCATTGACGCGGCCCTGAGCAAGGTGAACCTGAATCGCTTCCTGTCGCCCTATCCCCACCAGGGGAGCGGCACGTCGGCGGCCACCTACAATCCCCAACCGATGGGGACCGGCGCTCCCAATGCGGCGAATCCGAACGGTACTCCCCCTTTGCTCGGGCCGTACGACCGCTTTGACAACTGGACGGGCAACGGAGCCGCTATCCTGGCCCAGTTCCTGCAGGCTCAGGCGGACCGGCAGAAGCTGGCCAACGACATCTACCGCCGCCTGCTGCTCGTGACCGGCGTGCCGGCGCCGGTCAACCCGCAGGCGCCGACCGCCCAGGAGTTGGCCTCGCGCCGCTGGTTGGCGCAACTCGCCGTCAACATCGTGGACTTCATCGACGAGGACGAGATCAGCACGCCGTTCAACTTCTACACCACCACCACCGACGGCCTGCTCCCTGCCAACCTCGGCACGACTACCAATCTGGGCAACAACCTGAACGTGAACCTGGGCGGCCTGGGTCTGAATGCCCAGGAGGGGAGCCCGCTCTACTGGGTGTTCGGCACCGAACTGCCCAAAGTCCTGATCAACGAGGTGCTCGCCGAGTACACGCCCCCGGCCATGAACACCGGCAAGACCAAAGTCAACGTCTTCGTCGAGCTGTTCAACCCGATCCCCAACCCCCCCGCCGGCTCAGGCACCCAGGGCCAGGATAGCACGGCGGTGCCGCTCTACCTGCCGACCCCGGCCATGAACACCGGCAATCCCTTCAGCCCGTACATCCTGGTGGTCTCCGACAACAACGTCAACCCGGGAGGTGGCGTGGCGAACGCGTCCGGCCTGGCCCTCACCGGCATCACCATCCCCGGGACCAATCCGCCGTCCAACAACGACGCGATCCTCGGCACGCCGAACAACGTCCGCACGCAGACCGACTTCAGTCCCGGGGCGGGGAGCATCAGCACCATTGACAAGGTCCCGCAGAAGAACCAGTCGCCCGTCATAGGGGGGCCGGCGACCGCGACCGTGACCAACCCGCAGTACTTCCTCGTCGGCCCCAGCAGCGACGCCCACGGCACCATCGCGCCGGTGGCCAACGGGGCGCCCGCGATCGTCCCGGCCGGCACGCCCATGCTGACGACGCCGAACATGCAGTTCACGGGCAACACCGATGCTACCGGGAAATTCACCGGGACCGACGCGACCAACGGCGTCAACGTGCTGCTGCGTCGCCTGGTCAACCCGCACTGGCCGTACGACCCCAACGTCACCAACGCGGCCGGCGCGGCCAACCCCACATACAACCCGTACATCACCGTCGATTACATCGGCGGCGGACAGGGCGCGGGCGCTGGCAACCCGGCCAACCCGAATGGCGTGGTGCCGCAGAACACGAACAATTCCTACAAATCGACGGCGAAATTCCAGCCCTACGCCGCCTACCCCAGCCAGGTCCAGTCTTCCAACCCCCCGACCGCGATCAACCCCATGACGCCGGCCACGTCCGATACGTTCGGCTCTGACAACGGGCTGGTGCTCCAGACGCCCCAGAAGTCCTACAACTGGCTGATGCACCTGGACCGGCAGTTGGTCAGCCCGCTCGATCTGCTGCACGTGTCCGGCTATCAGCCCTGGGAGCTGACGCGCCGCTTCGTGGCCCCGAGCACCGCGGGCGGGGCGGCCGCCTCGTACAACCACCAGGTCAACTGGTACGACGAGACGAATCGCCTGTATCGCGTGTTCGAGTTGCTGCACACGCGCGACCGCACGACCGGCGTTTCGTCGGGCGGCCGCATCCCGGGCATGATGAACATCAACACCATCTGGGACGCGGAGGTGTTCAACGCCCTGTGCGACCAGCAGACAGCCAACGGCTTTACCCAGGCGCAAGTCTCCAGCATCTTCTATAACCCAACGAACCCGAACCAGTCGATGATCGGTTCGCGCAGTCCAGGTTACACGCCGGGGACGGCGGGCGGACAGATCACGGCCACGGACCGACCCTTCCTCAGCCTGGGCACCGGCAACCAGCCGAACAACGATCCACAAGCGGTCTTCGACGGTGGCACGCTCAAACCAGGCACGACGGGCATCGAGGACACGTTCCTGCGCTCGCTCAGCGGCACCGGCGCGACGGGTCAGCGCCTGTTCGACCCCACCGGCGGTGCGTCGGTCCCGCCGTCGCCCCAGCAGACCGAGCTAATGCGGAAGATCTTCGGCCACGTGACCACGCGCAGCAACGTCTTCGCTGTCTGGATGACGGTCGGCTACTTCCGCGTCGCCGACGACACGGTGCGACCCGTGAAGCTGGCGGAAGAGCTGGGGGCCTCGACGAACACGAACATCCGCCCGCGCTTTTTCGCCGTCATCGACCGCTCGAAGATGGTGATTGCCCCGAAGGTGACAACGATGCCGACTCCGCCAGTCAACCTCAACCAGCCGACGACAGCGACCCTGGCCGCCAGCAGCGGCACCGTCCCCCCCAACAGCGTCCCGTGGCAGGTCCAGCAGGGCACGGTGCTGATCATCGACAACGGCACGCCGAACGAGGAGACGATCATCGTGCAGTTGATCGCGGGCAACGTGATCACCTCGACCTTCCAGAAGTCGCACGTGGCCAACGCAAGCGTTACCATCCCGGGCAACCCCGGGCCGCAGCCGGGGTTAACCGTGAACAGCTGCACCCTGACTTACCCGGGGATTATCGCCGCCTGCGGGGTGCTCGAGTGACGTCGGCATTATCACCCGGCCCGGGTTCCCGAACCTGGCGCTAACGTGCAACGTGTTCCAGTAGGGCATGCTCTGCATGCCGATTGCCTGACCCCTGTATGCGGAAGCTACAGGAAGTTGGCATGGTTCACAGCGGGGTGACAGTCGGCGGGGGCTCTCCCCGGTTGAGCTGGAGGTTCACAGCGCGCGTCGCTTCGGCCGAATTTCCTCCCTGCCGAATCGTTTCATTGCCCCCCTGCGGGGTGTCTACCAAAGTCGTGAAACGAATGGGTTGTCGGCGGCGCAAAGCGAGGAGGGACAAGGACATCGGGAAACGCGATTCGTTTCACCGGCCCGTGAAACGAATCGGCCCTTGACCAGGGCGATGGCGCAAACGACTTCTGCGGAGGAGTTGCGCTCGGAGGTCAACTTGCTGTAGTTTGCCCGGAAACTACAGCAAGTTGACCTTCCTGGAACTCTCCGCAGGCGGAGCATGTCCTACGGATGGGTGGCGATTTGATTAATCGGAACGCCACGGCGGGCGTACTTCCTGGGAGAGACGTCTGCTTCGACCCCTGCCGGCTTGCCCGGCAGGTGAAGCAGGTCGGCGGCTAGATCGACAAATGGCGCAGCCCCTCCTCCTCGACCCCTGCCGGCTTGCCCGGCAGGTGAAGCAGGTCAGTGGCTAGATCGGAGAGGGGAGAGACAAGGAAGGATGCGTCTGCGCACGCCTTTAGCTGACGACCTCCTTCACCTGCCGGGCAAGCCGGCAGGGGTCGCCGATGTGGACTGCGCTGCTGGTCTAGCTGACGACCTGCTTCACCTGCCGGGCAAGCCGGCAGGGGTCGAGTTAGCGCATCGCCTCCGGGGTGCAAATGACCCTGCTCAACGGGAAAGCCGCCCGGAGGGGCGATGAGTGAACTCCGACCGTTGCATCGGCTGTTCGCGCTGTCCTGGATCGACTTCTTCCAGGGCACCGCCGTGCGTGTGGAGACGGAGATGGACCTGTCGCTCAAGCAGCAGTTCCTCGACATCGTCCTCATCCGCAAGGGGCCAGAGCCGATCCCGTGGCGCCTGCCAGACGGCTTCGAGGACCTGGGCGCGCACAACCTGCTGACCTTCAAGTCGTTCCAGGAGGCCCTCGACGGTTGGTCGTTGCTGGAACTGGTCGGCCACTACGTCAATTACCGGAAGCAGTCCAGCCCATCCTTTGGGAACCTGCTGCCGGAGAGCGACTATCGGTTGTACGCGGTGTGCGTACGGTTCCCGCACAACCTGGCGCAGCAGGTGCCGTTGACGTCGGTGCGGCCGGGTGTCTACGAACTGCGGGTAGTGACGGTGGTGATTCGCATCATCGTGGCGTCGCAGTTGCCGCAGGAGGAGCAGAACGCCCTGCTCCACCTGTTCACGAGCCGGGATGAATTGGTACGCTATGGCCAAGCGCACTACCAGCCGCATTCAACGGAGATGAGCACGGTGCTGCTGCAACTGTTCAAGACGTACAGAGAGGATCCTGACATGCCCGACACACTGAAGGAATTCGCGCGCAAGACGATCAAGGAACTCCTCGCCAGCATGCCGCCGGAGGAACGGATGGAGGGGATATCGCTGGAGGAACGGATGGAGGGGATATCGCTGGAGAAACGGATGGAGGGGATACCCGGGAAGGAACGTGCCAAGGGATTGTCGGCGGATGACTTGGCCGAGTCGGTCCCCATAGAAACCCTGGAAGCAGCGCTCAAAAAGCTCAAGCCCAACGGCTCGCCCCCGAAGCCGTAGTCCAGGACGGGCGTAACCGGCCGCTGAAGAAATCGAAAAGATCTCACGCAAAGGCGCAAAGGCGCAAAGAAAAACTGAAAAAGCCCATTGATTCTCGTCTTCCTTTGCGGCCTTGCGCCTTTGCGTGAGATTCTTTCCTACGCTCTCAGCGCATCGCCTCCAGGACGCGCCGCACCAGCACGCGGAGCTTCTTCTCGGCGGCGTTGGCCACCGCGATGATCTCCGCCAGGTTGACCGGCTCCAGCGCGTCGGGCAGGCAGACGTCGGTGACGACCGACAACCCCAGGATGCGAAGTTTACAATGAACGCCGACGATCACCTCCGGGACGGTAGACATGCCGACGACGTCGGCGCCGATGCCGCGCAGGAAGCGGTACTCGGCCCGCGTCTCCAGGTTCGGCCCCGGCACGGCCACGAAGACGCCCTTGTGACAGACGATCCGCTCCTCCAGGGCGACGCGCTGGCACAGGGCGATCAGCTCGCGGTCATACGGATAGCACATGTCGGGGAAGCGTTCGCCGAGGCGGTCGTCGTTGGGGCCGAGCAGCGGGTTGTCGCCCATGAGGTTGATATGGTCCTCGATGACCATGAGGTCGCCCTTGCCGTACTGCGGGTTCATGCCGCCGCAGGCGTTGCTGACGAGCAGGGTGTCGCAGCCGAGCGCCTGGAAGACGCGCACCGGCAGGGTGATCTGCTTGAGCGAGTAGCCCTCGTAGAAGTGGAATCGGCCTTCCATGGCGACGACGGGTTTGCCGCCGATGGTGCCGCAGACGAGTCGGCCGGCGTGCGTCGTGACGGTCGGGTGCGGGAAGTGCGGGATGTCGCCGTAAGGGATGACGGCCTCGGTGCGGATGTCCTCGGTGAGGCCGCCGAGGCCGGTGCCCAGGATGATGCCGGCGCGCGGCTGGCCGCCCCAGCGAGCGCGGATGGCCCGGGTCGCTTCCTGGATCTGGTCGTACAGCTCGGTCATGTGCGGGGTCCCTCCGCCGCTATTCTGGGCGCCCTGCGGCGATCGGCAACCGGCGGTCCGCGGATTGCCGAGTCGATCGCCGCCGCCGCGGCCGCTCCGTCGGCGGGAAAACGGTGTCTTTTTCTTATAGGGATGCCGGGCTCGCCGGGGGCGATTTTCCTTGACAGGTGCTCTGCCGGCCAGTAGTCTCGAAAGGAGGGGATGAAAGTGCGCGCGTGCCCTACACGCCTGTAATTCGGCTCACGACCCAACGCTTGCCGGTCGGGTCTGTGAAACCGCTATCCGCATACGGTGTTGATTCTAGCTCTCTTTCCCTGGTCGTCGCAATCCGGAGGTATTCCCTATGCCAAGCCTCAGTCTACGCCAGCGCAGGCGGGGCTTCACACTGATCGAACTGCTGGTGGTGATCGCCATCATCGCGGTCCTCATCGGTCTCCTCGTCCCCGCCGTGCAGAAGGTCCGCGAGGCCGCCGCGCGCATCTCGTGCGCCAATAACCTGCACCAGCTCGGCGTCGCCTGCAACGGCTACGCGGGCGACAACAAGAACAAGCTGCCGCCCCTCTCCGGGTCGCCTTCCGGCACGGCCACTGGTAGCAGCAACGGCACGATCTTCTACTGGCTCCTGCCCTACATCGAGCAGGACAACATCTACAACGCACACAGCAGCGTCCTCCCTGGCGATTACTACTCGTACTCCGATGCGAATGATCCAGTGTCGAACCCGAATTCGGGGTTCATCGTCGCCCAGTCGATCAAGGTCTACCTGTGCCCCAGCGACAGCAGCAACGACCCGTCGCAGGTCTCCGTCGGGGCCGCTGCGGCGGGCTCCGGCCTCTGGGGGGTCACCAGTTACGCTGCAAACTACCAGGCGTTTACCTTGGGGACTCCGACCTCCCCGGGGGGTACCAGCCTCCCGGGCCAGCCTCTGAAGTTCCCGCAGGCATTCAAGGACGGGACCACGAACACGGTCCTCTTCGGCGAGAAGTACGCCAATTGCAACGGCAACTACAACCTCTGGGGGTGGGGTGGCACCTTTAGCGGACCGACGACGGCAGGCGCGTCAAACCTCTACATGCCCATCTTCGCCCCGACGGGATATGCGCTCGCGAATAGCACGGCAGCGACGCTCCCGGCCAATACCTACGCAACTTTCGTGACCAATCCGATCCCCACGGCCTGCAATTCCACGTACGCCCAAACGCCACACCCCGCGGGCATGGTGGTCTGCATGGGTGATGCGAGCACGCGCACCGTTTCCCCGAGTGTTCTCCAGTCTACCTGGCAGGCGGCGCTCACCCCCGCCAACAACGACCTCCTCGGCCCGGACTGGTAATCGATCTGACGTGACCCGCGTCCGGTGCCCGCCGCGTGCGAAGCGGTGGGCACCGGACGTTCCTGTCTCCTGCCGGGCTTCCCCGGCCGTCCCTTCCATGTTGCGTTAGGCGAGGGGCACGCGCTGGTTACCCCGCCGCGGTGGCGGGGTGCCGGGCGCGCTGTCCCAGTATTGTGTCACACCCGCAGAAAGTGAAACAATACTCGCGCCACGCGTCGCAACCTGTTGATTTGTAACGACTTGCTATAACGGAGTATTGTGTCACCCGCCCCGCGAGTTGACACAATGCTCTGGCACCATCCCCTGACGAGCGCGTGCGGGTCGCGCGAACGCGAAACGGCAAGCGGCCTCCGCCGCTCATTTCTCCGGAATGTAGTTCAGCGTGTAGTACGCCTCTGGGTGCAGCAGCGGCTGCCCGTCCGCGGAGCGTACCCCCGCCAGCGCCAGGTCATGGATGTGCCCCTCCTGCAAGCCGTCCACCCACAGCCGCACGCTCTTGTTGTCCTTGCCCACAGCCACCTTCGTGATCTTCGGCGTCGTCGCGTCCACCTCCGGGCTGCCGTAGTCGGCCCGGAAGATGTAGGTGAACGTCTTCATCGTGTACGACTCCGCCTTGCCGGCCGTCGCGGGATCGACCGGCCTGGTGAAGGTCAGCTCGAAGCCGTCCGGTTTGGCCTTCATCTCGTGGACCTCGAACGGCACCTTGCCGGTCCAGACGAGGCGCTCGACGGCGAACGACTTGTTGCCGCGCGAGCCCCAGCCGCGGCTGGTGCCGCCGACGAAGAGCGAGCCGTCCTTGCCGAAGCGCACCGGCACGTTGCCCGAGGCGAAGCCCTGGCGAAACGGATAGCACGCCCCCTGGTAGCGGCCGTGGACCTTCTCCAGCGACACGCGCATGACGGTGCTGTGCGTCTGGTCGGCGACGAAGAGCTGCTTCGGGAAGGGGCCGAACTTGCCGCCGGACAGGTCGCAGTCGAGGCCGCTGGCCGACTGGCCCATCTTGCCGTAGGGGAAGAGGATCGACGGCGGCACGTACTGCGGGATGCGTTTGGCCTCGGTCATGATGCGGCTGCCGCTCTTGGGGACCAGCGGCGGCGGGCCGAGGTACTGGGCCTCCTTCTCCTTGTACCACTTGAAGCTGTCGGGGTGGCCGCAGAAGCCGCCGACGACGATCTGCTTGAGGCCGCAGGCGCCGTTCCACGGCCCCTGGTTGTCGGTGTAGAAGACGTTGCCCTCGGCGTCGAAGCCGACGCCGCCCGGCGAGCGCACGCCGCTGGCGACCGGCACGAACTTGCCGTCGGGCGTCACCTTGCCGGCCCAACCGCGGAACTTGCTGTTGCTGTTGAACGAGCCGGTCAGGCACAGGGTGATCCAGATGTTGCCGTCCTTGTCGAAGCGCGAGCCGAAGGCGTACTCGTGGTAGTCGCCGTTGATCTCCCAGTCGTCGCTGACGACCTCGAAAACGTCGGCCTTGCCATCGCCGTCGCTGTCCTTGATGCGCGTCACGTCGGGGCGGTGGACGACGTAGAGCCAGCCGTCCTTCTGGGCCAACCCGAGCACCTCGTGCAGGCCGTGGGCGAATCGCGAGAACTTCGCCTGGGTGGGGTCGTCGGCGTAGGCGTTGTCGATCATCCAGATTTCGCCGCGGCGCGTGCCGACTGCGACCTTGCCGTCGGGCATGATTTCGATGGCGCCGGCCTCAAGGACCTTGCCGGGCGGCAGCTCGAAGCGGAGCAGCTTGTAGTAATCGTCCTCGGTGTCGGGCTTCGCCGGTTTCTTGCCCTGGGCGAAGGCGGGACCGGCGAGGAACAGGACGACGAAGCAGTATCGAGCAATGCGGGTCATGTCATTTTCCGATGGATAGTACCGGGAATGATAGCCGCTTGCGGCTTAGCGTTCGCGCCATCGAAGGATGGCGCGAACGCTAAGCCGCAAGCGGCTCACCACACGAATTCCTGCACGATTTCGGCCTTGCCGTCCTTGAACGTGACCGGCACGAGCAATTCGCTCTTACCGCCGGCCTGGCGAATGATCGGCGTGCCGCCCTCGATCTTCATCTTCCAGCCGTCGATGAGATACCAGCCGTCCTTGGCCCCTTCGATCTTGGCGCCAACGGCGGCGCGGAAGTAGAGGTTGTCCGTGGCCTTGCCCGCGGTCAGCTTCAGCGTGCGGCGCAGCGCCGGCTCCTTGTCCGTCGTCGGGTTGGCGAAGTCCTCCACCTTCAGGTCGCCGAGGGCGTACTGGAAGGTCGGCCGGTCGTCGGGCGTCAGGCGGTAGCCGTTGAACTTCCAGCCCTGTTCCTTCGGCGCCGCCGTCGGCCAGGCGGCGTCGGACTTCGCCAGGATCGCGAACGAGGCGCCGGCGGGCAGTTTCAGCACGTCGTCGCCGAGCGGCGGCTGGTAGCCTTCGCCGCGGTCGGTCCAGTGGCGGGCGGCGTCGATGAAGGCGCCCTTCCAGAGCAGCGCCAGGCGCAACTCATTGGCGTCGAAGGCGAGGTTGAGCTTCTCGGGGTAGCCGACGCCGATGGCTCGCGTGCCGGCCCCCTCGATGAAGTTGCGGTAAATGATGGCGTTCTTGTCGGGGACGAGCGGGATGTACTGCTTGCCGAGGCCGGCGGGGCGCTGGGCGGCCGGGCCGTCCTGCAGGTAGACCCAAATGGCCTCGATCTGCGTGGGCGTCTTGCCGTCGAGCAGGTCGGGGTAGAAGGTCTTGCCGTCGGGCCAGGCGGCGGGCATGCGCGTGCCGGGGCGGACCTTCTGCGGGTTGAGCAGGTAGGCCTGGAACCAGTCGCGGCGCAAGCGCCTGGTCATCAGGGTCATGTCGATGCCCTGCACGCCCTCGGCCTTCTGGCCGGCGAAGGTGTGGCACTTGAAGCAGGACTGCGCCTGGGCGCCGACCAGGAAGCGGCCGGTCGCCTTGACCTTGGCGTCGTGTACCGCGAACTTCACGGGCGGGGCCGCGGGCAGCGTGTCGGCCGCCAGCGCCTCGGGCAACGTGCCGAGGTTCGCCAGGCCGAAGCCGGGCATGCGCGTGTGCATGTAGGGCCGGTCGTGGGCGCCGCGGTCGAGGAGCTGCTTCACGTAATCGAGGGTGAGCTTGGCGCCGACGCCGTCGAGCGGGGGCGGCACCCGGCCCTCGTCGCCCATCTCTGGCTGGGTGGTCTGGAAGAGCTTGTTCGTCTCCTCCGTGGGGCCGCCGACCTTGTCGCGCACATGGCAAGCGTAGCAGTTGAAGGTGGTCATGGTGCGGGCGATGACGGCGGCCGGCTCCTTGCTCAGCGGCGGCGGCGCCTTGACGGCGGCGGCCAGGGCGCTGCGCTGGGCGGCGCCGAGGGAGTACGCCGGCAGCCCCTTGGCCGGCCGGTCGGCGAGGCAGCCGCCCTCGCCCTTGAGCGCGGCCAGGGCCGGTGCCTTCAGCGCGGAGGCGATCGGCTTCCTGTCCGGGCCGTTGAGTTGGTGACAGGCGGCGCAGCCCAGGGTGGCGAACAGTGCCTTGCCCTTTTCGGCGAGGTCGGGCCGCACTTCGAGGGAATCCTGGTCGGCGGGCTTCTTCGGCGGAGCGGGCTTCGCTTCCAGCGCCTCCGGGGTGGCGGCGACGAGGGCGGCGAGCGGCTGCTGGCCGAGGGCCGGCCCTTCCACCTGCACGTCGAGCACGATTTCGCCGCCGACCTGGAAGAAGAGGACGGCGACCTTGTGAACGCCCTTGGTCAGCAGCGCGGCGCCGCTGGCCGTCGCCGTCGCGTGGACGCCGTCGTTATTGACCACCGGCTTGCCGTCGATGAGCAGCCGGCTGCCGTCGTCGCTGGTGAGGCCGAAGCGGTAATTGCCCTCCTTTTCGGCCTTGAAAACCCCCTCGAACTTCAGGGCGAAGTCGTTGCCGCGCCTGGCGGCGCCGAGGTCGAAGGCGGGGCCGGTGCCGCTCGCGGACGGCTTGAGCTTGTCGAAGTCGGGCAGCTTGTCCCACTGCCCCTCGTAGTAGGCGAAGGTAGTGCTGCCGCGCCCGGACGGCAGATCGACCTTGATGCCCTGGAGCAGGTAGCTGGCGACGTCCTTCGCCTCCTTGCCGCCAACGACGTGGGGCATCCGCCCGGACGGCCGGACGGCGAGCGGGTTGTCGAGGAAGGCGGTCAGGCTGGGGAGGGTGTACTTCGCCGGAATGTCGCCGAGCGGAACGGTGTCGGCGGGGAGGTTCTTCCCGGGTTGGCCGTCGGCGTCGCGCGCACCGTGGCAGGCGGCGCAGCCGACCTTGTGGTACAGGTCGCGGCCGGAGACAACGGCCTTGGTGTCGGGGCGCTCCTGTTTCGGCGTCCCGGTCGAGGCGAGGAAGTGGACCAGCGCCTCGACCTTGGCCGCCCGATCGGGGTCGTCGGCGAGGAGGTTGGGCATAGTGGTGCCGGGCTTCACCGATTGGGGGTCGGCGAGGAACTTTTTCAGGTGGCCCAGGCGGACGCGGCCGGCGACGTTGTCGAGGATGGGGGCCTGTTTACGTGGCAGGGAGGCGTCGGCCGGCTGGTGGCAGCTGACGCAGCTCAGCTCGGTGAGCAGCAGTTGTCCGCCCCGGGCGTCGGCCTTGTCGCCGGTGTGGAAACGCTCGAAGCCGGGGACGATGGGACGGCTCGCGTCGGCGCGAGCCACGGCGGCGGGAAGGACCAGCGCCGCGAGCGCCGCCAGCAGCGGCGGCCGGAGACAGCACCACCTCATGGGATTCCTCGGACAAGCAGGTCGGGACACCTTGGCATTCAGGTAGGGGGGCGATCGCGGGGGGTTGGGCGGACGGGGAGGGAAGGCAATTCAACCCGTGCAGGTCAACTTAGCCGATGGCGGGGGGTTTGTCCATCGGCTCGTGCGATGTTCGCGGAAGGCAGGCAGCACCTGGCATGGTTCAGAACGGTGCGGTGTCGGGTGGCGCGGCTGTAGGTCAGGCTTTCCAGCCTGACTCGCTTCTCGTCAGGCTGGAAAGCCTGACCTACGGCGCCGAGTGTTACCCTGATTTGAACCATGCCCAGCACCTTCAGCCGCTGGTCGTGGTCCGGCGAGGATGACTCGGGCATGTCATGACTGTGAGTTAGGCCCCGGTGAAGCTGCGTACGGCGGCCTGCTCATCGGGGTAGAGGCCGAACAGCGTCGTCAGCTTGCAGGTCTCGATGACCTCGGCGACCTCGGGGCGGACGTTGCACAGCGTCAGCCGCCCCCCGGCCGCCCTGACCTGCTTGTGCAGCGCCGCCAGCTGGCCGATCATGCGGCTGCCCAGGCCGGTCACGTCGGCGAAGTCGAGCACCAGCTTCGCCGCCCCCAGGTCGTCGGCCAGGTGCATCAATTCCGCGGCGAGCGACCCGACCTGATGGTCGCTCCACAATTCCGCCGCCGTGATGCGAGCCACGGTCACGCCCTCGACCGTCTTCACCTGCAGCAGCAAATAATCGGGTTCCGGCGGCATCGTCGTCCTCCGCGGGCGCATGCGGCTATTATTCGGGCCGACCCGAGCCGCCGCAAGCGGAGAATCAGGCCGCGAGCTTCAACCCTCCCGCAGGCTGCGCCTCGTCGAAGACGATCTTCAGCAGCCGGCGATACTCGTTCTCCATCGCCTCGTGCGTGCCGGGCTGCACCTTGGTGACGGCACGCACGGTCATCTCCGACGTCCCCAGCTCGACGACGCCCTGGATCTCTGTATCGGCCAGCACTTCCTCGTGCTTCTCCTTCAGCCGCCGCCCCGCCTCGGCCATCCGCCGGAAGGTGGCCTCCAGGTCGCTGCCGGTCGGCACCTTGACATCGACCACGGCGTTGATGTAGCCCTTCGAGTAGTTGACAACGCCCTTGATCTGGCCGTTGGGGATCAGGTGCAGCTTGCCGTTGGCGTCGCGGACCTGGGTGACGCGGATGCCGACCGCCTCGACGAGACCGGTGGCGTCGCCGATCTGGACGTAGTCGCCGACCAGGTACTGCGTCTCGAAGAGGATGAAGAAGCCGGACACCACGTCGGTGACGAGGCTCTGCGCCCCGAGGCCGACCGCCAGGCCGACGATGCCGGCCCCGGCCAGGATCGTCGTGGCATACTGCTCGCACTTCAGCTCCGACAGCATCGCCAGGCCCGCGCCGAAGTAGAGGACGTACTGACAGGTCGAGTGCAAGAGCGGCACCAACGTCCGGCCCTTGTGGTTGTGGGTCGAGTCCGCCTTGTGCAGCCCGAACGCCTCGTAGAGCAGCACGTGCGACAGTTCGATCAGCACGCGCGTGACGAAGAAGATGCCGATGCACTGCACGATCGGCGTGCCGTAGTCGCCGACGAACCGGATGAACCGGAACACCTCGGCGATCAGGGCGGCCGCCTTGATGTAGACGGCCGCCTCGAAGCAGCGCTCGCCGAAGGGGAACAGGATCTTGACGCGCTCCCAGTAGTTCTTGAACTTCCCCTTGGCGAGGTAATGGTCGCCGGCGTGGGCGCCGACGCGCGACCCGGCCCGGCCGGCGAGGGTCAGTAGGCGGGCCCCCACGACAATGCCAATCACGTACAGCACAACATCGATGATGTGATCGGCGAGGCGGACCAGGCCGACGACCTGCCCGGCGCCCCACAGTGCGACCAGGCAGACGGCCACGCTACCGAAGCGCTGCAGCAGGGTGAACCAGCGGCCGACGCCGTCCGGTTTGACCGCGCTACCGAGGCGGGCGACGACCCGCGGCTCGAGCAGGGCGCGCAGCCGGCGCACGACGCGGACGCCGACCCAGCCCGCCACCGCCAAGCCGAAGACGGCCGCGGCGCGCAAGCCGACGTCCAGCCACTGCTCGGCGGTGATGCGCGAGTACCACTCGTAACAATCGGTGCGGACGTCGCGACCGAGGAGGTGGTAGGCGACCCCGCCGGCCAGCAGCAGGACGACGCCGAGCAAGGTGAGCCGGGCGATCAGCCGCCGCGAGCGGTGCGCCGCCTCGCGGCCGACGCCGTCGAGCCAGTGCAGCCCGGTCCAGTGCGCCAGCCGCTCGCCGCCGTGGCCGAGCAGCCGGCGGACGAGCAGCGACAGAAGGATCATCACCACGATGAGGCCGTAGCTGACGGTGACGTTGGCGATGAAGCGGCTCTCGGTCAAGAAGTCGCGGATGGGATCGAGGTATCGGTGCATGACGCCCTCCCTGGCGTGCGGGTCGGTGCCGGCCCCGGCGCGAGGCTGCGCCGCGGCCGGCGCGGGACGCATAGGGTAATGGGACGGCTCAGGCGTGTCAATCGCGCCCGGCCGGCCGCTTGCGGCTTCGCAATCCTGCGAAGCCGCAAGCGGCTTGGCGGCTGGGACTTCTAGCCCGTCGCGCCGGCGGGTATAGTAACGGCAGTCGCGTGTACGTCACAGGGTACCGCCGGTCGCGCACGAGATCCCGTCCGTCGGGGACACCGCGCCGGCCCCCGGCGCCCCCAGGCGGGAGACGGCGATGCAGCCCGAGGCACCTCTCGGCGTCGGACTGGCCGGGCACCGGCAGTCCCAGGGCGACCTCCTGGACCGCGGCCTGTCACTGATCCAGGGCCGCGCCGGCCTGCCGTTGCTCCTCACCCTCGTCGCGGCGGTCGTGGCCGTCCTCTGGTCCCTTCAGCGCCAGGCGGCCGGCCTCTACCGCGCCGTGGCCGTGCAGGGCGCCGCCGTCCAGGCCCAAACCGTGTTCGACCTCGCCGAGCCCGAAGGCGCCCCTCTCCCGGCGGCGCTGGTGCGGCGGATCGACGAGCGCCTCGGCCGCCAGCAGCCCGGCATCCACGCCCGTCTCCTCGATGACCAGCCGACACCGGACGGGGAACCTCCCCAGCCCCAACCGGACGCCTTTGAGCAGGAGGCGCTGCGGGCGCTGCGTGAGCACCCCGACCAGCCGTTCTCCCGCATCGCGGACTACGAGGGTCGGCCGTCGCTGCGCTACGCGAGGGCCGACCCGGCGGGCGGCGGCGTGCTGGAGATCATCCGCCCCCTGGACCGGGGCGTGGCCGGGCTACACGAGCGCTTGCAGTGGTCGCTGCTGGGCACCACGGCGGTCTACGGCCTGGGCCTGCTCGGCCTGGCCGCTGTGACCCGCCGCCTGCACCGCACGCGCCTCAGCCTGGTCGCCGAGCGCAACCTGCTGCACAGCCTCATGGATTACGCCACCGACAGTATCTACTTCAAGGATCGCTTCGGTCGCTTCCAGCGCATCAGCAACGCCCTGGCCCGGCGGCTGGGGCTGGGCGACCCGGCCGAGGCCGAGGGCAAGACCGACTTCGATTTCTTCACCGAGGAGCACGCCCGGCCGGCCTACGAGGACGAGCAGGAGGTGATGCGCACCGGCGAGGCCCTCGTCGGCAAGGAGGAGAGGGAAACCTGGGCCGACGGCCTGGTCCGTTGGGTGTCCACGACCAAGGTGCCGCTCCGCAACGCCGGCGGCAAGGTCGTCGGCACCCTCGGCATCTCGCGCGACATCACCGCCGCCAAGCGGGCCGAGGCCGTGCTGCGGGCCAGCGAACAGCGCACGCGCCTGATCCTGAACAACGCCCACGACGCCTTCGTCGTCATGAGCGCCGCGGGAGTCATTACCGAGTGGAACCGCCAGGCCGAGATCATCTTCGGCTGGGGCCGGGCCGAGGCGGTCGGCCGCGTCCTGGCCGACACCATCATCCCGCCGGACTACCGCGCGGCGCACGCGCGCGGCCTGGCCCACTTCCTGGCCACGGGCGAGGGGCCGGTGCTCAACCGCGTTATCGAGGTGCCGGCGCTGCGCTGGGACGGCCGGCAGTTCCCCGCCGAATTGACCATCGCCCCCCTCCGCGTGGGCGAAGATTACCTGTTCGCCGCCTTCATACGCGACGTCACCGAGCGCAAGCGGGTCGAGGAGGAAGTGCGGCGGGCCAAGGAGGCGGCCGAGGCGGCGTCGCGGGCCAAGAGCGAGTTCTTGGCCAACATGAGCCACGAGATCCGCACGCCCATGAACGGCATCATCGGCATGACCGACCTCGCCCTCGACACCGACCTGACGCGCGAGCAGCGCGACTACCTGCAACTGGTCCGGGTGTCGGCCGAGTCGCTGCTGACGGTCATCAACGACATCCTCGACTTCTCCAAGATCGAGGCCCGGAAGCTGCACCTGGACACCGTCGAGTTCAGCCTGCGCGACACCCTGGGCGACACGATGAAGGCGCTGGCCGTGCGGGCGCAGCAGAAGGGCCTCGAGCTGGCCTGCCACGTCCCGCCCGACGTGCCCGACGCCCTCAGCGGCGACCCGCACCGGCTGCGCCAGGTCATCGTCAACCTCGTCGGCAATGCCATCAAGTTCACCGAGCAGGGGGAAGTGGTCGTAGAAGTCAAGAAGGCAGAAGACAGAAGACAGAAGACAGAAGGGACGGGGATTCTGACTTCTGACTTCTGTCTTCTCGAATTCTCCGTGAGGGACACCGGCATCGGCATCCCGCTGGACAAGCAGGCGCTGATCTTCGAGCCGTTTAGCCAGGCCGACACGTCCACGACGCGGCAGTACGGCGGCACGGGGTTGGGGCTGACGATCTCGACGCGCCTGGTGGAGATGATGGGCGGGCGCATCCGGGTCGAGAGCGAGGTCGGCAAGGGCAGCACCTTCCACTTTACGGCCCGCCTCGGCCTGGCCCAGGCCGCGGCGGCCAGCCGCGGCATCCGCCGGCCGGACAGCCTGCACGACCTGCCCGTGCTGGTGGTCGATGACAACGCCACCAACCGCCACATCCTCCACGAGATGCTGACCAACTGGCGCATGCGGCCGACCACGGCCGGCAGGGCGGACGAGGCTATGGAGCTGCTCCGGCGCGCCGCGGCGGCCGCCGAGCCCTTCCCGCTGGTGCTGCTCGACGCCATGATGCCCGACGTGGACGGCTTCGCCCTGGCCGAGCAGATCAAGCAGAGCCCCGACCTGGCCGGGGCGGTGCTGCTCATGCTCTCCTCGGCCGGCCGGGCGGAGGACGCCGCCCGCTGCCGGCAGCTCGGCATCGCCACTTACCTGACCAAGCCCGTCAAGCAATCCGAATTGCTCGACGCCATCCTGACGGCGCGCCACGAGGCCGCCGGCGACGACGGCCACCACGCCCCGGCCGCCGCGGCGGAGGGCCAGCGCCGCCTGCGGATCCTGCTGGCCG
>DATFNV010000693.1:0-8025 GCA_035266225.1 Gemmataceae bacterium
GCGGCGGCATGGGCGTCGTCTACGAGGCCGAGCAGGAGTCGCTCGGGCGGCACGTCGCCCTCAAGGTGCTGCCGCGGCAGGCGCTGCTCAAGGCGACCTATCTGGAGCGTTTTCGTCGTGAAGCCAAGGCGGCGGCGAAGCTGCACCACACGAACATCGTGCCGGTCTTCGGCGTCGGCGAGCACGACGGCACGCACTATTTCGCCATGCAGTTCATCCGCGGCGAGGGCCTCGACAAGGTGCTGCGCGACCTGCGCCGGCTGCGGGCGGCTCCCGGCGAGCCCACCGCGGACAGCTGCGGGGCCGCGGCGAGCGTGGCGCACAGCCTGCTGACCGGCCGCTTTGCCGCACCGGCAGCCGCGCCCGCGGAGGAGCCGCCGGCGGCCCCGGCCTCGTCGGCACTGACGGCGGCCGACGGGGCGCACGGTTCTTCGACGCTGTCGGCGGGCGGCCCGGAGGCCGGCTACTACCGCGGCATCGGTCGCGTCGCTGTGCAGGTAGCCGACGCCTTGGCCTACGCCCACCGTCAGGGGATTCTGCACCGCGACATCAAGCCGAGCAACCTGCTGTTGGACCTTCAGGGGACGGTGTGGATCACCGACTTTGGCCTGGCCAAGGCGGAGGGGGCCGACGACCTGACGCAGACCGGCGACATCGTCGGCACGGTGCGTTTCATGGCCCCGGAGCGGTTCGACGGCCGATCGCTGCCGCAGAGCGACGTCTACGCCCTAGGAGCAACGCTCTACGAGTTGCTGACGCTGCGGCCGGCGTTCGACGACATGAACAAGGCGCGGCTGGTAAACCAGGTGCTGCACGAGCTGCCGGTGCCGCCGCGGAAGATCGACCCGCGCATCCCGCGCGACCTGGAGACGGTGGTGCTGAAGTGCCTCGCCAAGGACCCGGCCGACCGCTACGCCAGTGCGGACGTGCTGGCGGAGGACCTGCGCCGCTTTCTGGCGGATCGGCCGATCCTGGCGCGGCGAAGCACCTGGCGGGAGCGGACCTGGCGCTGGTGCCGGCGTAACCCTGTGGTGGCCACGCTCACTGCTGCGGTGCTGCTGCTGGTCACGGTCACGGCGGTCGGCGGCGTGGCCATGTCCCTACGCCTCAACGATGCGCTGGGGCAGGCGCGCGACGACCGGGACAAGGCGCGCGACGCGGAACGGCAGGGAAAGAAACAGCTGTTCGAGTCCTTGGGATCAGACGCCAAGGCGCGCCGGTTCAGCGGGCGCGTCGGCCAGCGTTTCGGCACATTGGAAGCGATCCGCAAGGCCGCCGCCCTGGCCGGCGAGTTGGAGATGCCCCCGGAGACGTTCGACGAGCTGCGCAACCTGGCGATTGCCGCATTGGCGCTGCCGGACATCCACATGATCAAAGAGTGGGAAGGCTGGCCGGAGGGCAGCCGCGGCTTGGCTTTCGATGACCGGTTGGAACACTACGCCCGGGGCGACACCCAGGGCAACATCACTGTGCGCCGAGTAGCCGATGATGTCGAGATTGCACGGCGGCCTGGCGAGGGACCGAACGTCGGCATCGGCGGCTTCGACGAAGGCGGTCGTGCCCTGATTCTGCTGGACTCTGCTGATAAATCGATGAAACGCTGGCGCTTCGCCGGCAACGAAGACGTTTCCCTCGGGAAGCACCCGGCTCGCTTCGCAGAGGATTACGCGACGATCGCCACGGCGGATCAGAAGCTCCTGGTCACGCTGCACAGGAAGACCGGCGTCGTTAGCGTTTACGACTTGGCGACGGAGAAGCACCTGCGCGACATTTCCTTCGGCAAGTGGGCGGCCGGCACCGAAGTGGTACCCGAGCACAATTGGGACATGCACCCCTGGCGGCACGAATTGGCGATCTCGCTGGGCAGCTGGCAGGATCCGGAGCGCGAGGTTGTCCGCATCCTCGACCTGGACCAAGGCAAGGTCCAGACGGAGTTGGTAGCGACGCCTCGGATGTATGCGCTTGCCCTGGGCTGGCATCCGGACGGCCGAACCCTTGCGGTCGCGCACGAACGTGTGGTGTTCCTCTGGGACGTGCCCTCGGTCAAGATTGTCGGCCGCATCACCGAGCACAAGGGCGGGGGCCTCCACGTCTCCGTCAGCCGTTCCGGCCAGCTCATGTCCACGCATTCGACATGGGGGGGCGGCGTCAGGTTCTGGCATCCCGATACCGGAAAGCCGTTGCTGAGCTTTCCCAACATGAACTTCCATCCGACCACCCACGCTCCCGACGGACGCATGTATACCTCCCGAACCGAGGGCACTCGGCTACAGCTCTGGGCGACCGAGCCGAGCCCCGTCCTTCGCGTCCTCGTGCGCAGCCCGATCCGAGGCAGGAATGTCGAATACCGGCGCAATTCGGTCCACCGGGACGGGCGACTGCTGGCCGTGGGCAGTTCTCAGGGCGTTTCCCTCTTCGACCTCTCCCGCGGGCTGGACGTGGGTCACCTCGACCTTGGTTTGACCCTGACGGCGCAGTTCGATCCGGCCACGGGCGACCTGCTGACGCTGGGCGCGCTGGGCCTGCTCCGCTGGCCCGTCCGGGCCGAGCCGGCCGACCCGGATCGTCTGCGGATCGGGCCGCCGAAGCGACTGCTGGCAACGCCTGCCACCGACCACGAGTTCCGCGTCAGCGGCAACGGGCGAGTCATCGCCGTTTCTCAGTATTCACGCGTGCTCGTCCTTCACGCCGATCAGCCGGACCGGCCGGTCATCCTCGAAGTCAGCACCGCCAGCAAGTCCGCATCAGCACACGTTCGCCAGCAAGTCAGCATCAGCCCCGACGGCCGGTGGGTCGCGACCGGCGCTCACGGGGAAGGCGATATCCACGTTTGGGAAGCCCTCACCGGCCGGCTCGTGAAAAGCCAGCGCCTCAACAGCTCGTGCCTCGCCCATTTCACCCCGGACGGCAAGAGGCTCCTGGCCGGCACACTACAGACGTGCCGCTTCTGGGGCACAGACGACTGGCAAGAGCTTCCTCCGGTGATCGAGAAGGGCAGCGGCTCCGGGTGGGGCGGGACCGGGCCCCTGCCCGAGTTCACCCCGGACGGTCGCCTGCTGGCCTGGGAGAGTGGTGAGGGCGCGCTGCGGCTGCTGAGCACCACAACGGGCCGGGAGGTGGCCCGTCTCGAAAGTCCCGACCAGGGCCGCTGCGGCTACACCACCTTCAGCCCCGACGGCCGGCTCCTCATCACGACCAATGCCGATTACCCGGCCATCCACGTCTGGGACCTGGGCGAGCTGCGCCAACAGCTGAGGGAGTTGGACCTGGACTGGAAAGCCGACCCCTATCCACCGGCGGCGAAGCCCGAGCCGAACATCCCCGGAACCCCGCCCCTCTCCGTCGAGATCGACCGCGGCGGCCTCGGAGGTCTCACGAAGGTTCGTGAAGCTGCAACCCGGCTCAATAATGAGGCCTGGTACCTCGTCACGGGGCCGGCCGACAAGCGCGACCCCGCTCGCGCTCGGCAACTGATCCAGCAGGCGCTCGCGGAGGACCCGGACAACTCGACTTTCTGGAACACTTTGGGGGTGGTCCAGTACCGCAACGGGCAGTTCAAGGAGGCCGTGGTCACCCTCAAGAAAAGTCTTGCCGCCGGCCACTCCAAGTTCGACGCCTTCGACCTGTTCTTCCTGGCGATGTGCCACGCCAAGCTCGGCGACGCGGCGAAGGCGAAGGATTGTTTCGACCGGGCGGTGAAGTGGGTGGAGGCGCAGAAGATCCTGGAGGCGGAATACAGCGAGGAGCTGAAGGCGTTCCGGGCCGAGGCCGAGGAAAGAAAAGGGGGACAGCGTACTTTTCGCATGCCTCTGAGGAGTGATTCAGGCTGTCCCGTTTTCTCCCTTCAGCTGACCAGTGGGGTTCTAGCCCCGACTGCATCGAACGAGCCGCCTGGATCATCCACCCTATTCCTACACCAGTTGACCTACCGCGGCACGAAGATGCGCGGCTGGTTGCGGATTCCGTCCTGGAAGACGCTCACCAAGATGTCCGCCATCTGCTCCGCGACCTTCGTGGCGTAGTTTTCGCTGTTCTCGAACTTCCCCTTGTTCGCCAGCGTGATGACCGGCAGGCAGCCGTCGCGCCAGGAGTCCTGAATCGTCGCCTCCAGTGAGTTCTCATCCTCGTGATTGCGGTTGTCCGTAAACAGCACCAAGCCGTTTGCCTGACAGTACCCCCACAGCGCCCGGTCGTCCCTGTGGCGATCCAGGCCGAGATCGGGAAATGTCGCCAGCGTGAGGCCGAGTTCCGCAAGCACATCCAGCAAGCCGAGGCCGCGATCAACCTCCGAAGGTAGGGCAGGTGTCCCTGAACGTTCACGTCGGCCAGCAAGCCCGGCATACGACGCCCTCTGGGTCATTGGCCCTTCTGCGCCGCCAGCCACTCCCGGAAGGTCGGAAAGCGTCCTGCCCTTTCTGTCCCGCCCTCGTCCTGAACCTCGGCAGCCTCGCGCGATTGAAGCCACCGCTTGAAATCCTCAAGCGTTTGCTTCGCCCGGCCCGCCCAGTCCCGCACCTCGGGAGAGTTCCCCGCCGCCAGCCTCTCCTCGATCTTGAGGTGTTCGGCCAGGACGGTATCGGGATTACTCAGCACATAGGCGCGGGCCTCCGCGACCTGCTGCGGCGTCAGATTGTAAACGCGACAAATCTCCTCCTCGGTTACCGTCGGGTCGAGGAAGGATTGCAGGAGATTGTAGACCGTGATCCTGGTCCCGGCGATCTCCGGCCCCCGGCCCCGGTCTTGAATCAGGCTCGCCATGACCACACCTTCCAGTCCCGCGCCGGGCCGGGTTGATGACCAGGCCCATCGGACCGGCTCTCCCTTGGGTTCCGCACGCGCCATTGTACAAGCGACCAGTCAGAGCGGCAACGCCTGAGCGATAGTCACCGGTCCTCATGGCAAGCCCGCGGTCACTTCATGCCTCAGCCCACATCGACCGGAGGAACGGCAAAAAACGGCAAAAAACGGCAAAAGAGGACGCGGCTCGTGCAGAAAGACTGTCTCCGCGAGGCGCCTCCGGTGCCGCTGTTAACCGGCATCACTCGTGCCGCCCGAGTTCTGCTTGAGCAGCGCAGCCACGCCGGGTACAAGGAGGTAGCTCCCGGAGCAACGCCATCGCCCGGCGTCCGGAGTGGGGATGGGGAGTCTTCGATGAAGCGATCGTGGCAGAAGGAGATGGTGCGGCGCTTCCCCGAGAACGGCGTGAAGCTGCTCCTGGAGAACCGCCTCAACGTCCGCGACCTCTTCTTCCTCACCGAGCAGGAGATCGTCACGCTGATCGATTTTCTGCGGCTCAAACTCGTGCGCGGCACCTTCGTCGGCCGGGACTATCGTCACGTGGAGTCCGACATCGTCCTGACCGCGCCCTACCGGCCCGAGGGCGTCCTGCGACGGCTGTGGTTGTACCTGCTGATCGAGCATCAGTCGGAGCCCGACCCGCTGATGCCGCTGCGCCTGCTCGAGTACGTCGTCCAGATCTTCAAGATGCAGCAGCGCGAGTGGCTGAAGGGCCACCGCTCGCTTGCCGGACTGCGCCTGCAGCCGGTGCTGCCGCTGGTCTTCTACACCGGCACGGAGCGCTGGGAGTCGATCGGGGACGTGATCGACCTGATCGAACACGGGGCGCCCTTCCGCGATGTCACGCCGGTGATGAAGCCGCTGTTCGTAAACCTGCCGGCCCTGCCGCCGGGACGGCTGGAGTCCGGTGGCGGCTCCTTCGGGCAGGTGATGCGGTTGGTGCGCGGGCGGAACCTGCCGGCGGAGCAGTTCGGGTCACTGCTGGAACAGGTAACGACGGCACTGGAGGCGATGCCGGCCGCCGAGCGGATGCGCCGGCAGGAACTGCTGTCGTACCTGTACGCGCTGGTGTATCATGAGCGTCAGGAGCCCGAGCATCAGGCCTTCCACGAGCGCATCGAAGAGGCGGCTCAGACAGGCCCATTCCGAGGGGATCTGACGGCTATGCGACAGACGATTGCCGACATGCTGAAGGCGGAGGGGAGAAAGGAAGGGGAACTCCGAACCCGGCGGGAGGTCTTATTGCGGTTACTCCGCAATCGCTTCGGCGAATTGCCGGCACCGGCGGAAAGACGTGTGAAGGCCGCCCGAGACGTCGCCCAGCTGCGCGAGTGGTTTGATCGGGCCTCGACAGCCGCGACCCTTGAAGATGTCGGCATCGCCCCGTGACCGCAGTCCCGCGTTGGGGCGCGTCGCTCCGGGCAAGGAATTGCTCGTTGAGCAAGGCATGCCGTTTCACTCTCCCCCGGCTGATGTGAAACGGCGGCGCATCGCCCCGCCCCGACACTCACCAAGGAGAGGACCATGCCGCAGCCATTCAGCCTCCGCAGTTCTCCGGAGGGTTGCCTGGAGTTCCGCCGGGCGGGGGGCCTCTCCCGCCGGGAAATGCTGCGTGTCGGCGCGCTCGGCGTATTCGGTCTCGGCCTTGGCGACCTGCTCGCAGCGCGGGCTCCCGCCACTGCTGGGCCTCCCGCTCGCCTTCGATCACTCGGCAGGGCGAAGGCATGCATCCTGCTGTTCATGTGGGGTGGCCCTTCCCAACTCGACACCTGGGATCCGAAGCCCGAGGCGCCTGCCGAGGTGAGGGGAGAGTTTCGGCCGATCGCCACCCGCGTTCCGGGCGTCTGGGTCAGCGAACACTTCCCGCGGCTGGCGCAGCTGACCGATCGGTACGCGATCATCCGCTCCGTGACGCACGACGACCCGGCGCACCTGTCGAGCGTGCATCACATCTTGACCGGCCACCACGCCCCGAAGGTCAAGTCCGACGCCGAGCCCCCTTCCCGTCGGGACTCCCCGGCCGTCGGTTCGGCCCTGGCCCGCTTGCGGCCCGGCGGGGTGGCGCTGCCGTCCTTCGTCACCATGCCCTGGATCGCCTCGCATCCGGCGGCGCCCGGCGGCAAGGCCCCGGGTCAGAACGCCGGCTGGCTTGGGGCGGCCTACGACCCCTTTCTCCTGCTCGCCGACCCCTCCGCTCCCAACTTCGCGGTTCCCCAGCTGGCCCGGCCCGCCGAACTGACCACTGAGCGGCTGGCGGCGCGGCGTGACCTGTTGGCCGGCCTGGACGCCAGGGCGACCCCCGGCGAGGGTTTCTCCCACTCCCTGCAGCGTGCCCTGGACTTGTTGACCTCGGACGCGGCCCGGCGGGCGTTCGACCTGTCCCGCGAACCGGCCCCCCTGCGCGACCGCTACGGGCGGCACGTCCACGGCCAGTGCCTGCTCCTGGCCCGGCGACTGATCGAGGCGGGCGTCCGCCTGGTGTGCGTCAACTGGCACCAGGACGGGCAATTCTTCTGGGACACCCACCAGAACAACTTCAACGGCCTGAAGACCCGCCTGATGCCGCCCGCGGACCAGGGCTTTTCCGCCTTGCTGGAGGACCTGTCCCAGCGCGGCCTGCTTGACGAGACGTTGGTCGTGTGGGTCGGCGAGTTCGGCCGGGGTCCGCGCATCAATCGACAGAACGCCGGCCGTGAGCATCACCCGGGGTGCTACTCGGCGGTGCTGGCTGGCGGTGGCGTGCGCGGCGGCCAGGTCTATGGCCGCTCCGATCACCTGGCGGCCTACCCGGCGGCGGACCCGGTCTCGCCGGCCGACTTGACGGCGACGATCTACCACGCGCTCGGCGTCCCGCCGGAGACCACGCTGCAAGACCGCGAGGGGCGACCCGCTGTCCTGACTGAAGGGAGACCGCTGTCGGCGCTCTTTAACTAAGGGGGTATTCTGCTTTTCGCGAAAAGCAGAATACCCCCTTGCTTTTCGCCCGACCTCAGCGGTGAATGTCAACTGACCCTGTCGCGGGAAACTCTGGTAAGTTGGCATGGTTCAAGCCGGGGTAACACTTGGCGCCGTAGGTCAGGCTTTCCAGCCTGACAAGAAGCGAGTCAGGCTTTCCAGCCTGACAAGAAGCGAGTCAGGCTGGAAAGCCTGACAAGAAGCGAGTCAGGCTGGAAAGCCTGACAAGAAGCGAGTCAGGCTGGAAAGCCTGACAAGAAGCGAGTCAGGCTG
>DATFNV010000694.1:0-5611 GCA_035266225.1 Gemmataceae bacterium
GCTCAACCCGTTACCTTCAACGAGGACCCTGGTAGCGACACGCGCCCCCCCACCGGACCCGCACCATGCGCTGGCTCAAATCCGATTACGTCGAGTACATCCTCAAGGGGCTCTTCCTGGGTGTGCTGCTGTTCGCCGCCCGGCAAGAGGCCGTGCCGCAAGGCGACGAGCCCAGCTGGCCGGCCGTGGCCCAGGTCACGCTCTTCACCCTCGTCGGCCTGGTGATCGGCCTGGCCCTGGCCGCCGTCCGCAAACTGCGCGAGGGCTACCGGCTCAACGGCCGGGTGCCAGCCTTCGTCGTCTTCCTCTTCCTCGAAAGTCCCGGCCTGGTTTATGCCGGCATCCTCATCGGCCTCATCGCCGGAGCCTCCACGCTACTGCACACCGAGGAGGACCGGTGGCTCTTGTTCGAGACGGCGCTCGGCGGCGTCGCGCTCGGCATCATCTTCCGCTCGCTGCGCGACGTGCGCCAGCGGTTGACGCGGCTCGGCCTGTGCCTCCTGCTGGCCGTGCTCCTGGGCGGCGCGGCCCTGGCCTGGCTGGGGCCGCTGCTGGGGCCGCTCGCGGAACTCGGCATCAAGTCGCCGTTCAATAATCCCTTCCCGGCGGGGGTCACGCCGGACCTCACCGTGTTTGCGGTGCAGATCCTGCTCGGCATTCCGTTCTTTTACCTGCTGACGTTTTCCGGGCACGAGGAGGAGACCGAGGTCGAAATCGGCGCCATCTGTGCCGTGCTGGGCGTCGCCCTGGGCATGCTGCTGCACGACAGCAACCACCCCGCCTTCCGCTCGATGCCTCTGCTGCTGCCGTTGCTGCTGTACATCGCCTACACCATCCGCGTGCTGCCCGGCCTGCGCATCTTCAAGCACACCTTCCGCGGCCTCGGCTATGGCCGCGCCGGCATGCACCGCCGGTCGCTGCAGGCGTTTCGGCGGGCGCTGCAACTCGACCCGAACAACGCGACCGCCCGCAACGGCTACTGGAACGTCCACTGCGACCTCGACCTCGACAAGCTCGCCGGTGACTCGCAGACGCTCGCCCTGGTCGATTTCGACCTGTGCCTCGAACGCGCCGGCTCGCTGCTGCTGCAACCCAACCCGGCGCCCGAGAAGCTGGCCGAGGCGCACCGCCTGCTCGACCTGGTCCTGAGTCAACGGCCGGCGATGAAGGCGCCCGTCGCTTACTGGCGCGCGGTGGCCTACACCCACATCCGCGAGATCGACCAGGCGGCGGCGGACCTGGAGCAGGTGCTCGACCCCTCGCAGCCCGGCGCCCACGACCCGCAGCGCGGCGCGATCCTATTTCCGGCGTGGCAGCTGGCGCTGCTGCTGCACGAAGGGCTACGCCAGCGCGTCGGCCTGCCGCAGTTGCAGAAACCCGGCCGGCGCATGGAAGCCATCGCCGCGGTCGAGCGGCAGCTGGCCGCTCAGCCGGAGGACGCGGCGGCGTGGGGCCTCAAGCGCCTGCTCTACCAGGACGTGACCGAGGCCGAGTACGAGGAGGCGGCGCCGGGCGCCGGCCTGGCGGTCGAGCAGTTCGACCACTCCTACGTCCAACAGCTCGGCTTGGCGCTCATCAACGACCCGGCGCGCTGGCAGCGCGGCGGCGAGTACCTGCGGCTGGCGGCGCGCGGCCTGCCGGCGATGGGGCCGTCGATCTTCGTGCAGATCGCCCAGGCGCACCAGCGCGCCGGCCACCCCGAAGAAGCATGGCACAACTACGAGTTGGCCAAGCGCGCCGGCCTGTCGGTCGGCGTCAGCAACCTCGGCAACGAGGAGCGGCAGACGTACTTCGCGACGGTGAAGATGCTCGGCGACGCGGCGATGACCGCCGGGCAGCCCGACCTGGCCATCGAGAACTATCACCTCTACTGCGAGTCGGAGCGCAGCGGCCTGGAAACGCTGCGCACCCTGGCCAAGCTGCACGAGCAGAAAGGCGACGTGCTGGCGGCCCTGCTCACCACCGAGAAGGCGCTGCTCTACAACCCGAAGGACCGCGACCTGCTGGAGCGCAAGGACAGGTATTACATCTCGGTGATGCCCCAGTGGTTCCGCGGCCACCCCGACCGGGTCCCGCGCGGCTTCGACCTGCAGTATTGCCTGGACAAGTCGCGCGGCCTGCTCAACCTCCGCGAGATCGACCTGGACACGCTCGACTGGGCGCAGCACCTAGCCGACGTGGCTTACGCGGTGAAGCCGGAGAGCGTGACGGCCCGGGTGCTGCTGGCGCGGGCCAAGCTGCGCCGCGGCGAGAAGGAGCAGGCCGCCGCGCTTCTGGAGGAGATCCACACGCACAAGCCGGAGAAGTTCAGCAACGACGACGAGGAGTCGTGGTACGCGGCGTGCCGGCTGCTGGGCGACCTGTACCTGCACGACCTGGGCCGGGCCGACCTGGCCCTGCCATGCTACAAGGACTTCCGCCACAGCTCCAAGAGCGGCGCCGACACGCTGTACAAGATCGGACAGGCGCACGAGATGCTCGGCGACCTGCCGCGGGCGGCGAAGGCCTACGAGCAGGTGGTGGCCTACGATGGGCACCCGCTGGTCCACGAGGCGCGGGCGGCGCTGTCGCGCCTCAAGGAAGCGGCGCAACCGTCTTGAGAGGGGCCAGCGGGAATCTCCAACGGAAATACACGCTGTCCCCTGGTCGGCCTTCATGACCGACCGCCCCGCCGGCCGCGCGCTCAGAAGCCCTCGGCCGCAAGGCGGGCGACAATGGCGAGGTAATCGGGGGCGCGGTCGTGCCAGCGGCCCTGGAGCTGGGCGGCAGGGTTCGGCCAGTTGACGAGGTCGGCGTGGTTGCAATCCGGCCACTGCTCGAACTGCTCGCCGTAGTGGGCGGAGTCCACACTCACCAGCCCGTCGTTGGGACCCTCCTCGCGTGCGATGATGCCGTAAGGCAGCAACCACTGCGAGGACAGCCAGTCGGGCACGAAGGCCCCGGCGATGGAGAAGTAGCGGACGCCTTCGGCGTTGGGCGTCTGTGCGTTGAACTCGGCGCAGCGGTCGCGCCGCAGGTCGTAGAAGCCCTCGGCCGGGATGCCGAACAGGTCGAGGAACGGTTGCACCGCCGGCCCGAGGTTGTCGGTCCCCCAGTCGGCGAAGGCCGTTCCCCGGTGCGGCGTCCCCAGAGTTGTCAGGGTCAGCACGCGGCCAGCCATGCCCAGGCGCGAGATCAGGTAGCGCGAGTCGAGCCCGCCCATGCTGTGGGCGATGATGTGCAGCGGCCCGTCGGCCAGGTTGGCGTCGAGGAACCCCTTCAGCGTGCCGGCCCGCTCGGCCACGGAAGCCGTCGGGGAGGTGGACGGGGTGAAGACGCGGTTGCCCGCGGCCTCCAGGGCCTCCCGGATGCCGTTGAAGTACGTGGCAATCGGCCAACCGAGCGCGCGCAGGCGATCGAAGCCGAGGATGCCGTGGACCAAGACGAGGGGAGCCTGCACGCGGGGGAGAGCCATGAGTCGGCCTCGCGAGACGGGGGAGATTTCGGGGGCGGAACTTTGGGTGACTATACCAGGCGGCGGCCATCAAGTCACCGACTTTTTCGGACGACTCAAGGAAACTTTCCGGGTTGTTCTTCCCCCGGCGGCCCGGGGGACTTATAAGAGCAGGGCGCCCTCTCCCGGACCTATGAGGTATGCCTATGCTCCTTCCCCCCTTCGGCCGGACGTTCCGCGACGCCGAGTGGCCCCCGTGGCAAGCGGCCGTCAACCAGACCCTCGGCGACGTAGCCGCCCCCCTCAGCCCCGGGGGAGGACGGACGTGAGCGGAATCGGGGATCGCGTGGGGCGTTGGGCCCGGACGTGGGCGATCAACACCCTCAACACCGCGGTGTACACCCTGTCCCTGGGGGAGGTGACGCTTCACGAGGGCAAGTACAGCCGGCTGACGCGCCGCTGGAGCAACTGGAATCGCACCTTCGCTGCCCGGCCGGGGCGCTATGTGCGGCCGACCTCGGAGGCAGAGATCTGCGAGGCCGTCGGGGCGGCCGAGCGGGTGCGGGTCGTGGGCGGCGGGCACACCTTCAACGCCAGCCCGCTGACCGAGCACACCCTCATCTCCCTGGACGGCTACAACAAGGTGCTGGCGGTGGACCGCGACCGGAAGGTCGTTCGGGCGCAGGCGGGGATTCGGCTCCGCGATCTGATGCCGCAGCTGGAAGCGCACGGGTTGGACCTGCCTGTGCTCGGCTCGACCAACGCGCAGAGCCTCGCCGGGCTCGTGGCGACGGACCTGCACGGCACCGGCCGGGACCACGGCTTCCTGTCGGAGCAGGTTCTGTCGCTGCGCGTGGTGAACGCCCGCGGGGAGGCGCATACCGTCCGCCGCGGCGACGCGGCTTTTCACGCCATCCTCGGCGGCCTGGGTTGTTGCGGGGTGGTGACCGAAGTCGAGCTTTTGTGCGTGGACGCCTACAACCTGAAGAAGTCGATCCAGATCGTCCGCCGTGATTGGGCCGAGGAGAACATCGAGCGGCTGCTCCAGGAGCACGACCACCTTAGCTTCTACTACCTGGGCGGCGTCGATGCCGAGAACATTCGTATGAACGTCTGGGACCAGACGTCGCAGGCGCCCCAGCGCTCGTACCCCTGGCGCGACATGTACCTCGAGCTGGTGGACATGCTGTTCACCGGCTACGTGATCGGCCTGGCGCCGACAATGAAGGCGGCCAACTTGACGGCGTGGCTGGGGCTGGCCTTCTTCAAGCTGACGATGAACGGCCACAAGACGGTCTACCCGTCGTCGGTCGGCTTCCGCCGCAAGCTGTTCTACCGCCACGACGAGATGGAGTACGGCGTGCCGTTCGAGCGTTACCGGGAGTGCCTGGCCGAAATCCGCGCGATGCTGCGGCGGAAGAAGTACGTCAGCATCATCGAGGTGCGCTTCACGCCCGAGCGCTCGCAGGGGCTGCTGGGACCGGGGGTGGGCCGGCGGACCTGTTTCATCGAGCTGGCGCCTGGGCTATCGGGCGACCCGACCGAGATCTTCCGGGAGGGGGAGCAGATCTTCCGGCGTTACGGGGGGCAGCTTCACCTGGGGAAAGCGACCTGGGCGACGCCGGAGAACCTCCGGGAGATGTTCGCCGACCGTTTGGTGCAGTTCCAGAAGGTGCGGCGCGAGCAGGACGGCGCGGGGAAGTTCGACAACGACTTCGCCCGGGCCTTGTTCGGCCCGGCGGCAGCGCTGGGCTGCTCTAGCAGCCCGTTGAAAAACCCCTCCAGCAGCCGAAGCTCGACTGCTGGAGAGGCGGATTTCTCCGCATGAGGTTCAGCTTCTCGGGACTTTTTCAACGGGCTGCTAGCCGTTCAGCGAACATCCCCTAGAATCTCGTTGTCAACCTGTCAGCTTTGGTTAGCGAATGCGCAGACAAGCAAGGGAAAACGCTGGAAAAGATGGAAAATTTGTGCAGCTGCCGAGAACCGGGCGGTCGGAATCGTAGCAAACCTTTACCAGATCAGTGATTAGAACGACGAGGCGTAACTGCTCAGAAGTGAGGGGGAAATCGGCGCGCAGGGCCATTGGTCGAGGCGCGGAGCAAGAGACGGCTAGCGGGTTTCCTGCCGCGCCGGCCTTCCTTCAGGCTGGCGCGGCCGCTCCTTTTTTCTTGCCATGCC
>DATFNV010000695.1:0-3943 GCA_035266225.1 Gemmataceae bacterium
TGGCAGGCGCTGGGCGAGACGGCGTTCGAGCGCGGCCTGCCGGCGCCGGAGCCGTCGGCGGAGAGCGTGGTGATCGCCCCGTGGCCGTCGTTCCCGCCGTCGTGGCCGGACGCGGCGATGGAGAAGCGCATCGCGCGCATGCAGGATCTGGTCCGGGCGGTGCGCGAAGTGCGCAACCGCTACGACCTGAAGAAGGACAGCGGCCTCGAAGTGTTCGTGCGCTGCGACGAGGCGGTGGCGGGCGACTTCCGGGCGCTGACCGCGTTCATCTCGTCGCTGGCCGGCGTCCGCAAACTGCAGTGCGGGCCGGCCGTGGCGAAGCCGCCGCAGTCGGCGACCACAGTGCATCAGGATTTCGAGGCGTACGTGTCGCTGCGCGGCCTGATCGACGTGGACGCGGAGGCGAAGCGGCTGGAGAAGCAGCTCGCCGAGAAGCACAAGCACTTGCAAGGGACGCGGGCCAAGTTGCAGAACGAGAGCTTCACGAGCAAGGCGCCGCCGGAGATCGTGCAGCAGCAGCGCGACCTCGTGGCCGACCTGGAGAACCAGATCGGCGTGCTGGAAGGCAACCTACGCGAACTGCGGCAGGCGTGATAGTATCCGAATAGGGGGCGGACAAGTGCCGGCTGCCCCATTGGAGGACGTGGCCATGAAGCGCGTAAAGGGGGTCGTGAAGAACAACGTCGTTGTACTGCCGGAAGGGGTGTCCCTTCCAGAGGAGGCGGAAGTGGAGGTGCGAGTCCCCGACGGCCCGATCAGCCGCGAGGAGGCCTTCGCGAGAATCCTCGCCAACCGTATTCATCGGTACGTCGGGATGGACGAGATCATCGAGGAGATGAAGCGCGAGCGAGACGAGCACTGGCTGGGCGAGGAACCGCCGGCCTCATGACACCAGAACTGCCACGGTGGATGTTGCGGAACGGTTGATCGGTTACAATGGGCTGGGAACACTTTGCTTTCCCCCGCCTTTGACGCCGGGGAGAAGAATGGCAGTGGAGTTTGACGATGCCAACACTTCATCTGGAGGCCCAGGTTTCGGCCAAAGACCTCCTCCGAGCGGTCGAGCAGCTCCCTGCCACAGAGTTGGACCAATTCGTTAGCGATGTTCTGCATTTGCGCGCGCGACGGGTCGCACCGACGCTGGCCGGAGAGGAATCGGACCTGCTCGAACAAATCAACCGCGGAATGGCAGAGGATGCGCGGCGGCGATACCGGGAGCTGATCGACAAGCGGCGCGACGAGGCGCTCACGCCGGAGGAACACGCCGAACTCCTCCGCCTGACCGACGAGGAGGAGGCGCGGAACGTCGATCGACTTCGGGCGCTGGCGCGGTTGGCCCAGTTGCGGCAGACGACACTGACCGCACTCATGGACGACCTCGGGATCAGGACGCCATCGCACAAGTGAGCATCGCGCCCCATGCCGAGTTGCGAAGTCTGGTGCTAGAACGCCGCGCTGATGCGGCGAACAGGGCGGGCAGCCGGGGAGCGCGTCATGGCCGACCGCGTGTACTATCGGGGAGGGAACAGCCTTACGCCCCGAACCGCTGACGTGAAGGTTGACCCGGCAAGCGGCCTTCTGCGCACGACCCACGGGGTATCGGTCTTCGACCGCCCCGACGGCCTGGAGAAGTTCGGAGGTGCCCATCGGGTGACGTCCGTTCCCGAGACGCTCCGGATTGTCCAGCGCGGCCGCGATCTGCATCACTACGAGGTCGTCCCCGCGATGCCAATGACCTTGACCGAATACGAGGGAGCGCTGGGGCAGATCGTCCTGGTCCCCGTGTGACGCCCGAACGAGCAGGAGCCTGTCATGGCCACTGACGTGGACACATTCACTATCGCCTTCCCGGATTGGTACGACGACCGCGCAGAGTGTGAGCACGCCGCGAAGGGCTTCTTGCCCGACGTGGTCGTGCGCTTGTCGGGTGGTCCCAGTTACAAGTTGTACTTCTCGGACCCGGTTCGCCTCCAACAGGACCTCGACGAAAGCACCAAGCACGGCCGCCCGTTCTACGCCGAGCCCGGCCTGGTCGTCATTCCTGAAGTAACTCCCGAGGCCATCCGCGAGGCAGTTGCCGGGCTGTGGAAGGAAACTTTTTTCCAGCACCTCCAGCCGCTGGCGGCGCGCGATGCCGGCTCGTATCCAGACGCGAGCTGATCCGCCCTTGTGAGAATCCCTTCCTCCCCGCTACACTGAGGCGATTCCTTCGCCGCCTCACCCCGGGAGGAGCGCCTTCGTGAAACCGCCCGCCAAGTGGGCCGTCCCGCTCGCGCTCGGCTGGGGGATTGCCACCCTCGGCACCGCTCCGGCGCAGCCCCACCCAACCACGCCGGCTCCCCTTCCGCGGAAATGGGCACAAGGAATGCAATACTCTTCCCCATTTGATGCGGTCGAGCCGAGGTTCTCACCCGTCGCGCGGGTTGTCACTCCCTCCCGGGGTCACGCCAGGCCGCCGGCGCTCGCCGTACCCAGCCTGCTTTCCCTCCCGAGTTCAGTCGCCTTCGCTAGGATGGGAAGCGGGGGTCGCTCGGCTGCGCATAGGAGTGCCCATTGTGAGGAAAAAGCGGAGGGACGCGGTCGCGCTTTTCACCGAAGGGCGTGGGCTGGCGGAGTCGGTCCTGCGCGAGGGCGGCGAGGCGGCCGAACGGGCGGAGCGCCTGACCGCGGGGCTGGCCGCGCTCTGGCCCGCGCCCCTGACCGCCTCCCTCTTCTCCGGCCCGGAGGGGGGGAAGCTGGCCGTCGGTGACGAGGCGGGGCACCCGCGCCCCGACTGGCACGGCGCCTTGCGGCCGCAGCTGACGCAGTGGGCGGAACAGGCCGGCCCGGTCGGCGCGGTGGCCGCCCCGACGGCGCTGGGCCTGCCGGACCACTTCCTGCACGGCGGCGCGGTCGCCTGGGAGGGCCGCCGCTACGGGGCCCTGGCCCTGGCGCTGCACAAGCGGACCACCGACGCCGCACTGGCCCAAGCGCTGCTCACGCACCTGGCCGACCACCTGGCCTTCCGCCTCTTCCACGAGGAGGCGGATCGGCAAGAGCAGACTCACTTCCGCGACCTGGCCGACCTGACGAACCTGGTCGGCCACGAGTTCAACAACGTCCTCAATTCCCTCGGACTCCAGGTCGCGGCCCTGAAGCAAAAAGGACTGACGCCCAACCATTATCCGGAATTGTCCGAGGTCCGCAAGCAGGTCGCGGAGGCGGGGAACATGGTGCGCCGGCTGCAGGAGGTCTGTTACAAGGGGAGTCCGCCGCGGCAGCCGGCCGACCTCAACCGCGCCGTGCGGGCCGCCGCTGCCGACCCCGCCCTGGGCGATCGCATTCGCCTCGAACTCCAGGATGGGCTACCCTTGGTGCAGGGGACGGCGCTCGACCTGGAGCGCCTGGCCGGCGCCCTCTTGCGCGGGGCGTCCGCCGCGGCGCCGCCGAGTCCGGCCGTCGTCACTCTGCGGACGGGAAAGGGAGCGGGCACGGCGGTGTGGCTGCAGGTGGAGGACGCCGGGGCCGACCCGGACGACGAACTCTTGCCGCGGTTGTTCGAGCCCTTCGTGGCGGTGCGCGAGGGAGACGACGGCGTGGCCCTGGCCCTGGCCAAGGCGATCGCCCGGCGCCTCGGGGGGAACCTGCGGGGGGAGAAGCGAGTCGGCGGGGGCATGGTCTTCGTGGCGGAACTGCGGGCGGTGGAGTAGGTTCCGCCTGCCGGGCGGGACCGGCAGAGGGCCCCGCCCGGCAGGCGGGACCGGCAGAGGATCCCGCCCGGCAGGCGGGATCGGCAGAGGATCCCGCCCGGCAGGCGGGACCTACTCTCGGCAATCAGGTCAACCCAGGGTAATTGCTCAGAAGGTTAGTAGAAAATACAATCATGCCTGATGTTAGCGGTCGTAACTCATTTTCAATGAATGACTTGCGCCACGCGCTGTTGAGATTCACCCAGAGACTCTGA
>DATFNV010000696.1:0-2226 GCA_035266225.1 Gemmataceae bacterium
GTCCGCCGCGTAGCCAAAGAGATCCACCACATCGACGTACTCCCCCTCGCGCAGCTTCGCCCCGCGCATGCCCAGGAGCAGCGAGTAGGTGAGCAGGCCCTGGCCGTAGCGCGTCGCCTCATAACTAACGCTGTCGGCGGCGCAGCCGGCCAGGACGTGCATGCCGGTGCGGTCCTTGACCCGCTCCAGCGCCCGCACCTGGCTGCCCGGCACGTCGCGCTTCTCCGTCAGCTTCTCCACCAGCCGGCCCGAGTGGCACGTGTCCAGCACCAGCACCTGCTTGCCTGCCGGCGACGCCTTGAGCAGGTCGGTTAACTCGCGGCTGGACAGAGTCACCTGCTTGCGGACTTCAGGGTCGGACAGGTCGGCGCTCTGGGCGTCGGCGGTGAGGTAGTGCCAGTCGCCGTCCTGCCCGCCCTGCGTCACCCCGTGCCCCGCCAGGTAAACCACGACGATGTCCCCGGGCTTCGTCGCCTTCAGCGCCTCCAGCGCCTTGACCAGGTTGGCGCGGCTGGGGCGCGTGTCGGCATCGGCAGCCGTCAGCAGGGTGAGCCGGACCCGCTCGGGGTGGTCCTTGTCGGGGTTGAGGAAGCGCCCCGCGGCGAGCTTGAGGGCGCTGGCGAAGTCGTCGGCGTCCTTGGCGGCGTAGCGCAGCGCCAGCCGCTCCCCGCGGTACTGCGACACGCCGACGACGACCGCATGAAGGGCGGGCGGGTCGGCGGCCGCTTGCCCAGGCCCGTCGAACTCGCGGGTCAGGCCGCGGCTGCACAGGTAGCCGTCCGCGTTGTACGCCAGCACCTCGACCGTGTTCTTCTGCCCCGGCACCAGCCGCGGGTCGGCCGACAGGTCCAGTTGCAGGTCGAGCTTGTCGGCGTTGGCATCGTTGGCGCCGCGGGGGCGGGCGTCGTCGGTCCGCTCCTTGCCGTTGACGAGTACAACAACGCGGCCGATGCCGCCGCCCCGGTTGGTCAACGTCACATCGAGTTGCGGCTTCTTCGCGTCCTTCTGGGCGACGCCGACCTCGGGGTAGAGCTTGACGTCCTTGAAGGCGGCGACGTCGCGGAGCGGCTCCCTGTTGAAGCCGAGGTAGTTGGCGAGCAGGCCCGGGTCGTAGTAGCGCTCCTTCAGCTGAGTCAGGGCGATCGTGTCCATCCCGACGACCCAGTGCAGCCCCTCGATGTCGCCGCCGTTACTGGCGTCGTAGCGCCCCGAGGCGTCCACGACGGCCCAGCTGCCGTCGTCGAAGCTGACCAGGCGGCACAGGGCCTTGCCACTCTCGGCGTCCCACAGCCGCGCTGTCTTGTCCCAGCTGCCCGTCAGGATCCGCCGGCCATCCGGGGAAAAGGCCAGCGTGGACACGCGGCTCGTATGGCCTTTGAGGATGAGCAATTCCTGACCCGTCGCGGCGTCCCACAGCCGCGCCGTCGTATCATGGTCGCCGCTGCCGGTCAGGAGGCGCCGGCCGTCCGGGGAGAACGCCACCGCGGTCACGCCGCCTTTGTGGCCCGTGAAAGTGCGCAACTCCTGGCCGGTCTCGGCGTTCCACAGCCGCGCCGTATTGTCCCCGCGAATCACCCGGTCCCCGCCTCCCATCCGGTCCCCGCTTCCCGTCAGGAGGCGCTTGCCGTCCGGGGAGAAGGCCACCGAGGACAGGAGGGCCTTGTGGCCGGTGAAGGCGCGCACCTCCGCGCCGCTCGGGACCTCCCACAGCCGCGCCGTCTGGTCCTCGCTCCCTGTCAGGATCCACTTGCCATCCGGGGAGAAGGCCACGGCGGTCACGGGACCTTGGTGGCCGGTGAGGGTGGCCAACTCCTTGCCGGCCTGGGCGTCCCATAGCCGCGCCGTCTGGTCGGTGCTTCCCGTGACGACGTACTTACCGTCCGGGGAGAAGGCCACGGACGAGGTGACGTGGCCCTTGCGGCCGGTGAGGGTGAGCTGCACCTTGCCGGTCCGGGCGTTCCACAACCGTGCCGTGGGGTCGCCGCTGCCCGTCAGGAGGCGCTGGCCGTCCGGCGAAAATGCCACCGCAGACACGATGCCCTGATGGCCTGTGAGGGCGAGCATCGCCTTGCCCGTCTGAGCGTCCCACAGCCGCGCCGTGTGGTCCCCGCTGCCCGTCCGGTCCCCGCTGCCCATCAAGAGTCGCTTGCCGTCCGGCGCGAAGGCCACCGCAGTCACATGGTGCCCGTGACCCCCGAGGGCGATGAGCAGCTTGCCGGTCTGGAC
>DATFNV010000697.1:0-3997 GCA_035266225.1 Gemmataceae bacterium
CGCCGCTACGATCCTGGCTATCCATACACGGCCCACTGGAGAGCCGTGTGCGGTGAAAGCCGCAAGCACGGTTCGGGAAGGGGCGGTTGGAAAAGGGCTGGTGAACAGTACCTCGCTGGCCGCCTACTTCGCCGAATGACGCCGGAGCAGCAAACGATTTCCGGCCGAGAGTGGGTTCACTTTGGCGTGCGACACAAGCCCGACGCGCCAGCGAAGGCTATACCATCGCCGTTGCAAAACCGACGTTGTTTAGCGGCCGCCCTCGGGGCGGCGCTCCGAGCGCCGCCCCGAGGGCGGCCGCTAAACGACCGGAAATCGAATGGCGCGAGTCTAACGACGCTTCTTCGCTGGCGCCTCAGGCTTGTGTAGCCGGCCAACCGTTACGCCCATCACCCCTCCATCCGTTTGGTGCGAGGGGACACGGGCGCCCGCCCCCCCTTGGCCCTACGGCCTCTCACTCCGCCGCCAGCGACACGCACACGATCTCATGATCGTTGCGCGCGAACATCGCCCTGCCGGCGAACGCCGGGTGCGACCAGATGACGGCCCGCCCCGGCAGCTTGTTGTCCGGGTCGAGGACGTGGGCCCGGCTGATCTCCTCGTACTTCTTCGGCGTCAGCTTCGCGATGATAAGATCGCCCTTCTCGTTGAACAGGAAGAAGCGGTCCTCGTGCCGCACCAGGAAGGCGTTGGCCCAGCGCGCCGACTCGCCGCCGGTCGCCTCGTAGGTCATCCACAGGCGCTTGCCGGTGTCCTCTTCCAGGCAGCGCAACTCGCCGTAGCTGCACACGCCGTAGATGTGGCCATCGACGACGAATGGCGTCGGCATGATGCTGTGCAGGCCGTCCGTCAGCCGCGGATCCTCGCTCTTGACCTTGCTCTTCCACACCAACTCGGCGCCGGAGCCGTCCGGCTTCAGCTTTAGCATCAGCGAGCCGTCGTAGAACGCCGTGAGGAACAGCAGGTCGCCGTCGAGGCGCGGCATCGGCACGCTCAGCCCGGCCTTGATGCGGAACTCGTGCGACCAGCGCTCCTTGCCCGTTTCCGGGTCGAGCGACACGACCGCGTCGGGGTGCCAGACGATCAGGTGGCGCTTGCCGCCCTGCTCGCAGATCATTGGCGGGCAGTAACCGGCCTCCGTCGCCGACAGCGCTTTCCACAGCTCCTTGCCGGTCTTCTTGTCGAACGCGACGACGACGCTCCCCTCGCCGCCGACCAGGCAGATGAGCTTGTCGCCGTCGAGCAGCGGGCTGGCCGAGAAGCCCCACCAGGCGCCGCCGGCCGCCTTGCCGGAGCCCTTGTACTCGGTGCGCAGGTCCTTCGACCAGATCACGTCGCCGTTCTTCGTGTCGAGGCAGTTCAGGTCCCCCATGGTGCCGAGGGTGTAGACGCGCTCGTCGTCCACCAGCGGCGTCGCCCGCGGGCCGCTGGGGTAACTGACCTTGTAGTCGCAGTCGTATTCGCGCTTCCACAGCAGCTTGCCGTCGGCCTCGTGAAGGCACAGCACGCGCTCGCTTCCCGGGAGGGTCGCCGCCGTGAAGCCGCTGCCGGGGAGCTTCGCCCCCGCGGCGAGGACGCGGTCGGTGACGTAGACCTTGCCGCCGGCGACGGCCGGGCCGCTGTAGCCGGCGCCGACGTCGGCGCGCCATTTCACCTTCGGGCCGCCCGCGGGGAACTTGTCGAGGATGCCCGTCTCGCGCCAGACGCCGTCGCGCTTGGGGCCGAGCCACTGCGGCCAATCGTCGGCGCGGGCGAGGGTGACGGCCAGGCCAAAAACCGAAAGGGCGAGGAGGAATCGTCGCATCAAACGGTCTCCCGAAGAGATCGAGGATGGCAAGCCGCGCACTGGGTCGGGTGCGCGGCGGGGCGGTCATTGTAAGAATAGACGCGGGAGGCGGGACGGGTCATCGAAAGGAGTCATGCGGCTGCCTTGCCGCTGAGCGCTCGTTCAGGCACCCGGGGGAGGGGGCGCCTTCAAAGGTGCGAGGCTTTCGCCCGGCGATTCGTAAATGATGAGGTACTTGGTGTTGGGGGCCTCTGGGGAGTCCTCGACCGTCAGTTTGCGGCCCACGCTCTCGAGGTCGGCCGCGGCGTCGGTGAGGGCGGCGCGGATCGCCGACAGGTCGAACTGGTCCCCGGTCAGCACGTAAACGCGCGCGCGAATGAAAACGCCCTCGTCGCGCTGGAAGACGAGCTTGGGGACCGGCTTGCCCTCGAATGTTGTCAGGTCGAAATCGACCAGGTGGGCATAGAGGAACTGCCTCGGCGCCACCATAGCGATTTTGTGGTGCGTCAGGAACCAGTTTTCGACCTTTTCGGGGCTCGGCGAGTCGTACTTGGCGAAGTCTTTGTCGATCAGGCCCCAGGGATCCAATCGCGGCGGCTTCGAGCCGACGTAGTGCCACCACAGAAACACCCCAAGGAGCAGGGCGGCGGCCACGGCCACGCCGCGCGCAGTCCAGGCCAGCTTGCTGCGCAGGGCGGCGCCGCGCTGCTCCTTCAGGCGGGCCAGCAGGCGCTCGCGCAGCCGGTCGGGCAGCGGCACCTCGCGGACGGCCCGGCCGAAGTGGTCGTCCAGGCGGCGCTCGGCGCGGGCGCTGGCGTCGCACTCGGGGCAGGCGCCGAGGTGGCGCTCCAGCTCCGCGGCCTCCTCGGGCGGCAATTCGCCGGAGCGGGGGCGGTGGAAGTCGAGCAGCAGACGGGCGGTTTTACAATCCATCGGTCGCCCTCCTCGGACCGTCGGCCAGCACCTCCGGCGCGACCGGCAGCAGCCGCCCGCGCAGGTGGACCTTGGCCCGTGCCAGCCGCGACATCACCGTGCCGATTGGCAGGTCCATCTGATCGGCGATGTCGCGGTAACTGAAGTCCTCGAAATAGTACAAGATGATCGGCGTCCGGAAGACCTCGGGTAACTCGTTCAATGCCTCCTGCAGCCGTTCGGGATCGACCGCCGGCAGCGCCTCGGGGAGCGGCTCGGGTAGGTCGCCGACCTCGTCGAGGGACACCCGGCGCTCTTGCTTGTCCGACCGGGCGCGGTGCAGGTAGGCGTTCCGCAGGATGCTGAACAGCCACGGCTTGGCTCGGCCGGGGTCGCGCAGCTGTCCGAGGTGGGCTTGCGCCTTGAGGAACGTGTCCTGCGTCAGGTCTTCGGCGTCGGCGCACAGGCCGGTCAGCCGGTAGGCGTAGCGATACAGAGCGGCGTAATGCTCTTCGACCAGCTGTTCCACGGTCCGTTGCCGGCCGGACGTCCTCATGGCGCATCCACCCTCTACAGACATGACGCGGGGCGCGGCGAATTATTCCCGGGCGCCCGACAAACGGCGACGGGCGGCGCGGCTGCGAAGCGCCCCCCGTCGGGCTGGCGCTACCAGCTTACGCGCCCCGACTTTCCCACGCCAGCGGAAAACGCCGCCGGCCCGGCATTCGCCCCACAGATGAGCGTTACAAAAATTTCGGGAATAATCGGCGAGGCCGCGCATCTTGTCTGGTGGATGCTTGGCCGGATCGGCCGGTCGAGAGCCCCTGTGAGTCGATCCACCCCTTGAAAGGACGGTTCTCCTGTGAAGAAGCTCCTTGCCATGTTCATCGCCGGCGCCTTCCTCGTCGGCACCATCGGCTGCGGCGGCGGCACTTCCAGCGCCCCCAAGGCGAGCAGCGGCGGCGGCACCACCCCGACGAAGCCCGAGAAGAAGGAAACCAAGCCCGAGAAGGAAACCAAGCCCGAGAAGGAGACCAAGAAGGAGAAGGAGAAGGAGACCAAGAAGGAGGAGAAGGAGACCAAGAAGGAGGAGAAGGAGACCAAGAAGGAGGAGAAGGACACCAAGAAGTAGGAACGACTTCGCCCTCCGGCACCCCCCAGAGGGCATCGACGTGTCGTCGTCATACTGGGAAGCAAGCACTTCCCCCGACGAGGGATCAATCCGCGCAGCCCCGAGGGTTTATCGGGGATGCGAGGGTTTCTCGGGATTCCGCGCGGAATTTCCTTGCATTTTCGCCC
>DATFNV010000698.1:0-27841 GCA_035266225.1 Gemmataceae bacterium
TCCCGTCGCTGTTGTGCGGGATCGGTTTTTTGCTCATGGCAGACTCCTCACGAGAAGGTTTCTCGCCATGCTAAGCGCGAGGCACTGACTTCCGAGTGCTTGCGCCCAAGTGACTTCCGAGTGGTTGCACTTACCCGATGATGTCAGGATAACGAATACGCCAACGGGTCTCGCGGTCTTTGCCCAAGCCGTTAGGGGAGGACCAAGTTACAACTACCGACTGGAATTGTCGGCGAAACAACTGCTCGAATGCCTGTTCCAGCTTCCACCCGACAAGATCGCCTCGGCGATGGAGGAGCTACGGGACGGGTTCAACTTCGCTAAAGTCATCCCCGAACTCCAAAAACAGCTTGCAGCCGGTGCGCTGCAATCACAATCGTGCGAAAGCGAAGATGAGGACGACGAGGATGACAGCGACGATTGAAACCTGCTCTGAAAATGACCGCCCGCACATGATCGGCCGTACAGAAGAAGCAGCCATTTTCATGGTTTCTGGGTGAACTGGAGTTCATGAGCGGCTGACACCGCAGACGTTGACGCGACCCGGTTCCTTGCATGGGGAGCCGGGTTTTTTCCTGCGCTCGCTCCCCATGCTACACTCCCGCCCGAAGCGGTGCTGCCATCCCTGAGCGTCTTAACCGGACCCGGGCAACGACGCCTGGCTCCCCTTTCTGGTACGCTTCCGGCATGCCCGGCGAAACACCCGACATTATTTCTGAGATCGAGCAGATGACGCGGAATCTCCCGCGCCGGCACCATGTGCAGGACACGCTGGTCAGCTTGCAGGTGCAGTACCTCCAGACCGTCGAGCAAGTGCAGCTGGAGGCGAGAGACGAATACGAGGAGGAGATCGGCAACCGCATCCGCGTCCTCTATGCGCTACCGGCATCTGACGCAGGAAGACGTGCGCGGGGAGGCGGAGCAGTCCGTGCGGCCGGAGGTGAACGACGAGGCGGTCCGGGAGGAGCAGGAGTTGCTGCGGGGGGCGGCCAGGAAGTTGGTGGGATGGGCACGCGGTGGATAAATGGAAATGCTGCCGAGGCAGGGCTTTTTGCTTGGCGCAAGCATAATCCATGACGACAATCCGTCGAGGGAGGTGCCGTCGAATGCCGAAGATGACGAGGCTGCCGTCCTGCTGACCTACTCGGCGCCTCTACTCATGCGTATACTATAGGAGGGGATTGTGCTGACGCAGGCGAAGGTGGATGAGTTACTTGCGTTAGTGAAGTTGCTTGAAAACGCAACGCCGGTGCGTTTCCCGCTTCCTGGAGAAACTGCGCAAATCCCGGTAAAATCAGAAGATGGGCGCGAGTCGTTCCTTATCGACGTGAACCGCAAGGGAAAGATCAAGGTATCCAAATGTACTTATCAGGAACGCTACCAGGTAATCGAGATCCTCTTGCGACTCGACATCGACGGCCCGACGCATGAAAATCCAGACGGGACCGAAATCCCGACCCCCCATTTGCATATTTACAAGGAGGGATTTGCGGACAAGTGGGCATACCCGCTGCCGGCGGGTGTGTTCACAGACACCACGGACCTGGTCAAGACCTTTTTAGAGTTTTTGAAGCATTGTAAGGTCAGAGACGTACCCCAGGTACAGCGGGGTGTCCTCTAATGAATACCGAATGCGACAAGCTGGTGATTGCCTATCTCTCCTGGCTGAAGACGAAATATGCCGTCAAAGACATCGACGGCATCTGCGAAATTACTACGCCATTTCTTGATCGTCATAATGACAGACTCCAAATTTACGTTGAGCAGAAGAATGGCGGACTCCGCCTTACGGACGATGGCTACGTCATCGGCGATCTTGAGATGAGTGGTTGCGCGCTTGATACTGCCAATAGAAAACAGATGTTCGAGACGGTCTTGAGGGGCTTCGGCGTTCGCGAGCAGAATGGCGAGCTTATGATCGACGCGACGCCGGAAACATTTGCGCAGAAGAAGCACGCGCTCCTGCAAGCGATGATCGCCGTGAATGACATGTTCATGACGGCCAGGCAGCGAGTGGCTCGCCTTTTCATTGAGGATGTGACGTTATTTCTGGAGAAGCTCGAAGTGCGGTTCATCCCGAACGTGGAGTTTCGGGGCAAGAGTGGATACGTGCATCGCTTTGATTTCGCGATCCCTAAATCAGCAAGAATGCCCGAGCGTCTTCTTCGAGCGATCAATACTCCAACTCGTGATAATGCGACCGCATTTATCTTTGCCTGGACGGACACGAAGGAAGTCCGATCGGCCGACGCGGTCGCGTATGCAATCCTGAATGACCAGGAGAGGGAGCCTACCCCAGATGTCCTCGGGGCTTTTCAAGAATACGCGATCCGGCCTATTCTCTGGAGTCAGCGAGCAAATCACGAACACGAGTTGGCAGCATAAGACGAGCTTGAATTCGGCGGCAACACGCCGGCCTCTCGGCCAGCGGCTGGACGACGACCTGGTAGACCGGCAGCTTCCCCTCCCTCGCTGTCCGCCGGTTCACGAGGTGTCCCTTTCGGTGCATGTCCCGGAGCCGAGCCGAAACGGATGCCTCGGGATGCCGTGCGAGAAAGGCGATGCAGTCGATGACGCGCCTCATGCGGAGTCGCGGGTCTCGCGGATGATCTGGACGCCGATGTCCTGCACGCCGAACTTGGCGCGGATTTCTCGGCGGGCCGCTTCGGCTCGTTCCTGGACCCGACGCAGTAGTTCGGCGTTCTTCACGCCGCCGGCGGCGGCCTGGCGGGCGACCTCCTGCAAGTCGGCGAGCATGTCCGGGGTGGTTTCGACGGTAGCCATGCTGTTATTGTCTCGAGGAGGCCTTCGCTGTGGCGAGCGGGAGGGATTTATGTTCCACTGCCGGGCGGGTGCCACACCGCTGCCGGAGTATTGTATCACACCCGCCGGAAGTGACACAATACTCGCGCCGCGCGGCGCAACTAATGCCTTTGCAATGACTTGCTGCAACGGAGTATTGTTTCACCCACCCCGCGCGCTGACACAATACTCCGACACAAGGCCCCTGCCAGGCGAGTCCGCAGGCCACGCCCAGGCGGCCGACAGATCGTTCCTCTTCGACCGCCCTCACCAGCGAGTACGGCAGGCAGGGCAGAAGAATTGCTGCCGCTCGCCTGCTAATGGTGAAGGCCGCGCACGGCTTTTCAGCTTCAGCACGCCCCCTCCTCGCGCCCCTGGTATAATGGCGCTTTCCCAGCCACGCCCCTCGGGCTCACCGCCGGGACCGTGTTATGACCCCCCTCTCGCCGCACCTGCCCGCCGCCGCCAACGGCGCTCCGCCGGACGACCTCTTCGCCCACGTCCTGTCCGCCAACCCGTTCACCGACAACCGCGTCAACGGCCCGGGGCCCTGCGGCGCCGACGTGGGCGACATCCACCATGCGGCCTTCGCGCGGCTGACGGCCCTGGCCCGCGAAGCGCACACGACCCGCCGCGGCCTGGGGGCGGTCCTCTGGGGCGAGGCGGGCGTCGGCAAGAGCCACCTGCTCGCGCGCCTGGCACGTTGGGCCGGCGCGGACGGGCACGCCTCCTTCGTTTATCTGCACAACCTCCAGGCCAGCCCCGACGGCTTGCCCCGCTCGCTGCTCAAAGCCGTCGTTAGCACGCTGACCCGCGGCTGGTCGTCGCGCTTCGCGCGGACTCCCCTCTTCCGCCTCGCCGCCTCGTTCGCCCATGAGGCGTGCGGCTACGAGGCGGGGGCGAAGTCCTGGGCCGACATCGCCCGCGCCTGGGGCCGGCTCGTCGATCGCGAAGGTGCCGGCCACGCCGCCCTTGTCGATCGCACCGCCTATACCGTGCTGCTTCGCTTCCTCGGCTCGGCCTACGCCGCCGGCGAAGGCAAAAATGACGGCATCGCCGCTCTGGCCGGTCGCTGGCTGGCTGGGGATTACCTCGACCCGTCCGAGGCGGCACGCCTGCGCTTGCCGCCTGGCCCGGCGCGGGACGAGCCGGTCGGCCTGACCGATAATCAGCAGGTCAAGCAAGTCCTCGTCGCCCTGACGCGCCTCGCCCTCAGCGCCCACCAGCCGTTCCTGCTCTGCTTCGACCAGGTGGACAACCTCGACGACGAACAGATGGCGGCGCTGGCTCGCTTCCTCGAAGCGCTGCTCGACGCCGCCCCGAACCTGCTTGTCGTCACCGCCGGCGTCCAGGCGACGTTGCTGCACTGGCGCCAGGCCGGCGTGATTCAGGAATCGGCCTGGGACCGCCTGGCGCAGTTCGAGGTGCGCCTGCAGCGCGTCACGCCTGCCGAGGCCGAGCGCATCGTCGCCGCGCGCCTGGGGCGCTTCCTGGAGCCGTTCCGTGACCGGGCCATCTTGCCGCCCGACGCGCTCTTCCCGCTGGGCGAGGCGTGGCGCGCCGAGTTCCTCCGCGACAAGGCCGACGTGCGGCCGCGCGACGTCATCAATTGGGCGCGCGAGGGCTTCCGCCGCGAGCAGGAGGCGCTCGTCCGCGACGGTGGGACGACATGGCTGGCAACGTGGGGCCGTCGGCCGGGGGTCGCAAGCCCCCGGGCGATCCCAGTGCCGGACGAGGCGCAGCAGACCATCGACCGGCGCGTCGCCCGGCAACTCGCCGAGCAGAAGGCGCAGCGGCGTGATCGACCGGAGGCGCTGCCGCCGGATGCCGACAACCTCGCTGGACTGGTCGGGGCGCTGCTGGAACAGTGCCGTTCGCTGGGGACAGAGTACGCCGTCGAGGCTGTGGAGCGGCCGGCGTCGCGTTCGGGTGCCCGGCCGGCCTACGACCTGCTGCTGCGCCGCCGCGCCGCGGCTGGTGAGGAGCGCTCCTGGTTGGTGTTCGTGGTGACGACCAGCAGCCTCTCCACGACCGGGTCGCTGCGTCGGGTCGTCGAGGCTCCCGACCCGCCGGGGCGGCTGTTCCTCGTCACCGACCAGCGCTGCCCGCTGGCCCTGGGGTTGAAGGGCGAAGAGCACCTGGCAAAACTGCGCGAGGGGGGCGCCGGGCAGTTCCGCCATGTCGAGCTGACGCCGGCCGACGTCGCCGAACTGGACGCCCTGCAGGCGGTGGTCGGGCTGGCGCGATCGGGGGACCTGGAAGTCGAGATTCTTGCGGGAAAGCCTCGGCCGCTGAGCGCGACGGAGGTGACCGAGTCGCTGCACCGGCAGGGACGTTACCGGGCGGCGCCGCTGCTGCGCGACCTGCTCGGAGAGATGGCCCCGGCGCTGGCCGCCAAGCCGCCCGCAAGAAGAGGTGGCGTGGTTTCAGGTCCAGCCGCCGGGGAAGATCGAACCGAATCCGCCCCATCCCCAACCAATCCCCCCGACTGATCCCATCCACGGGAACAGCAGCGACGCGACGCTCACCGGCTGCAGATTGAACGGCAGGCGCACGCTCGGCGGGGCCACCGGCGACGACAGGCCGGCGATCAGCCGATTCGCGACCGGGCTCCCGAGTCCGGTGACGTAGTCATATCCCGGACTGGCGAGGTAGCCGTTGCTGCCGAGGACGACATCGTGGAAATCGCTGGCCGGGAGGTTGTAGAGTTGCGCCTGAGCCTGGTTGAGCGGGCCGAGGCCGACCTGCGCCCGCTGCTGGTCGGCCTGGGCGATCAGGCCGGCCCACTGCGGCGCGCCTGCGCTGGTGCCGCCGACCGCCTGCCAGGTGCCGCCCTGGTAGACCTGGACGCCCGTCTGCGGCGCCGCGTCGAAGGCCACGTCGGGGGTGGTGCGCCGCCCCGTGCTCTGTACGCCCTGCTGGTAGGCCGGCTCACTCTCGTACAGGCTCACCCCGCCGCCGCTGCCGGACCAGCCGATCTCGCCGGCGTATGTCCCCGCCGGGCCCGTCAGCAGCATGGTCCCGCCGACCGACAGCACGTTGGGCGACACGGCCGGCCAGAGGGTGCCGGCGCCGCTGTCGCCGCTGGCCGCGACGAACGTGATGCCGCTGTGACCCGGCGGTGTCGTCAGGATCGAGTCATAACGCAATTCCTGTGGGAACTCGGCGGTGCCGAAGCTCATCGACACGACCGACACGCCGGGCTGGTAGCGGGCGTAGTTGATGGCCGTCGTCAGGTCGCTGACGCTCGCCGAGTTGGCCTCGACGAGGAGGATGTTGGCCTGCGGGGCGGTCGCGTGGGCCCACTCCACATCGAGCGCCGTCTCCAGCGCCCATCCCGAGTCGGACGGCCCACTCGGCGCTCCGCCCGTCTGGTTGACGATTTGCAGGTTCGGGGTGGGCAGGCCGAAGGTGCTGTCGAAGACGCTGAGGTCCTGGGCGACGGTAGGGGAATTGTCGGCGGTCACGATGGCGATGGTTTGCCCGGCGCCGGTAAGCCCGGTCTGGTTGAAGCCGTAGGCCTGGGCCACCTGCGCCGGCGTGTAGCCGGCGGCGGCACCCATTTGGCCGAAGCGGTTGTAGGTAAGGGCCGGCGCGGCGCTGGGGACAGACGGCGTGTAGTTGTCGGTGCCGATCGCGCCGCCCGCGCTGACGGGAACGGCGTTCCGCTGCGCCTGGATGACGGCGAGCCGTTGCGCGAAGGGCAGGTTGAGGGCGTAGAGGGCCCGGAGGTCGCCGGAGCCGACACCGCCGACGGCACTGAGCATGATGCTGCCTCATGCGTCACGGGGCTTGCGACCCCTGTGCGTTGACGAGTTGGTAGGCGTCGGTCGCCTGGGCCACGGTGAAGGCGGACACGAGCGCGCGCTGGCGGAGGTTGTCGATCAGCAACCCCGGCAGCGTGGCCCCGTTGGCGGAAAGCCCGTCCAACTGGCCGAAGCGGTTGTACGTGGAGGCGATTGCGGCGGGGGACAAGGACGGAATGTACAGGTCCGTACCGGCTTGGCCGACTGGGCTCCCTGCGCCCACCGCTCCGGCGGCGCTGTCCGAGATGGCGGAGAGCGTTTGCAGCTTGGCCAGGTTGGCGGCATTCAGCGCGAGGAGGTTCTGCGAGTCCACGGCGTTGACAGCACCGAGCATGAGGACACCCCAGTTGAAAGGACGTGGGTCCGCGGCGAGTGCGGAGTCTCCCCGCGAGGAGGTCCGCTCACCGGTGAGTCTGATCCTTGGTGGAGCGATGAAGTGCAATCGCGATGCCGTCTTTTCCAAATGATGAGGTCGGCCTGGAGGGCGCGAGAGGGGGACGAAGCGTAACCTGAACCGGGGCTGACACTTGGGTCCGCGCCGCATCCGTCGCCCGACGAATGCGGCGCGGGCCTGGCGAAGGCGTTCTGTTAACCGGCGTTAACACGGTTTACATCAGGTGTTTCCGATTCACAATCCGGTTGCCGACCTCAGGGCTCCCGCCGGCTGACCGCTTGGGCCGCCTCGGGCGGCGGGTGCAAGCGGAACAGCGACGCGGTGCCGTTGGCGTTCGACGTCAGCAGGTACTGTCCACCGGGGCTGAAGGTCACGTCGTGGACAGTGCCCGAGAAGTGCCAGGTCGCCAGGCGTTTGCCACTGACGGTGCTCCACAGGGCGACCTGGTCGCCGGTTTCGACCGCAGCCGCCAGCTCACCGTCGGCGGAGAACACGACGGGGCCGCCCTCCTTCTTGCCCTGGAGGACCGCCTCGCGGACCGGCTTCAGTTCGCCAACGGCGTAGCTCATCTGCCAGACGCGCACGTGGTCGGCCTCGACGGTCGCCACGCGGCAGTCGGCCTTGAGGGCCTCCACCCACGCCACGCGCCCCGTACCCGCCCTCCGCGTGGTGATAATCGTCGGCGCCTTCACCCCGGAGAGGTTCCAAACGTACACGTAGCCTTGCTCGTCGCCGGACACCAGCAACTTGCCCTGTGTCCGATAGGCCATCGCACTGACCGCGACCTTGTGCCCCTTCAGGACACAGCGCTTCTTCGCCGTCCCCCAGCCCGGAGCCCAGACGTGAATCGTGCCGTCGAAGTTGCCGACGGCGAGCGACTCCCCGTCGTCGGCGAAGACGACCGACCGGCGACCCGGACGATCCTTGACCGTGTCCTCGAAGGGGATCAAGGGAGTCTCCGCATCGGGATTCGACAGGGCTCGGACGCGCACCCCCGTGTCCGTGTCGAGAAAGGCCAACGAGTTCCCGTCCGGGGAAGGGACGACCCATCGCGCGTCACCGGACCTCCCGCGGTCAAACTCCTTCGGCTTCTGGTCGGCGAGGTTCCAGAGGAGGAAGGATTTGTCCTGGCCGACGGTGACGACGCATTTGTCGCCCGGCAGAAAGGCGCCGCAGGACACTCCCTTCGCGTGACCGGCCAGCGGGGACTCGCAGCCACTCAGGGAATTGCTCGGGCGGAGGCCGATCCTTTGCTCGTCGAGGTACACGACGGCCAGAGACTTTCCCTTCGGGTCGAAAGCAACAGGCCGTTCGGGGTAGCCTTCCCTTATCGCGTCATAACCCGTAACCTCGCCCTTCGCATTCAGGTCCCAGTTACGGATCATCCCATCGGAGCCCCAGATTGTCCCCTTCGGCATGAATGTGAACGACTTCAACTCTCCCCATTCCCTCGGCCATTCCACCACCAACTTCACGTCCCCAGCGGTTCGCTTCCAGAGTGAGAGTCTGCCCTCGTGAAGCGTGGCCAGCGCCTTGCCGTCGGGCGCGAAGGCGATGTGCCCGTCGCCGCCGACCTTCGGGCACTCCCGAGGTCCCGTCCTTTTCGAGCGGCAAGAATCCGCGGACGACGCCGCAGAGACCGCCCCGGAGGACACGGCGATCGGCTCGGCCCCATCGACCGACCACAAGCGGAAGGTGCCCTGATCGCTGATGGCGGCCAACGTCTTGCCGTCCGGGGAATAGGCCACGTCGCCGACCGTCTTTTCGAGCCCCTTGAGCACGTCTCTGACGCTCGGCCGTCGCCGGTCGAGGTCCCACAGCTGCACGCGGCCGGTCTCGCAGCCGACCGCCAGCGTGTTGCCGTCGCCGCTGAACGCGACGGCGCCAGGCGAGTCGCCTTCCAGCTTGGCCCATAGCTTCGCGCCGTCCTTGCCGATGTTCCACAGGCAGACCGTGCCGTTGTCACAGCGCGCTGCCAGGCGCTTGCCATCCGGCGCATACGCCAGCGCTGCGACGATACCAGAATACTGGCCGTCTTCGGACGCCGTTTCGACGCGCAGCACTTCGCGCTCACTCACCGTCGTCGTGTCCCAGAGGCGCACGACCGCCAGGCCGCGCGACCCGCCGCCGCCGGCCAGGGTCTTGCCGTCGGCGCTGTAGGCGACGCAGGTCAAGTCCTCCCAGTGCCGCAGCCGCGCCTCGCCGAGCACGGCGACCGGTTCCTTCGTCGGCTGGGGGGCATCGACCTCCGGGGGCGGCAGGACTTCCCGGTTGGACGCACCCACCCTGACCAATTCGGGGGTCCACACGGCTGTGGTTCCCGCCGCGACGGGTTCCAGGACAGGTGGTGGCGGCGGAGGCGGAGGCACCTCAATACTGGCGAGCAGCGGCGGGGGCGCCGGCAGGGGAGGCAAGGTGGAGCGATCCGCCTGGGGTGCCCCGGTGGTGGAGGCATCTTCTGAAATGGGCGGCACGGGAACAAGGGAGGGCAATGCGATCGGCTCTTCGCGTTCCTTTGATAGCGCCGGGAGAGTTATCTTGACGGGTGGCGCATGTATCTTCGCGGGCGGGGCAATGACGCCCGCTTCTACTGCCTTTTCCGCGGGGGGCGATTGATGCGAGGTCGCTACCGACGCGACCGGCGCGGCTCTCATCGCTTCCTCCGCCCTGCGTCGGTCCTCGGCTTTCGCGTCGGCGTGTGTCGTTTCCGGCTCCGCGACTGCAACGGCTTTCGGCGGTCTCGTCGGGCCGCAGGCCTTCGGCAACCATCTGGAATACCCCAGGAACACGACCACCCCGACCCCGATGAGCAAGGCCAGGGTGCCGACCAGCAACGGCCGCCGGCGCCGAACTCGACCGCGCGGCGCGGGTGGGGAGGCGACCTGCCGCACCGGCGGCGACGGCTCCTCCGGCGCTGGACTCGCGATCCTCAGCGTGTTGAGGATCATCTGGCAGCGCTGGCATTCGGCCGCGTGCTCGGCGAAGCGCATCCACTCCGCTTCCGGAGCCGCGCTGTACAGGTAACGCTGCCAGTCGCCCACCTCGGGACAGGGAAGATCGGCCACCATGAGGCTCCCTCCGGGCGTGCTTGGACGGGGATGAGCGACGCCGCTCAATTGAAGCAGAGCCAATCGATGCTGCCCCACGGGTAAGTAGCAGCGGCCGCGACCGCCGGCGCCACCGGCACGGCCACCTCGCACCTCTCCGCCGGGGCGAGGGCGGGCGGCGTCGCCGTGATCGCCGTCGAGAGGTCCTTGCGCACGTCGCGCCACTCCCACCTGGCCACCTGCTGCCACAGCTTCCGGAAGTCGTTCGGCGACAGCAGGACGGTCACCACTTCCTCCTTCGACACACTGACCAGCTTGTAGCCGCGCTCGTCCTTGCTCAGGGAGAACTCGCGCGACCGCGACGGGTGCAGCGCCACCGTCGTCACCTGCCGCCGTTCCACGCGGATGCTGCTCGCCGTCGGCAGCGCTGGGGGCGCCACGGCGACGGCCTCGGACGCCGCGGAACGAGGGTCGCCGCCGTTGGGCTGCACGACGGTCTGGCACAGGCGCTGGAAATCCGGGTACGACAGCAGGACGTTGAGGACCTCGTCGCCCGTGACGCAGCTGACCTTGCAGCCGCGCGGGTCGCGGAAGACGAGGAAATCGCGGGGCTGACCGTCCTGCAGGTTGACGGTCGTGACGTGGCGCTGCTCGACGTGCATGGGTCTCCCTCCCTGGGTCGAAATGCTCTCCTCGGCCGGGAAGTTTATGAGAGGAGCGAAGTCGGTGTCAATGCCGCTTGCGGCTTAGCAATCTTTCCTGCGAAGCCGCAAGCGGCAAGAGGGTTGTTGATACAGTTTCTTAGCGTTCGCGCCGCCCCGCCGGCGGGGTTATAATGACCCTCATGCCAGGCAACTCCTTCGGCGAACTGTTCCGCATCACCACCGCCGGCGTCAGCCACGGCCCCGGCTACGTCGTCATCATCGACGGCTGTCCACCCGGCCTGCCGCTCGGCGAAGCCGACCTCCTGCCCGACCTGCGCCGCCGTCGCCCGGGGCAGTCGAAAATCGTCACGCAGCGCAAGGAAGAGGACGCCCCGGAAATACTCTCCGGCGTCTTCGAGGGCCGGACCGACGGCACCCCCATCGCCATCCTCTTCCGCAACACCGACCAGCACAGTCAGGACTACGGCGACATCAAGGACAAGTACCGTCCCGGCCACGCCGACTTCACCTTCGACGCCAGGTACGGCTTCCGCGACTACCGTGGCGGCGGCCGCTCCTCGGCGCGCGAAACGGTCTGCCGCGTCGCGGCCGGGGCCGTTGCCAAGAAACTGCTCGCCCAGCTAGGGGTGCGAATCATCGGCTACGTCAAGCAGGTCGGCTCCGTGCTCGCGAACGTCCCGGACCCGACGGCGGTGACGCTCGACCAGGTCGAGGCGACGCCGGTGCGCTGTCCCGACCCGGCCGCCGCCGCGAAGATGATCGCCCTGATCGACGAGGTGCGCAAGGACCAGGACTCGATCGGCGGGGTGAGCGAACTGATCGCGGTGGGCGTGCCGCCGGGGTGGGGCGAGCCGGTCTTCGACAAGCTCAAGGCCGACCTGGCCAAGGCGCTGCTGTCGCTGCCGGCGGTGACCGCCTTCGAGTACGGCGCCGGCTTCGCCGTGGCGACGGCGCGGGGCAGCGCGAACAACGACCTGTTCGTGCGCAAGGAAGGCCGCATCGGCACGGAGACGAACCGTCACGGGGGCATGCTGGGCGGCATCTCCAGCGGCGAGCCGATTGTCTGCCGCGTGGCGGTCAAGCCGACGAGCAGCCTGTCGCGGCCGCAGCGCACGGTGACGCGGAGCGGCGAGCCGACCGAGATCAGCACGCGCGGCCGGCACGACCCCTGCTTGCTGCCGCGCTTCGTGCCGATGGGCGAGGCGATGGTGGCGCTGGTGCTGGCCGACCACTGGCTGCGCTGGCGCGCGCAGTGTGGTGGGGTACATTGAGCACTCAGGAATCGTTTCTTTGAGCGGATACTCACCGGAGGGAGAGGGTTACCATGTCGGAGGTCATTGCCAACGGCACCGGGACGAGCACGGCCGTCGAACAACGGCTCCTCGACAAGGTGCGAAGCCTTCCGCCTGCCGCCCTGGAGGAGCTAGAGGTCTTCGTCGATCTCCTCATTTCACGGTCGGAGACGGGCTTCTACGCCGAGGGAGAGCCACCGCCCCCGAAGGTCGATTTGTCGGCGGACCAGGGGTTCCTGAAGCTGCTTCGCCTTCTCCCCCCGGGGGAGGCGCAGCTCCTCGATCAGTACGCGCTGATCCTCGCGGGCCGTGCCCTGAAGTGGAGCTACGACGACGCCGAGTCCCTGAAGGTCGCCGCGGAATTGATGGGGCGTGACCCGTTCCTCCGCCGCGAGGTGGAGGCGATCAATAAAGAATTCGCCTGTACCGACATGGACGGCCTGAAGGACTATTAATGGCCATTCAGCGCGGCGAAGTCTACTTCGTCAGCCTCGACCCGGCCGTGGGGCGGGAACAGGCCGGGAGGCGCCCCGTCGTCATCGTGTCGCGAGACGAGATCAATACCCTCCCCCTGGTCGTGGCCGTCGTCCCCGGGACGCGGGGGAGCCAGGTTCGCCTCGATCACTTCTCCAACGTCCGCGTCCCGGCCGGCGAGGCGAACCTGCCCCAGGAGACAGTCTTCCTGACCTTTCAGGTTCGAGCCCTCGATCACTCCCGCTTCCCGGATCCGCCGGTCGGTCGCTTGAGTGCCGCTCAGATGCAGCAGATCGACCGTGCCCTGGGATGGACATTCCGATTGCTGGCCGGGGGGGCGAACGTCCCTTGAGTGGCCCGCCACAAGGAAACGAACGGCGGGCGGCGTCGGACCTTTGCCACGCCGCCCGCCGTTCTCATTCCCCTCCTGATCCTCAGTGGATCAGCGTGACCGAGTAGCCGTCCTGCATGATGTTGCTGAACGCCTGCTGCAGTGCGCTGATGCGCGCCGCGCTGGTCCCGGCGTTGATGACCTGCGTCGTCGGCAGCGGCGTGCTCGGGCTGGCCTGGGTGCCGCCGACGTACTGGATCTGTTGCAGCAGGTTCAGCGCCGTCTGGGCGTTGCCGGAATACGGCGTGTTGAACAGGCTGCCGAAGGCCAGGCTGTAGATGCGCACCGGCTTGCGCGCCGTGGAGAAGCCGGGGGCGGAGGTGCTCGTGTCCGGCGAGCAGAGCCGCGTCGCTACCTCGATGGCCTCCAGGGGGGCGTTGGTCGTGTCGCCGGAGAGGTAAGGCGGGTATTCGTTCTTGACCGAACCGGGCGCGTCGTAGCGCACGTTGTAGTACGAATTGTACGGGCCCCCGTTGGTGAAGACCGAGGCCATGCTGCCCGGCTGGTACGCCGTGGCGCTGCAGACGCCGTCGGTCTCGAAAACGACCAACTTCTGCGCCCCCTTCCGCCCCAGTCCGCCGGCCTGGCCGTACGGCGCCGGGGAGGTGGCGAAGGTCCGCAGCGTGGCGTCGGACGTACACTTGCTGAACTGGTTGTAGGCCAGCATGAACCCCATCGCCGAGCAGGTTCCCCCGTACGCCCGCGGCACGTCCGTGATGGTCGTGTCGTAGGGCGACATCTCGACGGGGCTGGCGGGGTTCGCGAACATTTCCGGCGCGAAATAGAGCGAGTTGATGATCTGGTTGTAGTTCTGCCCCAGCGGCGAGCGGACGGCGTTGTAGGCCCCGGCCTGGAGGACGCCGGGCAGCGTGGGCGTGTAGCCGACCGGCGTGCTGAACGAGATCAGCGAAATCAGGTCGTTGGGGTGGTTGATCTTGATGTCGTCGATGGCCGCCTGCACGCCGGCCTTGCACTGCCAGGTCGGCGCCTCGTGGGCCGTGCCCGGCATCCAGTAGCGCGCCATGTTCATATTGCTGATGAAGTCCACCATCGTCATCGGCCCGAACCAGAACTGGGTCGATGGCCGCTTCGGGTTGTCGCGGTAGTCCAGGTAGCGGCTGTCGTTGAGCAGCGCCTGCACCGTCGCGTTGCCCGTCCCCACGGCGTTGATGTAGGTACTTAGCCCCGCCGTCGAGGGCCAGACGCCGGTCGGCGACGCCCCGGAATTCCAGCCGAACTGATCGACGTAGCCGGTCATGTTGCCCTTGTAGGCGTAGGTGGCGTACTTCACAGTCGTGCCGCCGTTGGTGGTGCTCCCGTAACCGCTCTGCTGGACGCCCAGCATCTCGTCGATGTACTCCTTCCAGAAGCGCAGGTCCTTTTGCGCCTGCGTGCCGGTCGGCAGCGGGTACGTCGGGGTGGTCGAGCCGGGGATGGCGGGGTGGACGGACGAGTTGATCGAGCTGGGGATACTCGAATAATACAGGATGCCGCCGGCCCGCAGCTGGGCCGGGAACGGGTTCGGCCCGCTGTTTTGCAGCCAGTAGACGATGGCGTCGTAGTTGATGCGGTAGGTGGTATCGACGTAGCTCTTCGTCGTGGTCGTCGTGACACTGCCGTCGGGGTTGGTCTTGCTGCTCGATGATGTGTCGAACTCGAACGACGTGACGGTCCCGGGGGTCTTGAAGGTGCCGTTGCCGGACCCGGTGGCGGTCAGGTTATTCTTGCCGTTCCACATCATGCTGTTGTTTTGCAGGGGCGCCACCGTCCCCACCACGGGGGCGGCATTCGGGGCCGAGGCCGCCGCCAGCACGGCCAGGCCGTTGAGGTTGTAGAACGCCCGGCCGTCGCGGATCGACAGAGGCGGGGGCGGTGGGGGGGGAGGGGAGGCGGAGAGCCGCCGCCGCCACCGCCGCCGCCACCGCCGCCACCACCGCCGCCACCGCCACCGCCGCCGCCACCGCCACCGCCGCTGCCGCCGGTCGTGGAGCTGGAGCTGGTGGTGCGCGTGCCGAGGTAGATCATCTGGAAGAAGCGCTGTCGCCAATCCTTGGCGCCGTTGTTCTGCGTGTTCGCCGGGGCGCTGGGGCCGCGCGGGTCGGGTGGCCAAATGAAGAACGTCTTGCCCCAGTAGCTCGGGCCGAGGGTGTAGCCCTTGAACGTGGCCGCGTAGCCAGCGGTGGTGCTGCCGGAACTGGTGTTGTCGATGAACGGCGCCGCGGAGGAGGGCGTCGTGCTGCTCGACCCGCCGGAGCGGCTGAGGACCTCGTTGAGGTTGTAGGCGTAGGCCGTGCCGCCGCCCTTGTACAGCGGCATGTCGCCGCTGGCATTGGCGACCGAGGAGAACGCCGGCGTGGTCGCCCCGAAGGCCGTCGTGTCCTGGAAGAAGTCGTTGACGATCGCCGGGCCGCCTCCGGTCGCCGTGGTGATGTTGCACTGGTCGATCAGTTCCCCGGTCGGCGCCGTCAGGGTGGGGACGCTCGTGCCGCTCCAGCCGCGCCACTGGACGTTGTTGTTCGACTGGGCGCTGGCGTACTGTCCCCAGGTCGGGACGACCGTTTCGGGGTTCATCGACTGGGTGCGAGGGACGATGCCGGTGGCGTTATCGACCGGCGCCCCAAGGAGGCTGCCCAGGCGCATGGAGCCGGAGAAATCGATGATGATGGCCACGTCCACCGGCCGGTGCGCCGCCGTGGAGGTCGCGCTGACGTTGAGCGACGACAGCCCGGCCGCCCCGGGGTCGGTGCCGCCGCCCAGGCGCATGCCGAGGATGGGGGCGAAGTACGAGGTGTGGCTCGCCGTCACCGTGGACTGCACCAGCGACCAGGCGTCCTGGGGATAGTTGTTGTTCGGGTCGAAGTCGATGATGAACTGGTTTTGCGTCGAGTCGTAGCGGTACTTGCCGATGGCGATCTGCGCCTGGCTGCCGGCGAGGGCCTGGCCGAGGACCGAATTGCCGTCGGCCGCCGATTGCGCCGCCGGCAGGGCGCCGGCGTAGTTGTAGTTGGATGTCGAGTCGCCGGTCAGCGAGCGCGCGCCGGCGATGGCCGCCGTGTCCGCGGCGTTCTGGCACTGCGTCCGGGCCACCTGCATCACGCCGATGTCGATCGCCAGGGCCACGAACCCCAGCAGGGTGATCAGACAGACCGCCACCAGTGGCAGGATGGTTCCCGCCCGCGGCTGTCGTTTCGCACGGTATATCATCGCAATTCTCCTCTCTGTTCGCGTCCGACGGGGTGGTTCGGGGCCGGGCGGCGGGGGAGGCCGCTCGCCGGCGGTCGTCAGTTGCCTTCGCTGTACATGACCGACGTCGATTGCATGGTGACGGAGTTCGACTGGTTCTGGTACTCGGGGAGCAGCATAGCGGGCAGGAACAGGAGCGTCGGCAGGTCGGGCGTATAAGTCCCCGAGACGGTGACGACGATGCCGTCGGTCGGCGACGCCTGGGTCCAGTCGGTGAAGGTTTGCCCCTGCGTGTACACGGGGCCGTTTTGCAGGGCGACGCCGCTGACCGACACCTGGAAGTTCTGGAGTTGGCCGTCGAGCCCGCACAGGTAGGTAGTCGCCTGGGCCTGCACCTGGGCGGTGGTTCCGGTGGCCGTGTTGGCGATGGCGAAGCGGGCGCCCTCGCGGGCCGAGTTCTCCACCAGCTGCTGCATCATGATGTAGCGGCCCCACTCGTAGACGTTGAACAGCAGGAACAGCGCCACCGACAGGACCATCGCCGTCTCGACGATCGTGACCGCCGGCCGCGACGGTCCGCCCTGACGTTTGACGATCATGGGGAAACCTCCTGTTATTGCAGCGGCGCCGCCGGGATGGTCGTGGGCACGGTGATCGGTACGTCCGACATGACGTACCAGTCGGCGCTGGCGTTGATCAGGCTGCCGGCCGGCACGAACGTCCCGAAGCCGACGAAGCCGTAGTTCTTGGTGGTGAAGCCCCCCGAGGTGAGGTAGCGGGCGTTGTCCATCGGGTAGGCGACGGTGACGCGGACGTGGTCCATCTGCGGGAGGACGTTGCCGTTGTAGGAGGACGGGTTCAGGGGGATGTTCCCCGCGGTCACGTCCACGGCGGTCACGGTCACGTTGGGATTGCCGTTGCTGTCGGTGATCGGCAGGCCGGCGTTGCTGAGGTAGGTTGTCACCACCCCCTGCACCTGGGTCGTGGTGTACTTGCCGCTCGAGGCCTGTCGGCCGCCCTCGCGGGCCGCGGAGTTGACCAGCTGTTGCAACTCGACCAGGCGGCCCACCTCCCAGGTCCCGACGATCAGGACGAAGAAGATGGGCATGGTGATGAGCAGTTCCACCGAGGCCGTTCCGCCCCGGCGCTTTGGGGTACGCGGTGCTGGCATGGATCCTTCTCCGTGGGACAGCGACCGCCGGCGCGAGCGAGGCGCACGACAGGTGCGGTCGGTTGACGAGGCAGCGTTATTGAGGGGGAGACTCGCGCCGGCTCGGCACCGGCGAGGAGGACGGGAAACGGGGCCCGGGACGCGGGGCCATTCTTTGACACTATAGCTCACGGATTCCCGCGTGGAACGAGGGCCGGCCGGAATTCCGCGTCAGTAATCGGTCGTGACGAATTGCCGCCCGGCGACGTAGAGCATGGCGACGGTGAACACCAGCGACGACAGGATCGACAATTCCGGGTGGAAGTCGCCACGGGCCTGGACGTTTTGCAGGGCCACCCCCTTGCCGAAGTGGTGGCCGGCGTCGAGGGCGTCGAAGAGGATCAGGCCGAGGTCGGCCGGCTTCGGCAGCACCCAGTAGCCGCCCTCGACCAGCCACGTCAGCGACCCCGGCACCTGCTGCACGTCGGGCACGGCGGCGACGAGGTGCCGGCCGTAATTCATGCCCCAGCATACCAGCCAGAACAACAACGAGCCGATGACGCAGACCACGGTGCTGCGCGTGCAGACCGCCAGCAGGGCCGAGAAGCTGAAGAAGACGGCGAAGTGCAGCAGCAGCAGCGGCACGCACAACAGGTAGGCCATGTCCCAGACGCCGGTGCGCAGCCCCAGCGCCGCCCACGTCCCGCCCACGAAGACCAGCGCCTGGCAGCCGACGAAGGCCAGCACGCCGAGATACTTGCCCGCCAGCAGGCTCCAGCGCGGGGCCGGCTTGGCGAGCAGCACCGAGGCGGCCCCCGGCTCGAGGAAGGTCGGCAGGAAGCCGGCCGTCCAGATCAGGGCCAGCAGCACGCCCAAGGCGTCGGCGACGCCGGCGGCGAGGACCAGCTGGATGAAGCGCACGCCATCGCGGCCGTCGCGCGCCAGCGGCAGCCGCACCGCCCCGAAGGCCATCGTCATCTCGGCGCCGGCCACATCGACCCCCGCCCGGGCCGCCTTCTCCGGGTCGGCCTGTGGGTCGTTGGCCGGCAGGAACTCCGCCGGCCCGTCGCCGTGCTCCAGCGACAACTGGCCGTGGACGCTGACGCTGAGGCAGAAGAGGATGCACACGCCGCTGACGGCGAGCATCACCCAGGTAATGCCCGAGGCCCGCGCCTGGCGGAAGGTGTCGCGCACCAGCCAACGGATCGCGTAGATCGCCGCACTCAGGTTCATGCCACCGCCCCCGCGTAAAGCTCTTGCACCGCCTGCTCCAGCGGCCTGGCGCCCGCCGTCAACGACGCCAGAGGTCCGAGGAAGTTGAGCCGCCCGCCGACCAGCACCGCCACGCGGTCGCACAGCGCCGCCACGTCGGACAGGGCGTGCGACACCAGGATCACGGTCCGTCCCTGCTTCCGCCGCTCGCCGATGACCTCGTGGACCAGGCGGCGGCCGAGCAGGTCCAGCCCCTCCGCCGGCTCGTCCAGCACCAGCAAGTCGGGGTCGTTGAGCAGCGCCTGCGCCAGCGCCAGGCGCTGCACCATGCCCTTGCTGAAGCCGTTGATCGGCTCGCGGCACCTATCAGAGAGGCCGACGCGCTGCAGCAATTCGCCCGCCCGGCGGCGCACCGTCGGCTCGTCGAGGAGCGTCATGGCGCCGTAGTATTCGAGCAGCCCGGCCGCGTCCCAGTAGCGCGGGAAGGCCGGGTTCTCGTGGACGTAGCCGACGCGGGCCAGGGTGGCGGCGTCGTCGGCCGGCCGGCCGAGGCGCGTGACGCGGCCGGCGGTCGGCCGGCACAGGGCGAGGAGCAACTTGACGAGGGTGGTCTTGCCGGCCCGGTTGGGGCCGAGCAGGCCGAAGACCTCGCCGGCCTCGACGCGAAACGTCACGTCGGCGACGGCCTGCACCGGGCTGCGGCGCAGCAGGCCGACGCGGTAGACCTTGCTGACGCCCTCGAATTCCGCGACGGCGGTTGCGGACACGGCGGCACCTGCTCAGACGAAGGATAGGACGGACGGGGGGGCGCTTCCGGCGCGCATCCGCCGTCGGGAATGCGACTCGCCCCAACTATAGAACACGATCCCGGGGACGGCCCGAGGGGCGGGCGCTGAGGAATGATAGAATCGCCATCGGCCGGCTTGCCCCACGAGAGACGTGCCATGTCGGAAACATCCACGAGGCCGTCGTCCCGACGTCCCGTTGCCTCCGCCGGTCCGGTCGGCGATACTACCATCTCCCGCCCGCCCGCCACCGGAGAGCCTTCCCGATGCCGCGATCCCTCCTCGCCGTCCTGCCCCTCCTTTCCCTCCTCGTGCTAACGGCCGGCGCCGCCGACGCGCCCGTCCCTCCCGAGCGCGCCGCCGAGCGCATGAAGCTACCCGAGGGTTTCCGCGCCGCCCTCGTCGCCGGCGAACCGCAACTGGTCAAGCCCATCGCCATGACGACCGACGACCGCGGCCGCCTCTGGGTGGTCGAGTCGCACTCCTACCCCAACTGGATCAGCGACGGCCGGCCGGGCAAGGACCGTATCCTCATCTTCGAGGACAAGGGCAAGGGCAAATACGAGGGCAAGGTCTTCCTCGACAACGGCACCAACCTTTCGGGCATCGCCCTGGGCTTCGGCGGCGTCTGGCTGTGCGCCTCGCCGAACCTGTTGTTCATCCCGATCAAGGCGGGCGCCGACACCCCGGCCGGCCCGCCGCGCGTCGTCCTCGACGGCTGGAGCCTCCAGGCGAAGCACAACGTCTTCAACAGCCTGACGTGGGCGCCGGACGGCTGGCTCTACGGCTGCAACGGCATCCTGGCCACGTCCAAGGTCGGCAAGCCCGGCACCCCCGACGAGCAGCGGCTGCCGCTCAACTGCGGCGTCTGGCGCTACCACCCGACGCGCGACAAGTTCGAGGCGTTCGCCTGGGGCACCACCAACCCGTGGGGCCTCGACTTCGACGACCGCGGCGAGGCCTTCATCACCAATTGCGTCATCGAGCACGTCTTCCACGTGGTGCCGGGGGCGCACTTCAAGCGCATGTACGGCCAGGACCTCAACCCGCACGTCTACGGCCTGATGCCGACCTGCGCCGACCACATCCACTGGGCCGGCGGCGACTGGACCAAGTCGCGCGGCGGCATCGGCGCCCACGACGAGATGGGCGGCGGTCACGCCCACGCCGGGGCGCTGATCTACCTCGGCGACAACTGGCCCGATGACTACCGCGGCCATCTCTTTACGTGCAACATCCACGGCAGCCGCATCAACCAGGATTTCTTCGAGCGGAAGGGCTCCGGCTACGTCGCCCGCCACGGCAAGGACTTCCTGATGGCCCACGACGAAAACTTCCGCGGCCTGGTGCTGCAACCGGCGGCCGACGGCGGCGTCTTCGTCGGCGACTGGCACGACACCGGCGAGTGCCACAACAACGACAAGACGCAGCCTTGGGGCCGCGTCTTCAAGGTGACCTACGGCGACCCCGCCCTGGTCACGACCGACCTGGCGAAGCTGAGCGACGAGGAACTGGTCAAGCTGCAGCGGCACAAGGACGAGTGGCACGTCCGCCACGCCCGCCGCATCCTTCAGGAGCGCGCCCGCGACGGGAAGCTCGGCGCGGCGGTCAAGCCGGCCCTGCACAAGATGCTGCAAGAGGAGAAGGACGCGCCGCGCAAGCTGCGCGCGCTGTGGGCGCTGTACGCGGTCGGCGGACTCGGCGAGAAAGACCTGCTCGGCCTGCTCGATCATTCCCAGGAGGACGTGCGCGGCTGGACGGTGCGGCTGTTGGTCGATGACGGCAAGGCGCCGGACGCCGCAGTGAAGAAGTTCGCGAAGATGGCGAAAGGGGACAAATCGGTGGCGGTGCGACTGGCGCTCGCGTCGGCGCTGCAGCGGCTGCCGCTGCAGCAGCGGGAGGGGATTGCCACCGCGCTGGCGGCGCACGTCGAGGACGCCGCCGACGCGAACATCCCACTCATGGTCTGGTATGGGGTCGAGCCGGCGGTATCAGCCGATCCCGAAGTCGGCGCGGCCTGGGGTTTGCTAGTCAGGTCCCGACTCCCGATCGTGCGGCAGTACATTGCTCGCCGCCTCACCGAGATGGGAAGCAAGCAGATCGAAGGGCTCGTAGGACTGCTGCGAGCCTGCGAACTCTACCGTCTCGGCTATGCGTCCGCGAACGAACTCCAGGGCTTGCTGGCTGGCTCCGAGGTCGAGGTGCAGCGAGACATCTTCCGCGGAATGTACGAGGCGCTGCAAGGGCGGACGGAACTCCCCATGCCCAAGGATTGGGCGGCCATGTTCAAGGCCCTCGCGGAGAGCAAAAGTCCCGAAGTCCGCGAAAAGGCGCTGCTGCTATCGGTAATGTTCGGCGACAAGGACGCGGTAGCGGCGCTGCGGAAGACCATCGGCGACGCCAAGGCCGAGGAGGCGGCACGGCGGACGGCCTTGCAAACGCTGGTCGAGGCGAAGGCCGCCGACCTGCCGCTGCTGCGCGACCTGCTCGGCGACAAGATCCTGCGCGGGCCGGCCCTGCGGGCGCTCGCCGCCTTCAATGACGCCACGGTCCCGGCACTGATCCTGAAGCATTACGCCACGTTCACCGACGCGGAGAAGGCCGACGCCGTCGCCACGCTGGCCTCGCGCCCGGCTTTCGCGATGGCCCTGCTCGACGCGATGGAGCAGGGGAAGGTGGACCGGCGCGACTTGTCGGCGTTCACTGCGCGGCAGCTCCTGGCCCTCAACGACAAGGCGCTCACAGAGAAGTTGACGAAGGTGTGGGGCGCCGTGCGCAAGCCGCAGGACAAGTCGGCGCTGATGAACCGCTACCAGTCGGTGGTGCCGCCGGGTGCGCTGGCGAAGGCCGACCGCGCTCACGGCCGGCAGATCTTCGCCAAGACCTGCGCCACCTGCCATACCCTCTTCGGCGAGGGGGCGAAGATCGGACCCGACCTCACCGGCTCGCAGCGCGCCAACTCGGAGTACGTCCTGACGAAGCTGCTCGACCCCAACGCGGTCGTCGCCCAGGATTACCAAGTCACGATCATCATGACCAGGAGCGGCCGTACGCTGAACGGCCTGGTCAAGGAGGAGGACGCCAAGACGCTGGTGCTGCAAACGCAGAACGAGGTGATCCGCGTGGCGAAGGCCGACATCGACGAGCGAAAAAAGTCGCCGGTGTCGATGATGCCGGAGGGGCTGCTGGCGCCGCTGAGCGATGTGGAGGTGCGCGACCTGATCGCCTACCTGGCCGGGGCGGACCAGGTGCCGCTGCCGAAGTGAGGGCCGCGGCGCCACTCGCGGCCTTGAAATGGTTTCCATACAAGCCCGACGCGCCAGCGAGGGGGGGCCCTTCCTCGTCCCTCGCTGGCGCGTCGGGCTTGTATGGAAACAACTCCTGAGCCTGCGACCCCACGGGCGCTCGCAGTTGCACGCAGTTTCTTCGCTTCACGCCGCATGGCCGGCGGGCAGCAGCGTCGGCCCGTCGTCGATCAGCAACCGGGCCAGGCGTTCCACCTCATCGCGCAGCGCGTGGACCTCGCGCTCCTGGTGGGCGCGCTGGGCCGTGAGCGCCGCCACCTCCGCCTGGAGTTGAGCGCGGGCCGCGTCGGCGCCGGCCTTGCCCAGCTCCCACTCCGCCAGGCGCCGCGACAGCTCGGTCTCGCGCTCGGCCAGCGCAGCGACCTGCTTGTCGAGTTGCTGCGCCACCCCCTGCAAGCGCTTCCGCTCGGCGTCGAGGGCCTGCCGTTCGCGGTCGAGGTTGCGGCGGGCGGCGGCCGTCGGTGCCGCACAGCGGCGGCGCAAGCGCTCCAGGCGCTTCTCGGCGGCGGCGGAGTCGGGCGCCCGGCCGAGCACTTCCAGCCGGTACTGCTCCAGCGCCAGGGTTCGCTCGGCCAGGGCCCGCTGCTGCTGCTCCAGCGACGAGCCGTGGTTGAGACACACCTCCCACATGGCCGCGTACTGCCGGCGGGCGGCGCCGCAGCGCTGCAGCTCGGTCCGCAAAAGTGCGATGTCCTTCTTGCGCCGCTGCACCCAGCGGCGCCGCAGGTCGGCCAGCGCCTCCCCCTGCTGCCGGGCCGCCTCCTCACGGCTGTGTAACCCCGCCAGCAACCTCTCGCGGTCGGCGTCCCAGGCGGCCTCCCGTGCCGTCAGCCGCCCCTGCCAGGCGTCGAGTTGAGTTTGCACCTGCGTCAATTCCGCGGCGCGGCGGGTCAGGTCGGCCTCGGCCTCGGCCAGCCCCCGCTGGCGCGGTTCGAGCTGCCCCTCGCGTTCCTGCAATCGCCGGGCGGCCTCCTCCACCTCGGCGAGCGCCGCCAACTGCTCGGCACGCCATTCCTCCTGCGCCCGCGCCAGCCGGGTGAACTGTTCGAGCAGGTGCATCCGCTGGTCGGCGAGTTCCTGCGCCAACCCCTCCAGCGAGGTGAGGCGCTCGCGCTCCTCGGCGTCCAACTCGGGCTGGGCCGGCAGCGGCGCCGTTGCGGCCTCGGCCGGCGCCGCCGCGGGGGGGGCCAGGAGGGCAACGCGGCGCTGCGCCTCCTGTTCGTGGACCTTGCGGCGAAGGTTGCGGACGCGCGTCTCCAACCCTTCGGCCTCCGCCTCCAGCGTCTGCCGCGTATCCTCCCAGTACTGCCACTGCTCGGCCAGGTTGTTCTCGTTGTCGGACACCTCTCGGGCGCGGCGCTGCAGGTCGGCGTCCTCGCGGGCGCGCCGCTCCTCCCATTGCTTGTGCTGCCGGCGCAGCTCGTCCCAGCCGTCCTGAAGTTTTCGCCGTCCCAGCTCGATCTCGCCGTTGAAGCGAAGGCGAGCCTCCTGCTGCGCCGCCCGGTCCGCCTCCAGCTTGCGCCGCTCCTCCGCCAGCCGCTCCTCGCGCTTCTGCAAGCCCGCCTCGGCATCCCTCCAGTGGAGCCCGTGGCGGCGCTTGAGGCGCCGGTGCAGTTCGGTCAGTTGGCGGCGCCCGGCTTGCAGCTTCTCCTGGCCGGCCTGGGCCTCGCGCCGCGCCCGCTGCAGTTCGGCGGTCGTCTGGGCGACGCGCTTTTCCTGCTCGGCCCGCTCGTTCCGCAGGACCATGCGCCCCTCGCGCACCTGGTTCTGCAACTCCACGAGTTTGCGGCGGCGCTCCTCCAGGTGGGCGGAGAGTTGCCCCTCCTGTCGCTCCAGGGCGACGCGGCGCTGCTGCAGGCGGGTCTCCTCCTCGGTCAGCGCCGCCTGCTGCGCCGCCACGGCCGCCGCCTGGATGCGCAGCGCGTCCTTCTCGCGCTCGGTCGCCTCCAGCAGGGTGCGCAGGGCCTCGCGCTCGCTCTCCAGGGCGGGCGGCTCGGTGACCTCGGGCGCGGGGGAGAGGGCAACACGGAACTGGAAGGGTCCGACCGCGAGCATATCGCCGTCGCGGAGCGGGCTTTCCGCGATGGGCTGACCGTTCAGGCGGGTGACGGCTCCGTGCAGGCTGCGGACGATCATGCCGCCGGGGCCGGGGACGACGGCGCAGTGGACGGGGTGAACGCCCTCGACGTTGAGGCGCACGTCGCAGCCCTCGGCGCGGCCGAAGAGTGTCAGCGCGGCCCCCAGCGCCTTGCGGGCGCCGCTGAGGCGGCCGTTGACGACGACGAGTTCGCCCGCCGAAGGAGGTGGGTCGGGGCGCGGCGAGGCTTGCGGGGTGGCGTCCATGCCGGGGAGTCCTCGGGAGGCTGACTAGGGGCCCCTTCCTTTATCGACTCGCCGGCCGCATCGAGTTGAGACGGAGTAGGCGCGGGAGGCTGGGCAAGGCCGCTCGCGGCTTGGCGCTCTGCTAAGCCGCGAGCGGCTCACGGTCACGGTTGGAGGACGCGGTTGACTACCTTGACGATGTCGCCCTCGCTGCGGGCGGTAAGCCGTTCCTTCGGCTGCTCGCCGCCGTTGAACAGGAACAGCTGCGGGATGTAGTTGATGCCGTAGCGGATGGCAATGTCCTGAGCGTCATCGACGTTGAGTTTGCCGACCTTGACCTTGCCCACGAACTGGGTGGCCACCTTGTCGATGGTCGGGGCGAGGGCGCGGCACGGACCGCACCACGGGGCCCAGAAATCGACGAGTACCGGCTTATCGCTGTTGACGACTTCCTGGTCCCAATTATCCGTCGTCAGTTCGACCACGTTCACATTGGCCATCGATCACACCTTTCATGCTAGGGTCCGGCTCGGTTCGCCCCGCCGCGGGCCGGGGGAGAAGACGCCCTCATTATACCTGGCGCCATTTCTCCCGGACATCGCCGGGCCTGCGGGGCGTCGTGTCCACCTTCTTCGACGCCGGCCGCCGCCGGAAGTTACAGAAACGTCATTAGTCATTAGTCATTAGTCATTAGTCCCGAGGCAATCACGCTACGGACTAATGACTAATGACTAATGACTAATGACTAATGACTAATCGACGTACGGATCGGCATTGAGGTCCTTGAGGATCTCCTGCCGCTGCTTCTCGTACACCAGCAGATCGACGCGCTGGCGGTAGTGGCGCTTCTCCAGGCGGCGCTGCGCCTTGACGAACAGCCGGTGGTACGACTGCCAGTCGAGGTTGCCGCCGCGGGCGCCCTCCTGTTTCAGGTCCTCCTGGCGGTCGGGGCCGAGGCCTTCCAGCAGCTCGTCTTCCAGCGACAGGAAGAACTGGCAACTCCCCGGGTCGCCCTGGCGGCCGGCGCGGCCGAGGAGCTGGCGGTCAATGCGGATCGCCTCGTGGCGCTCGGTGCCCAGGACGTGCAGCCCCCCGGCGGCGGCCACGCCCTTACCCAACTTGATGTCGGTGCCGCGGCCGGCCATGTTCGTCGCGATCGTCACCCGGCCTGGCTCGCCAGCGTACTCGATGATCTTCGCTTCCTGTTCGTGGAACTTGGCGTTCAGCACCGTGTGCTCGATCCCCGCCGCCTGCAGTCGCTGGGCCAGTTTCTCCGACTTCTCCACCGAGCGCGTGCCGATCAGGATGGGCCGGCCCAGCCCGTGCAGCCGCACGATCTCCTCGACGATCGTGTCGAATTTGGAGTCTTCCGTCGGGAAGACGCGGTCGGGCCAGCGCTCGCGGATGACCGCGCGGTTCGTCGGCACCGCCACCACCCAGATCTTGTAGACGCGACGGATTTCCCACCAGTTCTGGGCGGCGGTGCCGGTCATGCCGGCCAGCTTCTTGTACAGCTTGAAGTAGCTCTGGAAGGTAATCTGGGCCGCGTGGTCGGCGGCGAAGGTAATCTGCACGTTCTCCTTGGCCTCGACCGCCTGGTGCAGCCCCTCGCGCCAGTGGCGGTCGGGCATCTTGCGGCCGGTGAACTCGTCGATGATGACGATCTTGCCCTTGTCGATCATGTAGTGCTGGTCGAGGCGGAAGCGGTAGTGCGCCTGCAAGGCGCGCTCGACGTGCTCGAACAGCTTGTCCATGGCGTGCGAGTGCTGGCCGGTCGGCGGGTTCGACCAGCGACACAGGCCGCGCCCCTCGTCGGTCAACTCGATCTTCTGTTTCTTCTCGTCGAAGATGAACTGCTTGTCACGCTCCATCGCTCGCGCCAGACGGTCGGACCACTGGTAGACGACCGACTCCTCGGGCGTGGCCGGCCGCGTCTGGCCGGCGATGATGAGCGGCGTGCGGGCCTCGTCGATGAAGATGTTGTCGGCCTCGTCCACCAGGGCGAAGTTGTGCTCGCGCTGTACCTTGGGGTCCATCGGCTGCGCGTAGCCGCCGGCCGTCCACGGGGCCCAGAACGGCGAATCGCGCCCCAGCTGCCCGGCGATCTTCAGCCGGTCGCGGAGGAAGTCGAAGCCGAACTCGCCGGCGGTGCCGTAGGTGATGTCGGAGCGGTAGGCCTTGGTCCGGTCCTGGTCGCCCATCTTCTGCTGCAAGACGCCGACCGAGAGGCCGAGCGAACGATAGACCGGCCCCATCCACTCGGCGTCGCGGTTGGCCAGGTAGTCGTTAACGGTGGTGACGTGGACGCCCTTGCCGGGCAGGCCGTTGAGGAAGGTCGGCAGGCAGGCGGTCAGCGTCTTGCCCTCGCCGGTGGCCAACTCGGCCAGCGCCCCCTGGTGCATGACGAAGCCGCCGGCGAGCTGCACGTCGAACGGCCGCATCTTCAGCAGGCGCGTGGCGGCCACGCACACCAGGCCGAAGGCCTCGGGGAGCAACCGGTCCAGCGACTCGCCGCCGCGCGCCCGGCCGCGCAGCCGCAGGCCGGTTTCCCGGGCCTCGGCGTCGGAGAGGCGGTCGAACTGCTTCTCCCAGTCGCGGACGCGGTCGATCTGCAAGGCGGCCCGGGCGAGGCGGCGCTGCGACGGGGTGCCGAACAGCGCCTTGACGTGGTTGAGCCAGCGCGGCCCGAAACGGCCCACGGCGGAGCGGCGCGGCACCTCGTCGGTGCCCTGGGTGGGGGACGTGTGCGGCACGGTTGTAATTTCCACGGCAAAACGACCTCGTGAAGCCGATCCCCCGGTCGGAGCCGTCGAGGCCAAGGCGTCCCGCTGCCAGCCGCCGAGGGGAGAACCCAGAGTAGTGTACGTCACCAGAATAGCAAAAGTGGCGCCTGACTCGATAGCATTATTCGGCCGGCGCGAAAAAAAACGCCACTCGTCGCGGTTCCTTGCCAGTTTTCTGAGCAGCGACGCTAGGGCGTCATGCCCCCTGCGCTGGGGTCGGAAGACGACGG
>DATFNV010000699.1:0-17312 GCA_035266225.1 Gemmataceae bacterium
CCCGACGCCGGCCTGGGGCCGGGGGCTTTGCGGTCTGGCAGTCCCCACGCCAGGAGATATCGAGGCGGAGTCTACAGGGCCTCCCAGGTTCCCAGGCAACCCTGCTGGGCTCTTGCCGTGTTCTTCGACCCCGGCCGGATCGGACGCCCCTCACCGTGACGGTGCGCCGATGTTGCCCCCGCAGTGTCAAAAACGAAGGCTCCAGCGGGTAGTACTCTCGAGGCTCAATGGCACGGCTTCGGCCCTGGCTGTCTACGCTTCGTCATCGCCCTTACGGTGCCGCCGACGCAAGACTCGCTTCCGGTGGCTGGCTAGGCCCTGCCGGGTGGGATTGGCTACCCACAGGGTTGCTACGAAAGGTTTCAAAGACTACATCTTATCCCCCTCTCCTGAGCTTTCCTGGCGCAATGACAGTTTACATAAGTCCCTACTATGACAGCGGTTACGTCGAAATGATCCCGACCTGGACCATTTCGACGTAACTTCTCTTGTCACAAGGACTTGCGTAAACCGTCACCTTTGTCTCCCACGAGCGTGGTCTGAGTAGCATAGAATGAGTGATGCGAATGCGAAACAACTTGGGCGGGGCCCGTTCGAGGTATTGACGGATGACCACTATCAACTGCGCCAAGTGCGGCACGCCTCTCACGCCGGGGCAGGCAGGGGATCCATGCCCTAACTGTGGGGGCCTGGACAGAAACATCAGCGCCCAGGATCGCGCCGTTCTGCACGACAAGGCGAAGGCGGCGCGAGACCTGGCCCGGCGGCATTTCCAGATCGAGCCAGGGATTACGCGAATTACTACGCTTTGGGCAGCTCTGGCCTTCGAGGCACTGCCGGACACGCCGATCAAACTGCTAGAGGTGAACGAGAACACCGTGCCCTCGGGCGTGATGCCCATCCATTTCGGGCGCGTGCCAGGCAGCGGCGTCCCCTTTCCTTCGGTGATCGTCGAAGTGACCCCGGAAGAATTCGAGAAGATCAAGACGGCGGAATTAAAGCTGCCTGACGGGTGGTCCCTCGGCGAGGAACTCCCGAAGCCATCTGATCTCGACGGAGGGGGCTGATGGCGACGAACGCCGAATGGGCGAAGGGCTACGCCCGCCAGGCCGACGCCGACTTCAAGAAAGACCTTTGAGGCCATTCAAGCCCTGGCCGTCCCCGAGTGCCACAAACTCCAGTTCCTCCAGATGGCGTGCGAGAAGCTGGTGAAGGCGCACCTCTGCGGCGAAGGGACTGATCCCGCGAGCCTGCAGACGAGTCATGGCTACGTGGCTGGGACGCTTCCCGTGGTGCTCAAGGGGTACATGAGTCTCATCAATTTCACGAGGCCACAGGCTCGGGAAGCCCTCAAGCGTGCCAAGCATTTGTCGCAAGAGATCAACGTGTTGGCCCCGGCGGAGAAACGTGGGGGGAGCCGACCGGACAACTGCGAGTATCCCTGGGAGGACGGGACCGGGAATCTCCACGTGCCCCTGGATTGGCCATTCCCGCCTTCGCAACTGCTGTTGCAGCAAAGTGGCACCACTTTTCTGAAGCTTGTCCGAGGGGCCATCGACCAGATGCTGTGAAGAGAAAGAAGTTGCGCATCCATTCGGCCCGATCTACGGTCGGACCATGCGAGCGACCCTATCTTTTCCACACAAAGCCATTCCGTGCAGCGGGCGCTGGTCGCTCGCGTGTCCTCGCGTCCGCTGCGCCGAGTGGCTGGCATGGAGGCGAGCATGGGCAAGATGATTAACGGCCAATGGAGTGACACAGATAACGCGATCACGCCGGGGCGGATTCATGGCTTTGGAGGCATCGTCAAAGGGCAAGAAAAGGCGTCAGGATCGCGTCAGGATCCTTTTTCAGGAGGAAAAGGATCCTGACGCCTTTTTCTTGCTCAACATGCTACTCATCCGGGGCCGGGGCGCAAGCAGTTGGCAGGCTTCAGTCTACTATAACTCATCCTCTTCATCGCAGAAGAGCAAGGTCCACAGCTGCTCTGGTGAGATGACTAGGACGTACTTGTCCTTCATCTTGCTCACACGCGCGGTGAAGGCATGCACCTTCTGCACCTGCGACTGGTTTGTCATATCGGCGGCCAGCAACACATATAGCCCTTTGAGACCGTGCTGTCTTGAATCTTGGATCTGCGCGACGGTCTTGCCGGGGAAATCCGGCTTGCCGATGTCGTGATGGCTCTTCAACTGAACACCGTACTTGGCCCCTGCGCCCCACTCGATCAGCAGGTCGCACCCTGCATCCGGTAGCGACTGAAGGATAGCGACTCTCGGCCTGCCGGGGAGTTGCTCTTCCCCCTTCTGACGCAGAATGGCCAGCATGTCGTCGTGGCCCTGCTTTCGGAATCCCTTCGTTCGCGCGACGTCCGCCGCACGTCGCCACAGGAACGCATGAATGGCGGCCGCGTGATCGGCCGGCGGCACGGCGTCCATCGACGGCTCGTCATCGAAGAACACCGCGTACAGTGTCGGCTCGTTCGCCCGAAGCCAGGCGCGGACCTTCGGATTCTCAAGCATGACGTTCAGATTCTCCAGGTCTCGGTCGAGAATCTTGGTCACGAAGGTCATGGCTTGGCCCGGATAGTCCTCGTTCTTCCAGTGCGCGCCTCGCAGCAAGCGAGGATGCTGCTCGATCATCTGGAGCGTATCAGTCTGGAAGCCCAGCGACCTCCAATCACCTTCGTCAAAGGTCGCCACGATCGCCTTGTGAGTCGCCACCATTAGGGCATTTAGTGTCTTCCGGTCCAGAACATCGCTCATAACACCTCCAATTCGGCGACCGGTCCTCGTGCCTTCAATCGAGCGAATGGGCGCCGATCAAGGAAATACCATCGGATAGGTTCTGCCGAACGTCGCAGCCGCGGAGCAGTTCCAACGGAGGTCGCAATCGCTACAGGTTGCTTGAGTCGGAGCAACAGCAGGGCCAGGCTCCCCCGTGGTAAACCCTGACTCAACCGTCGCACGGTGCGCCACGGCCCCGAAAGCTGTTGCCTGCCAAGCCGCGCTGTTGAACCAGGCCACGAATCCCGCAGCGCGCGTGCCCTCACGCCGTGTGTGCTTGGGCAGCACTTCTGTGTGTGTGTGTGTGTGCGCGCGCAATGCAATCCATTTTCCTGCGGCCCCTGCTGCCTCCATTCCGCACACTTCATTCGGCATTGTCCGGTGATTTCAGGCGGGCGTCAAGCGGTCACGCCAGGCGGCAGGCGCCACTTTCGAGGTCGAGCCCCGGCTGATGCGCACAACCGTCCACTGGCCTTGGCCTTCAAGCGGGTCGTTGTCAAAAAAAGTCGAAGCGCCAACCCGCCCGACGGCTCTATCTTGAAGGAGCGAGGCGGGATTCCTGGAGGCAGGGCATGGCCGGCGAGCCGTTACGCACGTTCTTGCGCCATCTGCGGCGCGCCGTCGGACCCGATGGGAGCAGCGTTTCGGACGCCGAGCTCCTGGAGCGTTTCGTGAGCCGGCGCGACGAGGCCGCGTTCGAGGTGCTGGTGTGGCGGCATGCCGGCCTGGTACTCGGCGTCTGCGGCCGCTTGCTCCGCCAGCCCGAGGACATTGAAGACATCTTCCAGGCCACTTTCCTGGCGCTGGCTCGCCGGGCCGGCTCGATCGGCAAAAGGGAGTCGCTGGCAAGCTGGCTCTATAAGGTCGCGTACCGCGTGGCCCTGCGCGTGCGCATCCGGGCGGCCCGCGAGGCGGCACGGCGACAGCGCGTCGCCGACCTGCCGGCGCCACCCCCCGCCGGGAGTAACGTCGGCCCCGACCTGCGGTCGCTGCTGGATGAGGAGATCAACCGCCTGCCCGAGAAATATCGCGCCGCCGTGGTCCTCTGCTACCTGGAGAGCAAGACCACGGAGGAAGCGGCGCGGCAACTCGGCTGCGCCCGCGGGACCGTCTGCTCCCGGCTGTCGTGGGCCCGCCGGCGGCTGCGCGGCCGGTTGACGCGGCGCGGCCTCGCGCTCCCGGCGGCAGGGTTGACTGCGGTTTTGGCCCCGAGCGCCGCGCCGGCGGCACTGGTCGATGCGACGACCCAGGCCGCGGTGGTGTTCGCCTCAGGACAGGCGGCCGGGCCCCTGACGGGGCAAGCCGTCGCCCTTGCGGAAGGAGTTGTGCGAGCCATGATGCTGAGCAAGGCGAAGGTAGTGGCGGTGGTGGTGCTCGTCCTTGGGGCGCTGAGCCTGGGAGCGTGTGTGTGTGTGCAGCCGGTGCTGGCGGAGAAGCCGGGGGCCGAGGAGGCGCCGGCCCTGGTCCGCGGCAGCGGCGACGGCGTGCGGATGCCGGCGGAAGCGCCGGCGAAATTGGGCCTTCAGGTGGCGGAAGTCAAGCCGCGGGCGGCGGCGAAAGCGCAGCTCCTGTCGTTCACCGGGTCACTGGCCATCGACCCCGATCACCTGTCCCGCGTGCGCTGCCGCTGTCCTGCCGCTGAGGTCATCGAGGTTGGCAAGGCCGACGGCAAGGACGGGAGTCGCGATCTGCGTGCGGGCGACAAGGTGCGCAAGGGGCAAGTGCTGGCCGTCCTGGAGAGCAGCGAGGTCGCCGCCAAAAAGAACGACCTGATCGATGCCCTAGTGCAACTGAAGCTCGATCAGAAGATCCTCGAAGCCTCGCAGACGGCCTACGACAAGGGGGCGCTGCCGTACCTCGATTACATGGCCGCCCGCCGCGCCGTCGAGGCCGACCGCAACGCCGTCAACCGGGCGGAGCGCACCCTCACCATTTGGGGCGTTCCGGAGAAGCAGCTCGAGGCCGTCCGCAAGGAAGCCGGCGACCGGGAGCGCAAGCCCGAAACCGAGAAGGCACGCAAAGCCCGCCTGAAGGATTGGAGCCGGGTGGAGGTGACTGCCCCCGAAGACGGCACCCTCCTCGAGCGCAACGTCAGCCTTGGCGAGGTCGTCGTGGATGGGACGGTCAACCTCTTCCAGATCGCCAAGCTGGACCGCCTCAAGGTGCTGGCGCAGGCTAGTGAGGCGGACTTGCCCGTACTGGAAGCTCTGAAGCCCGAGCAGCGCTGCTGGACCATTCGCCCCATCGCCGACCGCGACGCCCCTGCGGCGGAGGGGTCGATTGATACCGTGGCCGTGACCATCGACCCGAGCCGGCACACGCTTCTGGTGACGGGTTCTGTGGATAATGCGGCGGGCCGGTTGCGGGCGGGGCAGGCCGTCACAGTCAGCATCGATCTCGCCCCACCCTCGGGAGAAGTGACCCTGCCCGCCGGCGCGATCGTCGAGGAAGGGGGGCAGACCTTCGTCTTTGTCCAGCCCGACGCGAAGCAGTTCTTCTACGAGCAGCGGCGCGTCAGCGTCGTGCGGCGAGGCGGCGACGTGGTCCACGTCCGGGCTCGCCTCACACCCGAGGAAAAGCGGCAGGGATTTCAGACCCTACGGCGGGGAGATCGCGTCGTCACCGCGGGCGCCGCCGAGCTGAAAGCCATCCTCGATGACCTGAAGGCAGGCGAGGATCGCTGACTGCCGCTTGCGGCTTCGCAATCGTTCCTGCGAAGCCGCAAGCGGCGAACTGACACGCCGCGGGCGGATCGGAGGCCGCCGCGGCCCGGGCGTCCGACCCGACCAGGAACGTGGCCAAACCGAGGACGATCGCCCCGAGGCCGCGCCGGACCAGACGGCCGCGCAGCAGGTCGCGCGCCCGCGCCAGCCGGCCCTTCAGCGTCCCAGTCGGCCAGCGGAGCAGACTGGCCGCCTCCGCGTTGGTCTTTCCCTCCAGGTAGCACAGGCCGACGGCGGCGCGGTACTTCTCCGGCAGCCGGCGCAGCTCCTCGTCGAGCACCGACCCCAGGTCGTCGCCGGCGCCGGCGGGGGGGACCTGCGGCGAGGGCAGAGTTCGCACCAGTTTCTCGCGATCCTGCCGTTTCCGTTGCGAGGCTCGGGCCTTGCGGGCGATGCGCGAGGCGACGCCGTACAGCCAGTTGCCGAGCAGGCCGGGATCCCGAATCGTTGCGGCCTTGCGCGCCAGCACCAGGAAGGTCGCCTGAAAGGCGTCCTCGGCGTCCTGGTCGGTCCCCAGCACGCGCCGGCACACCGACAGCACAAGCGGCCCGTGTCTCTTGACCAGCAGGGCGAACGCCTCCTCGCCCCGGTCGGCCGCGAACCGGCGCAGCAGCTCGGCGTCGGGGGGGCCACCCGCCGCGCCGGCACCCGCGAAACACCGCGCCGCCTGAGGAGGTTTTTCTGCCATATCTCGTGTCCTCTTTTATCTCTGTCCGCCTCGCCGCACAATAAGAGCAGTCAGAAAGCGGGCCACGGTCCGCCAAGGGAATCGGAATTGCGGAAGGTCGCTGCGGCCGACCTCGCCGGGACGCTATCGGCGTGGCCGCCGGGGTGGTAGAATCGCCGGCATCCCCCTGGGGGAGGGCGTTTTCTCTTTCGGCACGGGCAGTCATGGCGCGAACGGACCAACCACACGAACGGGGCGAACGGGGCGACGAGCCGCCTTCGGACCACTCGCTGCTGCGGCGCCTGCGCGGCGGCAGCGAGGACGCCGCGACCCAGCTCTACCTCCGTTACGCCAACCGCCTGCGTGCCCTCGCCCGGTCGAAAGTCGCGCCCGACCTCGGCCGCCGGCTGGACGTCGAGGACATCGTGCAATCGGTCTTCGGCAGTTTCTTCCGCGGTGCCAGCCGCGGCGATTACGATGTGCCCGCTGGCGAAGAATTGTGGAAGCTCTTCCTCGTTATCGCCCTCAACAAGATCCGGGCCAAGGGGGCGTATCACCGCGCGGCCAAGCGCGACGTCCGCCTGACGGCCGGGAGCGAGGGCCTGGAGCAACTGGCTGCGGAGTTCCCCACGGAGCAGGACGAGGTCGCCTACGCCATCCTGCAAATGACCATCGACGAGGCCCTCGAACAGCTGCCCGAGCAGCACAAGCAGATGCTGGTCCTGCGCATCGAGGGCCACGAGGTGGCGGAAATTGCCCAACAGGTAGGGCGCTCCAAGCGGACGGTCGAGCGCGTCCTTCAGGAGTGCCGAAAGAAGCTGGCGGAATTCCTGGACGTCGAGGCGGCCGGCGAGCAGGATTCGACGCCGGGGACCGCGTGAGTTAGCGAGCACTCGACTTGCCGTCCACGTCGCCAGGCTCCCGTCCTTTCCGAATGAGGAGTCGGACTCGTCCCGGGAGCACGGCGACACACCACCGGGCCGGTATCGTCAGCGAACTCAGGATCGCGGTCCCCAGCCCCAGCGCCCAAAGCAGACGAGATTGCTCGATCGAGGCGGCGCCCGAAGCCGGGAGATGCTCCGCGGAGGTGACGAACTCGGTGGCGACCCACGGCGCCTCCGTCACCGCACTCGCCTCAGTTCCACCGGCGACCAGCAGAATGTCGGGCTGCGGAGGTTCCGCGGGTGTGGAACCGGTGGACCCGATCCCGCCGACGTGCGAGAGGGCGACCGGCAAACCCGCGCCGGGAGCGGTCACCTCGGCCGGCTCGGCCTGAGTTGAGCCCGCGAGGGACGTTGCCCCGGCAGCGGCGGCTTGCGGCGCCGGGATCACTGCTTCGCCCGCGGATGTGGCCGGGGCGGCAGGCCGGCCGATGAGGTCCGACCGGGGCGCGGCCGGTGCGGCACCCGAGGGGGACAGAAGGCGCACGTCGAGGGCGCCTGTGCTCTTGTCCTGGGCGGACTGTTTGGCGGCGGAAAGGCCGTGCGAGGTCGCCCCACCGCCGAGAAGGTTCGTCGGGTCGGCGGGCAACCAGAAGAACGAGGGCGGCGGTATGGTCCCCGCCGCCGCCTCCGCCGGGGCCAGGGTCGTATCCCGAAGCTGCGGGCCGAGGTTGTCGCTTTGGCTCAGGCCACTCAGCTCGAAGAGCACCGGCGTGAGTGGGTCCCCCGGCTGCGCGTCCCGGGTGAACGTGACCGTGTAGCTGCCCGCGGCCAGGAAAACTGTCCCGATCCGTGTCGCACCGGATGCCGCGCTCAGGCTGAACACGTCCCGCCCGGCCGCATCGGTGATGGTCATCCGCACGCCGGTTGCGACGGCCGCGCCCCAGTCGCTGGCCGACAGGACGAACTGAAACTGCTGGCCTTCCTCGACCTGGAGGACGCGCCCGACCGCGCCCGTGTCCTCGCCGAGGGTGTCGTTCACGAACGTCTGCAGGTGCGTGGCGTCCAGGGCGAAATCAATATCGACCTCATAACGGGCTTCCTGATCGACCCCAACGGGGTCGGCGGCGGTGACCTCGACGTAATAGTCCGTGGCCGAGGCGACGCCGGGGACCTGAATCTCGTAGTGGCCGTCCCCGCCGGCGATCACCGCGGCATCGAGCCAATTGCCCTGGGCGTCATAGATGTTCGCCCGCAAAGGGATGTCATTACTCCCCAGGGAATTCACCTCCACGGTCATGACGTTGCTCAGCCCGCCGGCCAGGTCGGGCGACTGGACCAGGTACGTGTGGATGGGGACAGCGCCGCTGACGCTGTTGACCGCCTCGTAGTAGGTGTGCTCCACGTAGCCGGGGGTGGTCGCGAGCAATTCGGCCCCGGCCAGGGTGTCGGTAGGCGGTGGCGGAGTGTAGTGGGGCGCCCCGGCTCCCCCGTCCGACGCCCCTGCGGGGGGCAAGTGCGGATCGATGGCCAGTTGGTAGGTGCCGATTCCGAAGACGTCATCCGCGGCGCCCTCGACCCTCACCGAGTAGACGTCGCCGGCCTTCAACCCATCGAGGTGAACGGAGACGTCATTGTGCAGGGGGTCCGTCGCGAAGGCCGAAGCGACAACCCGGCCGGAAGCGTCGTAGACGGTCAGCCGTCCCACCAGCAGGCTGATCCCCGACGCCTTGAGCCGCACGTCGAGGGCCGTCGCCCCGTCCGGGACCGTCAGCCGATACACGTCGGCGTCCTGCGGTGCGGTAATGTCAGCCGCGACCACGGCCGGGCCGCCGCCCAGGTCCAGGGCGGTCGCCCCCTCGGACGGATCGGGTGGCCTGGCCCCGTAGAGGGCGCGCAGCGCGGCCACGTCCCCCGGGGTCAGGCCCGTTACCTTGTGGTACTGCTCGAACATCGGTGAATTCGGGTCGCTGCTGGGGCCGATGCCGAGCACGTGCCCCGCCTCGTGAAGCAGCACCGAGAACAGGTCGTAGGAGCCGTTCTGGCCGCCGACGCTGAACGGAATGGAGCTGTTCAGGAAGACGTCGCCGACCGAGGTGTTGGCGATGAACGGGTCGTAGGGGTCCGCGGCAGCCAGGACGTCGTCCCCCAGGGGGATAGCGCCAATGCGGATGTCGCCGAAGCGCGGGTCGCCCTGCTTCAGCCCCAGGGTCCCGAAGGGCTCGCCCCCGTCCGCCACCACCCCGACGTTGACGTCGGCCGCAACCGCCCAGGTCTGGAACGCGCGCAGGACCTCTTCCTCCCAGGCGCCGGTCGGGAGTTGAGCGCCGAGGGCGCGGAACAGCGCGCTGGGCTGCCCCGCCGCGTCGGTGCCGTCCGGGGCGAAGCTCAGCGTCAGCTCCGGCGCGTCGGGCCAGGGGACGTTGAAGGTCGCGGGGACCGTCCGCTCCTCGAGCTGCTCCAGGTGAAGCCGGGATGCCGGTGCCATGAGTGTTTCTCTACTCGGCCCTCGAAGGTCGCGACAGGCCTTGCCGGAGCGCACGCGCCGCCTCGAGCAGGGGCTGAAACTGCGGGTCGTCCCGGATGGGATCCAGGTCGTGGTCTGTCGTCATCAGGTCGTAGCCGAACCCCCCGCGCAGGGCGCCGGCCAGCAGCGGGAAGGCCCGAGTGCGATCCTCCCGATTGTACCGCGAAGTCAGGGCGTATATTCCCGCGACCTGGTAGTGCAGCGCCGGGGAGTCGTCGGTCGCCAGTGCTGCGCCGGCGTCTCGCAGGGCAGCCTCCCTCTTCCCCAGCCGGGCCAGGAGGACGCCGCGGGCGGCGCGACCGGGCCCGTACTCCGGATAAAGTATAACCACTTCGTCGAGGACCGACACGGCCTCTTCGGTGCGACCCAGCCGTTCGGCCAGGACGTGCGCCTTATTCTGCAGCGCCGGCAGAGAGCGGGGGTTCCGGTCCAGGGCCCGGTCAAAATCGGCCAGTGCGTCCTGCGGTGAACTCGCGACCCGGGCGACGCCCCGGGCCACCCAGGTCGCCTCGTCAGCCGGCTCACCCCGCAGGCCGTCCGCTCGGTCCCGCTCCGCCCCGGGCAGGTCGCCGGCCTTTTCCCGGGCCTGGGCCCGGATCAGGGTAACGCGGGCCGCGGGGGCGCCCAGCTCGAGGGCGCGCGTGAGGTCCTCGATGGCCTCCGCGCCCTGCTCGGCCTTCAGCCGGGCGATGGCCCGGTTGACGTAGGCTTCCGCGTGATCGGACCGCAAGCGGATGGCCTGGTCGAAATCGGCGCCCGCCGACCGGTACTGACCGTCCTGGAGCTGCACGAGCCCGCGCCGGAAGTACCAGCCGTGGAACGAGGGATTCAGGGCGATACAGGCGCTGTAACAGGCCGCGGCCTGCGCGAGCCGCCCCAGGTGCTCGTAACAGTTTCCCAGGCCGTACCACACCCAGACGTTTTGCGGATCCTGAAAGGAGGCGTGCTGCCACAAGGGCAGCGCCTGGCGGAAGTGCCCCTCGTTGGAATACACGCAGGCCAGCAGGCAATGATCGCGCGGCGTGCGCGGGGGGGTCGCTTCGGCTTTCGCCAGGAGTCGCTCGGCTTCCGCCGGCCGGCCGAGTTGCCGCTCCAGGACGGCGCGCTGGCGCAGCAGGGCCGCCGGCGCCTGGTCGTCGGGGTAGCAGGACTCGGCGCGCAGGTTCAGTTCCAGGGCGCCCCGCAGCTGATGGTCGCGCGGCGAGTTTGCGTCCCGGGGCGGCAGCGCCGCCAGGAGGAAGAGGAGTTCGCCGACGTCCGCCCGGAGTCGCTCCTGGTGTTCGGGCGGGAGACGACGGAAGGCGCGGGCTTGCTGCCAGGAGGGATTCTCCAGGACCTGGTAACGATCCAGGGCGCGGCGGCATGCGGTCCTGATCTCGTGCGGCTGGGCTTGCCCCGTCGCCGCGTCCAGGAAGAGGATTTGCGACTCTCTCATGTCCTCGTGGAACCGATCGAAGGACTCCACGGCCTCCAGCCGCGCTAGCCGCTCCTGCCGCACGGCGAACAGTCCCCCCAGCCCCATCAGGAGCATCGCGGCCAGGACGGCAACGGGTGTCGAAGAGGTCAGGCGCGGGTGGCGGCGAGCCCACTTGCGGAGGCGCTCGCGGGGCGAGGGTTCACGGGCGTGGCGCAAGGGCAGGTCGTTCCGGTGCCGTTCCAGGTCCTCTTGCAACTCGCGGGCCGTCTGGTAGCGGCGGGTCGGCTCGGCCTCCAGGCAATGGCGGACGACCGACTCGACGGCGGGGGAAACCGCGGGGTTACCGGGGCGCAGCCGCGGAGGCGGTGCCAGGCGATCCTGGATCATGCGGGGGAGCACGTCCTCCAACAGGCCGGGGCGGAGCGGGAAGGGGGGCCGGCCGGTCAACAGCTCGTGAAGGATCACGCCCAGGGCGTAGAGGTCGGAGCGTGGGTCGGCGCAGGCTGTGCGCTCCCGGAAGGCGATGAGCTGCTCCGGGGCCATGTACGGCAGCGTGCCGCCGACGAACGCCGCGGAGGCGCGGGAGCGCAGCTTGGTGTCTTCCGACAGGTTGAAGTCCAGCAGGATCGGTTGGCCGTCGTCCGCCAGGAGGACGTTGGCCGGTTTGAGATCCCGATGAAGGATGCCGTGCTCGTGGGCATGGGCCAGGCCGTCCGCCAGGCGGGCGGCGATCCAGAGGACCGCCTGGACGTAGGTCAGCCCTTGCAGGGCCTTGAGCGAGGCGGCCGCCTGCCCCGGTTCGGTCCGTTGCGGCCGCGAATCCTCCGGCCCCCGGGTGATGCTCTTGCGGGCGTTCAACGTGTCCACCAGCGCCTGGCCCGACCCGGGCAGGGACTGCTGGCCTCGCAAGTGGTGAAGCACGTCCTCCAACGTGGTTGACCCCAGGAAGGGCATGCAAACGGCGTGGAAGGGGCTCGCGTGATGGACCGAGAAGATGGGGACGATGTTGGTGTGCTGGAGCTGGGCCAGCATGCGCGATTCGCCAAGGACGTCGCCGGACACCTTCAGCGCCACGGGGCGATCGGCCAATTCCCCCTGGCGCGCGAGATAGACTCGGCCGAAGGTTCCGCGGCCGAGTTCCCCGATGAGTTGAAACCCGAGGAACTCCGTCCCTACCTCGGGCATGGCGGCCAGGGCGCGGGCCAACTGCCGGGCCGCCTGGGGGTCGAAGCGGTGGACGTCGCAAACGAACCACGACAGGGCGCCGCTGCCCAGAACAGTCGCCGGGAGTCCCGTCACGCCGTCGGACAGGTGGCGCGGCAGCGGCCAATCCCTGACGTCCACCCCGAAACGCTGCCGGTACTCCTCCGGCGCCGGGTCTTCGCCCGCCTGCCGCCGCAGGCGATATTCTTCAAAGGTGATCGCCTGGAGGTCTGTCGGATCCTGAAACAGGCGGGGGAAGTCGCGCTGATAATCCTCCAGGCTCCGAGGGCAACCTCGCCCCCAGCCGTATTCGAGATCGATACGGACCAACTCGCGCAGCACGTCGCCGTAGAGGGGATGCTCGGAGGCGGGCAGGAAGGCCGTCAGATCGACCTGCCCGTCGCCTGCCTGCGCAGCCTCGTAGGCGGCGACGAAACTGTCCAGATCATTCCCCGGGTCGAGAACCCGTTGCACTGCCATGCCAGTCATCCATCGTTGAGCCGCCGCTGAACGGATGTTACTTGTTCCCGTCAGCCATGCCCCCATTGAAATGAGTAGTCGCTGCGGGGGGTGACGTCCGCCATTTTATCAACTGGCGTGGACCGGAACTATCGTGGCCCGCGGGCCGGGTATGGTACGATGAGGCGGTCGCATCCGCAGCGTCACGACAGGGGGGAAACCATGAAGCGGATCAGTCACGCGATCAACCGCCGGGAGTTGCTGCAAATCGGCGGCGTCGGGGCCATCGGCCTCGGCCTGCCGGAGTTGCTGCGCGCGGGGGCGCCGGCCGCGTCGGGGCGCCGATCCACCGCCAGGTCGTGTATCTTCATCGTCCAGTACGGTGGCGCCAGTCACATCGACAGCTTCGACCCGCGGCCCGACGCCCCCCCGGAGATGCGCGGGCCGTACAAGCCCATCGCCACCAACGTGCCGGGCGTGCGCCTCGGTGAATTGCTGCCGCGGCTGGCGAAGCTGGCCGACCGCTACTGCCTGGTGCGCTCGATGACCCACGGCAACGGCGGCCACGACGGCGGCATGCACGTCTGCATGACCGGCCACTCGGTCCCGAAGGACAACACCCCCTATTTCGGCGCGGTGATGGCGAAACTGCGGCCGGCGACGCGCAACGTGCCGTCGTACGTCTGGGTCCAGAACATCGCCGGCGACGTGCAGCCGCGCTACCTCACCGGCGGCTTCCTTGGCGCCCCCTACGCCCCGCTGCGGATCGGCACCGACCTCGACACGCCGGCCGCACCGGGCTTCCGCTTCACCGCCTTCGACCCGGCGAAAGACGTGCCCACCGAGCGGCTGTTGCGGCGGGAACAGTTGCTGGCCTCGGTCGATCCCGACCGCGGCGCGCTGCGGCGCTTTCAGGAGCGGGCCGTCGATCTGGTGACGGGGCCGGAGGCGCGTCGGGCGTTCGACCTGGAACAGGAGACGCCGAAGGTGCGCGACCGCTACGGCCGCTGGCCGCTGGGGCAGAACCTGCTGCTGGCGCGTCGGCTGATCGAGGCGGGGGTGCGCCTGGTGAGCGTGACGGCGTGGACGGGGCTGCCGCCGGGCGAGCAGTTCCGCAACGTGCAGACGTGGGACATGCACGGCAACGGGGCGGGGCTGGGCAGCATCTTCGGCACCGGACACTTCGGCCTCGGCTGGGCACTCCCGCGGCTGGACGAGGCGGTGGCGGCACTGCTGGAAGACCTGGAAGTGCGCGGCCTGCTGGAGACGACGTTGGTGGTGGTGGTCGGCGAGTTCGGCCGCAGCCCCAGGGTGGCCGGTGCCGGACGCGACCACTGGCCGTCGTGCTACTCGGCGTTGCTGGCGGGGGCCGGCATCCGCGGCGGACAGGTGTACGGCGCCTCGGACAGGACGGGCGGCTACGTCCGCGACAACCCGGTGTCGCCGGAAAACTTCGGCGCGACGCTGTTCCAGGCGCTGGGGGTGCCGCCGGAAACGCGGCTGGGGGCGGACGGGTTCACCAACCCGGCGAGCGCGGGGCAGCCGATCGCGGCGCTGTTCGGATAGGAGGGCGACATGGCAACCATTTCTTCCAATTTGGCGGCGTGGGAGCGGGCGATGCGAGCCGCGGAGAAGGTCAAGGAACGGTTGCTCCTTAGCGCGTCTGCCCTGGAGACGGCGGACATACCCTATGCCGTATGCGGAGATTTTGCTGTCGCTACCTGGGTGGCCCGAGTGGACAAATCCGCCGTTCGGACCTGTGCGCAGGTCGAGGTGTTGGTGCGCCGGACTGATTTCACAGCCGTTGAAGCAGCCCTCGTTGATGCCGGCTTCGTCCGCCGCTTTCCCGGCTCGACGGATAAGAAAAGTGTCGTCGTATTCCTCGATGAGCCTATGGGAAAGGTTCGCGACGGAGTGTAGGTGATCTTCGCGGGCGAACAAGTCCTCGCCGAGAACCCGGTGCCCAGCCCTGACGTGAGCGAATCGGAAGTGATTGAAGGGCGTCGAGTGTTATCGCTTGACGCCCTTGTGCGGATGGAACTCGCGACCTGCAAACCTTTGCAGGGGATGCGGCTCCGCGATCTCATGGATGTTGGACTCGTCGATGCGTCATGGCGTGACCGGATCCCGCCCATTTTGGTGGCGCGCTTACAGGAACTTCTGGACACCCCCGATGGGTAAGCGAGCGCGAAACGGCAAGCCTGGCCTACCCGAGTTGCCCGGGGAATAACTCGCGCAGCATCTCCTGGACCTGGTGGAGCGTCATCCCCTCGCGCTGCTCGCGGGACAGGCGGTGGTCGCTCTCCGCCAACCGAAAGGCCGGGCGCTCCGACGCCGTGCGCAGCTGGACCAGGACTTCGTGCCCGTCGAGCCCCTCGTACCCCGGCTTGTCTTCCACGCTCAGATGCCCGCTGAACGGCGGCTCGTTGGAGCCATCGACGGTCCACAGCGCCTGGTACCGCTCGAAGTCCTCCCGGCTCACGCGGACCCAAAGGCCCCAGGCGAAGATGCCTCCCGTGTCGTGGACCGGCACGATCAGCACACCGCGGATGTAGTAGCGCCGGCCGTCGATGATGCCGACGTCGTCCGTGAACTTGCAGCGCCGCCCGCGCTCGCCGTGCGGCACGGCAAGGAAGTCGCCCGGCCGCGCGAAGCCGATGTCCATCGGCAGCCCCTCGTGCTCCTGGCCGCAAGTCTGACACTTGAACGCCATGACCGATCTCCTCGCTTGGTAGTGCCTTAGCCGTCGATGTCCGCCGTGTCGAGCCGTCCCTCCGCGTGCAGTCGCCGGAACATCTCCAGAGTCCGCCGAATCCCCTCCACCAACGGCGTCTTCGTCAGCGGCCCCAGGTCGCGCTGCAGCGCCGCGTCGTCGAGATCGTAGGCAATGCCGATCTGCCGGTCGGCGTGCGTGACGAGCTTCGCCGCCGCGGGCTCGACGGCACACAGCGCCCGGTGGAACGCCGGCAGATCGACCACGTCGCCGCGCAGGTTGTACGACTTCGCCCCCTGGTAGGGCGCCTCCAGCGCCCGCACGAACACCTGGGCCACGTCATCGACGTACTGCAAATCCTGCCAGGCGCCATAGGTGATGTGGTACTTGCGGCCCAGCGCCAGCGACTTGATGGCCTTGGTCGGCTCGCTCGTCATGCCGAGGTCGCGGCCGACGCCGTAGACCGTCCACGGCCGCAGACCGATGCTCGACAGGCCGAAGTCCTGGAAGTAGACGCGAGCGTTGCCCTCGTTGCAGCACTTGAAGTGGCCGTAATGGGTCGTCGGCGTCAGCTTCACGTCGTCGGCGAGCGGGCCGGTCGGGTAGTCCTGCGGCGGCCCGAAGACCGCGGCCGAGCTGGCGTAGACGAGTCGCTGCACCTGCCCGCCCGACTGCCGCACCGCCTCGAAGACGGCCAGGGTGCCGAGGACGTTGACCTTGGCGCCGAGCAGCGGGTCGGCACGGCAGGTCGGCACCTGCAAGCCGGCGAGGTGGACGAGGTGCGTGATGCCGTGGTCGGCGACGGCGCGGCGCAGGGCCGGCAGGTCGGTCACGTCGCCCTGGAGGAAACGGACCTGGCGCACCTGCTCCTCGGGCAGGATGAGGCGCAGGCGGCGCGGGTCTTCCTTGAGGTCGTAAATCCACACCTGGGCGGCGCGCTCGAACAGGTTGCGCACGATCCAGGCGCCGATGCAGCCGTAACCGCCGGTCAACAGGACACGCATGAGGGCTCCCCTTGCTTGGCTTTCCATGCGGGTACGGTATGATGGGGCCGTAAGAATGGCATCCGGAGGAACTGGGCATGACCACAACTTTCAGAGACTTCCTGCGACAGGAGGCGGAGAAATATCAGGCCGAAGTCCGAGCTGGCAAGGCCACGGTTGATGAGTGGCGGGCAGCCGTTGAACGCCTATTCGCCCAGATGCGGGCGTGGCTGAGAGAAGCCGATCCCGAGGGCACCATCGAGATCAAGGAAAGCCAGGCGGACGTTCGGGAGCCGGGTCTGGGCCGTTATCGCGTCCCGCGCCTTGACCTGCAGGTCTTCGGGGAATGGATCGGGATCATTCCGAAGGCCCGGAAGACGGTCATCACCGCTACCCCACCGCAGGGGCGCGCGCCCGAACGCGCGGCCGGACGCGTCGATATCACGGATGAGTTGCGCCGGTACGTGCTGTATCGGTTCGCGGAGGACGACCGCGAGATATGGCTGATTGACGACCTGGAATCGGAGCCGAAGCTACTCACTCAGGAGGCCTTTGAAAAAGCCTTGATGAGTTATCTCCGATGAAAACACTCGTCGATGCGTGGAACTGGTACGAGGCGACCAAGCGAAACCTCGAACGGATGCGGCGCCTTGGCAGGCGGCATTGGAACGACCCTTCCCTCGAAGGCGCCTCCCTCTGGCAGGACGACCAGTTCCGGGCGCTGGCTGCCGTGGACATCGTGGCGGAAACGACAGCGAGTTTACAGCCGATCGACGATCTGGCCGTCGTCGTTCTCTTCTCGGTGTTCGAGTCGCACGTGCGGGATTATCTGGTAGCACGGATGCGGCCGGAGATAGAAGTCTTGAGCGATCCTATTTTAAAGGAGGCGGCCGCCGACGCTCGCCAGGGAGTCGAGGAGGGGAGTTTCTACCGGCGGGTTCTTTCGCCGCTGA
>DATFNV010000700.1:0-6924 GCA_035266225.1 Gemmataceae bacterium
ATGGCCCAGGACTGGGCGACGGCCCGGGACCTGATTGACCGCTACCAGAAGGGGGAGGAGAACCTGGGCCAATCCGAGCCGTTCAAGGAAGCGGCCAAACACTTGCCGGCCAACGCCAGCATGGTGACGGTGATGGACCTGCCGAATTACAGCGAGTGGATAATAAAGGGGGTCTTGATCGGTTTGAAGGGGAGCGGCCTGCCGCTGCCGCCGGACTTCGGCAAGGCGGCGGTCAAGGGCAAGGCGAGCTACCTCGGCATGGCCGTCACCACCGAGCCCGGCGTCGGCGGCATCGACCTGTGGCTGCCGGCCTCAAGCGTCAACCAGATCTACAAGATGTACCTGGAGAAGCTCCTCAAGCCGAACTTCTAATCCAGGCACCCGGTGATGCGGTCCGTTTAGAAACGGTATCAACACTCCTCTTGCCGCTTGCGACTTCGCAGGAAAGATTGCGAAGCCGCAAGCGGCTAAGACAGTGACAAAGGAAACCCGACACCATCACGGACGCAGGGATCGGCATTACCGTTCGTAGCGCATCGACTTGCGCAGGTCGCGGGCCTTGCGCTCGGCGTCGGGGGTGCCGGCCGCGTTCATCTTGTCGATCATGCGGTCGATCTCGCGGCGGCGTCGCTTGAGCTTGATCTTGCGCTTGTCCTGCGGCACGTTGTTATTCGCCATCGTACTCTCCTCGATTCGTCACCCCAGAGGACGCAGCCGGGATTCTACGTCGCCGACGGCGGAAATGGAAGAGCCGGGCCTGACGGCGGTGAGAAGCTGAGCAGTGCTGATGTACTCGATGCCCGCCTGTTGGCCTTCCGCCTTCGCACGCTCCTGGAACAGCCCGGCCGCCGGCACGTCGATGCCGGCGCTGGCGTCCTCCACGAGCAACGTGCGGAAGCCGGCAAGGCGCAGGTCGCGGGCGGCGAAGAAACAACAGATGTTCGTCGCCAGGCCGCAAACCGCCACCGTCGTGATCCCCTGCGCCTTCAGCAGGGCGGGATAGCCCGGGTGCTGGGCGGTGATGGCATAGGCCTCGAAGTCGGCGTCGTAACCCTTGCGCCAGATGGCGTGGAATCGCTCGGTGTGCAGGCCGGGTAGGAAGTCGGCGCCAGGGGTGCCGGCGACGCAGTGCGGCGGGTAGAGGTTGTCGCGGCGGCCGAGGAAGGAGCGATGGTCGGGCGGGTGCCAGTCGGCGCTGGCGTCGATACGCGCCCATGCCAGGGCGAGGAGACGGTTGACCTGCGGCACGATCTCCAGGCCGCCGGGGACCGGCAGCTCGGCCGGGCACAACGAAGTGAAGCCGGGCTGGGCATCCACCACCAGGAGGGCCGATTCGCGGAGGGTGATCGGAGTCATGGTCGCAGCTCGCTTGCGGTTTCGCGCTCGCGGAATAGGGCCGCGAGCGCGAAACGGCAAGCCTCGGTCAGTACGCCCGCGCGAACACGACGCGCCCCTCGCACGGCTTGCCCGTCACCATGCACTTCCCCGCCTCCTTCTTGCGGTCGAACGGGATGCAGCGGATCGTCGCCTTCGTCTCGGCGGCGATGCGCTCCTCGGTCTCGCGGGTGCCGTCCCAGTGTGCCAGCAGGAAGCCGCCCGGCTCCTCGATCTTCTTCTTGAATTCCTCGTAGGAATTCACCTCGAAGGTATTGGCGTCGCGATGGCGGCGGGCGCGCTCGAACAGCGCCGCCTGCATCTCCCGGAGCATCTCCACGATCCGGTCGGGTGCCTGGGCCAGCGGCACGCCGAACTGCTTCGCTTCCTTGCCGGGCAGGTCGCGCCGGGCCAGAACGCACGCACCCTGCGCCAGGTCCTTCGGCCCCAGTTCGACGCGCACCGGCACGCCGCGCAGCTCCCACTCGTTGAACTTGAAGCCCGGCTGGTACTGGTCGCGGTCGTCCACCTTGACGATGAGCGGGTCATAGTTGAGCCATTCGCCCATCGGCAGGGCACAGAGGTCGGCGGCCAGCCGGTTCGCCGCCTCGAGGGTCGCGCGTTTCTCCTCCTCCTTGCGGAAGATGGGCACGATGACGACGTGGATTGGGGCCAATCGCGGCGGCACGACGAGGCCCTGGTCGTCGCTGTGCGTCATGATGAGGCCGCCGACCAGTCGTGTGGAGACGCCCCAGCTCGTCGCCCAGGCGTGTTCGAGCTTGCCGTCCTGAGTCTGGAACTTGACGTCGAACGCCTTGGCGAAATTCTGGCCGAGGAAGTGACTCGTGCCGGCCTGGAGCGCCTTGTTGTCCTGCATCAGCGCCTCGATGCAGAGCGTGTAGACGGCCCCGGGGAATTTCTGCCCCTCGCTCTTGGGCCCTGTCAGCACCGGCATCGCCATCCACTCCTCGGCGAAGGTGCGGTAGACGTCGAGGATGCAGTGGGCTTCCTCCTCGGCCTCCTTCTGGGTGGCGTGGGCGGTGTGCCCCTCCTGCCAGAGGAACTCGGCGGTGCGCAGGAACAGGCGCGTGCGCATCTCCCAGCGGACGACGTTGCACCACTGGTTGATGAGCAGCGGCAGGTCGCGGTAGCTCTGGATCCAGTTGCGGTAGCTGTTCCAGATGATCGTCTCGGAGGTCGGCCGGATGATCAGCTCCTCCTCGAGCTTCGACGCCGGGTCCACCGTCAGGCCGCTGCCGTCGGGGTTGGCTTTCAGGCGCGAGTGGGTGACGACGGCGCACTCCTTGGCGAAGCCCTCGACGTGCTCGGCCTCCTTCTCGAGGAAGCGCTTGGGAATGAACAGGGGGAAGTAGGCGTTGACGTGGCCCTTGGCTTTGAACATGCGGTCCAGGGCGCGCTGCATCTTCTCCCAGATGGCGAAGCCGTGCGGCTTGATGACCATGCAGCCGCGCACGTCGGAGTTCTCGGCCAGGTCCGCCCGGTGGACGATGTCGAGATACCACTGCGAATAGTCCTGCGCCCGACTGGTGATCTTCTCGGCCATGAGACACCTTCCTCCGACGTACCGTCGGAAATGATTGGATTATAAGGGGCAGGACACGCCAAGGCCATGCCTCAAGCCGCTTGCGGCTTAGCGTTCGTTCAACCGGGGTGAAGCGAACGCTAAGCCGCAAGCGGCTTCAAAACCACGCCAGGTCCCAGATCACCGAGCGCCCGGCGTAACCGCCGGCGGCGGCGGTCATGCCGTCCGGGGCGACGGCCAGCGAACAGACGGGGCCGATGGGCCAGATCCAGGCCGTGCGTTCGCGCAGCGACGGCAGGTCCCAGCAGCGCACCGTCCGGTCGAGCCCGCCGGAGAAGAGCGAGGCGCTGTCGGGGGCGAAAGCCACGGCCAGGACGCGCTCGCGGTGCCCTTCCAGCACCTTCGGCGACCCCAACGGCGGCAGGCGCGACATGAAGCGCTTCCACCAGAAGGGGAGCGTCAGCGGGGCCCAGGCGCCAGACCCCAGGGCCAGCCCAAAGTAATCGACGACGTGGCCGATCTCGTAGAGCAGGATCACGTCCTCGACGCCGAGGGCGAACTGGCGGCCGGCCGGGCTGAAGGCGGCGCAGGCGGGGGGAGCGGCACGGCTGAGGCGAGCGAGGGGCCGCCGGCCGGGGACGTGCCAGAGGGTGAGGTGCGCGGGGCTGCCGCGACCCGCCGACTCACACCACAGGACCACCGAGCCGTCCGCCGCGATGGCGAGGGCGTTGCTGCCCACCGGGAACGGCGCCGGGAACTTGCGCCGCCGGGCGGTGGCGGCGTCCCACAGGAGCACCGCCGTGAGGGGGCCTGTGTCATCACGATCGACGCCGGCGGAGACGAGCGTCTGACCGTCGGGCGTGAACGCCAGGCAGCGACTCTGATGGCCGACCGCGTTGAGGAAGTAGCGCTCGATGCCGGTGCGGTTGTCGCGGAGGCTGACCTGTCCCTCGCCGCCGGCCGCGAGGAGGCCGCCTGACGGGGAGTAGGTCAGGGGGACGAGGAGGTCGGCCGGGCGCGGCGCCAGGGGGGCGGAGGGACGCGGCTCCTTGAGGGACTGCACCGCGCCGGCCCGCAGGTCCCAGAGATGGACGGAGGGTCCCGGCCGGGCGGAAGCGGCGAGGTGGCTGCCGTCCGGGGCGTAGGCGAGGAACTCGATCCGTCCGCTGCCCTCGGGAAGGAGGCGCATGGCGGAGTCCTCCGTCAATCAGGTCCACTCCTTCAACGGCCCTTGCCACTCATCCATTCTATCCAGCCGACATCATCAAAAGTGCGGCAGAACCCGAATTGCTTGCCGATTGCCGACTGCTGTTGCTCCAGTGTCTTCTTTTTCCATCATTTTTCGCTTTCTTCTCACTCCTCATTATTCCCATATCTGCCGTAATTGCGACCCGCGTTTTGCTTAGTGTGCCGCGATGACTTAGGTTTCTCCGGGGCGGCACGGTTTGCGGGCTTCGCGTGGTTGGGTGTCCTTCCTTCAGAACGCGGTCTTACTTGCAGCAGGATGATCGGACAGCCCTCTAACTCCGAACGGCGACCCGTGGTGGCGCCCGGGGCTGGCTCGCTCTCGGTTTCCCTCTTCACTGGAGGCATTCGATGCGTTGGTCGGCCATTCTCTCCCGCCTGTTCGGTCGTTCGGCGGCTTCGGCCCGCCCGGCCCGGTCCTCGCGGCCCCGGCGGCGCGGCCGTTTCCACCCGGGGGTCGAGGTGCTGGAGGGTCGCTTGACTCCGTCGGGCAGCAGTTTCAGCGTCTTCGCGGGGGGCGGCACCACTTGGCCCGCCCAGGCCGCCACCCCCACCGCCGCCCAGCTCAGCTTTCCCAACGGCGTGGCGGTCGATAGCGGCGGCAACGTCTACATCGCCGACACTCACAACAGCGGAATGGTGGAGAAGGTCGATTCGCAGGGGCATTTTAGCGTCTTCGCGGGGGGCGGCAGCACCGCGCCCGCCCAGGCCACCACCCCCACCGACGCCCAGATCATCTGGCCCACCGGCGTGGCGGTCGATAGCAGCGGCAACGTCTACATCGTCGATAATGGCAACAACTTGGTGGAGAAGGTCACTCCGCAGGGGCAGTTCAGCGTCATCGCGGGGGGCGGCGAGTTCCAGCTCAGCTCTCCCACCGGCGTCGCGGTCGATGGCGGCGGCAACGTCTACATCGCGAATACCGCCTACAACGTGGTGGACAAGGTCGATTCGCAGGGGTATTTCAGCGTCTTCGCGGGGGGCGGCAGCACCGCGCCCGCCCAGGCCACCACTCCCACCGCCGCCCAACTCAGCATGCCCAACGGCGTGGCGGTCGATGGCAGTGGCAACGTCTACATCGCGGATAGCTTCCACAACTTGGTGGAGAAGGTCGATTCGCAGGGGCATTTCAGCGTCATCGCGGGGGGCGGCAGCACCGCGCCCGCCCAGGCCACCACCCCCACCGCCGCCCAACTCAGCATGCCCAACGGCGTCGCGATCGATGGCAGCGGCACCGTCTACATCGCGGACACCTCCAACAACCTGGTGGAGAAGGTCGGCACTGCTACCCAGGCGACGCCGACGTTCAGCGGCCTGGCCGGGCCGACCATTAGCTACGGCACGGCCACGGTCACGTTGTCGGGAACCCTGGCCGCCGGCGAGATCCCGGTGGCCAACGACACGGTTTCGATCACCGTCAACGGCGTGACCCAGACGACCAGCACGAACTCCAGCGGCGCCTTCACGCTGGCCTTCCCCACGGCCACGCTCGCTGTGTCCGGCTCGCCGTACACCATCACCTACGCCTACGCCGGCAGCGAGAACTTCACCAGCGCTTCCGACACCAGCCACACGCTGACCATCACAAAAGCGACGCCGACGTTCAGCGGCCTGGCCGGGCCGACGATCAGCTACGGCACAGCCACGACCACGCTGTCGGGCACTCTCGCCGCCGGCAGTACCCCGGTGGCCAGCGACACGGTTTCGATCACCGTCAACGGCGTGAGCCGGACGGCCAGCACGGACTCTAGCGGCGCCTTCTCCTTTAACTTCCCCACCGCCACGCTCGGTGTGTCCGGCTCGCCGTACACCATCACCTACGCCTATGCCGCCAGCGCGAACTTCACCAGCGCTTCCGACACCAGCCACACGCTGACCATCACAAAAGCGACGCCGACGTTCAGCGGCCTGGCCGGGCCGACGATCAGCTACGGCACGGCCACGGCCACGCTGTCGGGCACTCTCGCCGCCGGCAGTACCCCGGTGGCCAACGACACGGTTTCGATCACCGTCAACGGCGTGAGTCGGACGGCCAACACGGACTCCAGCGGCGCCTTCTCCCTTGCCTTTCCCAGCGCCACGCTCGCTGTGTCCGGCTCGCCGTACACCATCACCTACGCCTACGCCGGCAGCGCGAACTTCAGCAGCGCTTCCGACGCCGGCCATTCGCTGACCATCACCAAAGCGACGCCGGCGGTCAGCGTCGTTGACGCGGGCGGCACCTACACAGGCAGCGCCTTCGCGGCCACGGCCACGGTCAAGGAAGGCACCACGCTGGAGGGCGTCGGCCTGACCCTGCAATACTACAGTGGCAGTTACAGCAGCCCCGGCCAGCTGGAGAGCCACACGCCGCTGGCGGGCGCTCCCAGCGCCGCCGGAACCTATACGGTGCTGGCTTCCTTCGCGGGCAGCGCCGACTACAGTAGCGGCGCCGCCGTGGCTACTTTCACTATCAGCCCGGCCGCGCCGGTGGTGAGCGTCAGCGACGCGGGCGGCGTCTACACGGGCAGGGCCTTCGCGGCAACAGGGAAAGTCCGCGGCGGCGCCACGCTGGAGGGCGTCGGCCTGGTCCTGCACTACTACAGCGGTAGCTACAGCAGCCCCAGCCTGCTCGTGGACCGAACGCCTCTGGCGGGCGCCCCCAGCGCCACTGGTACCTACACGGTGCTAGCCTGGATTCCCACAGCAACCCATTGACCTACCAAAATCACCTCTGTTCCACCCGTCAGCTGCGCTTTTTCCTGCGTCAGCTGCATTACAGC
>DATFNV010000701.1:0-11634 GCA_035266225.1 Gemmataceae bacterium
TGCCTGAGGTGCATCGTCGCATATGTGATTGGCTCCTGGAGCAGGCACGACGCGAACGGAACGATCGGCAGTGCGACTCGAATGATCGGCAGCGCATCACTTTCTTCCGCCCAATGCGCAATTGACAAAGCCGTATTAGGCAGGCGTTGAGCTTCTGCTTCATGGCGGGCGACAGGACGCCGATGACCTGGTCCACCAACTCGGCCTTGATCGTCGCCAGGAGCAGGCAGGACACCACCGAGTCCTGGACAACGCCTGTCCCTTGCCCTTCCGGGGTACTGGCGTCGATGAACAGGCAGGCCGGATCAGTCGCCATGTTGAGGTTTTTCGTGACCTCGGCCACCACCAGGGTACGCAGGGCTTGATTGTAGGCGTCTGCCTGCACCACCACGACCGGGCGCTTCTTGCCGCGTCCGCCCGAGGGGTGGGGAAAACGGGCCAGGAGCACGTCGCCGCGATTCATCGCTTCTCCGGGTAATGATCGTATTCATCCATGTCCTCCCACCCGGCCTGCTTGCCCGCCTCCCAGGCCAGCAGCTCCATCTCCTCGTCCGTCCAGGGGCTGTCATCGTACTCCTGATGCCTCAGCCGCTCGTAGACGTCCTGGCGCAGCAGGACGTAGGGGGTCTTCGTCTTCGGGTCCACGAGGATGGGCGGTCTTGTGCCGGCGGCGGTGATGGCTTGCACTTGCTGTTCTGTCAGTTCGATCATGGTTGCCTCCTTCCCCGCATCCTATCTGCTCGACTTTGCCGGCCGCAAGTCCGACCGGTGCATGGCAGCCCTGCGGAATCGGCCCCCGATGGTCCTGCTCTGTCCAATCACCCAGCCCTACCCCGCCCCGCAGCGCGACACAGTAAGCATTACAGCGCCTCGATCTTCAACACGTGCCGCCGCAGGAACTCCTCGCACTCCGCCTTCGTAAACACGCCGGTGGTGGTGCCGATCGCCCGGACGCAGCTCGCCCCGAGGGCACTGGCCACGCGCAAGCAGTCCTCGGTCCCCATCCCGTGCAGCAACCCGTAGACGTAACCCGCGTCGAAGGCGTCGCCGCCGCCGCTACCGTCCACGAACTCGATCGGGTACGTTCCCACCCGCAGCCGTCCCCCATCGCCGACGACGACGGCCCCGTCGGCGCCGAGCGTGACGATGGCGGTGCCGGCGCCCATCCGGTGGAACGTCTCCGCCTGCCGGACCGGGTCGCGCTCGCCGGTCATCAGCTCCCCCTCGTGGTTGTTCGGCAGGAAGACGTCCACGTGCGGCAGCAGCCGGTCGAGGCGGCCGAGGTAGTCGGCGGGGCCAGGCGTCACCACGTCGAGGACCGTCTTCGCCCCGGCCTTGCGGGCGGCGGCGAACACCGGCAGCAGCTCCTCCTGGCGGAGGTTCCCCATCAGCAGGTAGCCGCCGAGATACAGCACCTTGCAGCGCTGGACCTGTTCGATGGGAATGTCGGCGGCGCGAAACTCGGCGTTGGCCCCGAAGGTGTGGATGAAGCGGCGGTCCTGGCCGACGACGTTGACGATGAGCGTCTGGCTGGTGTCCGTGCCGGGGGTGGTCCGCACGGCGGACACGTCGAGGCCGCGCTCGCGCAGCATGTCGATCACCACGCGGCCGACCACGTCGGCGCCGACGCGGCCGACGACGGCGGCGGGGACCTGCATTCTCGCCAGATCGACCGCGACGTTGGCCGCACAACCGCCGATGGTCAGCAGGATGCGCTCCGTGAGTACCAGCTCGCCCGCCGCGGGGAGGTGGGTGATGGGGTTGCAGACGTAGTCCGCCACGATGATGCCGGCACAGAGGACGTCGGATGGCTTCGGCATGAGGCCCTCGGGCTGCGTCTGTCTCGGCGAGCGGGGGGCGTAAGCCCCCCGGTAACAGTCACTCACCGGGGGGCTTACGCCCCCCGCTCGCTCGCCAGAGGAGATGATACCCCACTCCGGGCCTTCGTCAAAAGCTCACGCCGAATGAGCCCGGCCTTCACACAATCGCTACACTTTCCCCGCAACCTGAAGGCGAGCCCGAGGGAGGATGACTCATGCCCGCCGCGTCCCTGATCCGCCGCGCCGCCGACTTCGCCTTCGGCCGTTACGCCCGCCGCCGGGCCCGGGCCCTCGACCGCCTCGACGTGGCCGACGAACAGCGGCGCACCCTGCTGCGCCTGGTCCGGCAGGCGCGGCACACCCGCTTCGGCCACGAGCACGACTTCGTCCGCATCCGCACCGTCGCCGACTACCAGCGCCGCGTGCCGCTGCGCGACTACGACGCCTTCTGGCAGACGTACTGGCGCCCGGCCTTCCCCTGCCTCCGCGACGTGACCTGGCCCGGCCTGATCCCGTATTTCGCCCTGTCGTCGGGCACCACGAGCGGCACCACGAAATACGTCCCGGTTTCGCGGGAGATGCTGGCCTCCAACCGCCGCGCCGCCCTGACGACGCTGGCCCTGTTCCTCGCCGCTCGCCCCGGCACGCCGCTGTTCCGCGGTCGCATCTTCTTCCTCGGCGGCAGCACCGACCTGACCGCCCCGGCCGACGGCGTCCTCGCCGGGGACCTCAGCGGCATCGCGGCGCGCGAGGTGTCGTCGTTCCTGCGGCCCTACACCTTCCCGCCGCTCGACCTGGCCCTGATGCGCGACTGGGACCAGAAGATGCAACTCCTCGCCGAGCGGAGTGCCGTGCTGCCGATCACCGCCGTCAGCGGGGTGCCGTCGTGGCTGCTGGTCCTGTTCGAGCGGCTGCGGCAGATCACCGGCCGCGAGCGCCTCATCGACGTCTGGCCGGCGCTGCGCCTGGTCATCCACGGCGGCACCAAGTTCGACCCCTACCGCAGGCTGTTCCGGCAGGTGATCGGCAGCGACGACGTGCAGCTGCTCGAAGTCTACCCGGCGTCGGAAGGCTACGTTGCGACGGAGGACCCGCGACACGGACTGCTGCGGCTGCTGCCCGATCACGGCGTCTTCTTCGAGTTCGTCCCCATCGCGGAGCTGCAATCGGCGGCGCCGGTCCGGCACACGGTCGCCGACGTGGTGCCGGGGGTGCAGTACGCCGTGGTGATGACGACGTGCGCCGGGCTGTGGGGCTACGTCCTGGGCGACACGGTCTGTTTCGAGCGGCGCGACCCGCCACTGTTGCGCTTCACGGGGCGGACGCGCTATTTCCTGTCGGCCTTCGGCGAGCATCTCATCAGCGAGGAGGTCGAGCGAGCGGTGGCCCTCGCGGCGGAGGCGACGGCGGCGACGGTGGCGGACTTCCACGTCGGCCCGGTCTTTCCCGAGGTGGCGACGGCACTCGGGCGGCACCGCTACCTGATCGAGTTCGTCCAGGCGCCCGCGGAGATGGGACGCTTCGCGGAGGCGCTGGACGCGGCGCTGTGCCGGCTGAACGAGGACTACGCGGCGCACCGGGCCGGCGATCTGACCATGCTGGCGCCCGAGGTGGTGGCGGTGCCGCGCGGCGGCTTCGCGGAGTGGCTGCGGGCACGCGGCAAGGTCGGCGGCCAGCACAAGGTGCCGCGCATGGACAACAGCGGGGCAATCACGGCGGAACTAAGCCGCTTCGCCGTTTAGCGGCGGCTCGCAGAGCCGCGCGTTGGCCAACGCGCGGCTCTGCGAGCCGCCGCTAAACGGCCGAGCCTCACTTCGGACGCCAGGCCGGGCGGCTGCCGCCGGCCTGCTCCTTGAGGGCAGGGATCTCACGGGCGTTGGAGCCGTCGGCGTCCATGAGGTAGATCGACACCGGCCCGGTGCCTTCGTTGTGCGAGAAGGCGATGGTCTTGCCGTCGGACGACCAGGCCGAGTAGGTGTTGAGGCCGCCCACGGTCGTCAGCTTCTTGATGTTCTTGCCGTCGGCGTCGCAGACGTGGATTTCGTACCCGCCCTCCGTGACGTCCGTGTAGGCGATCTTCTTGCCGTCCGGCGACCAGCAGGGGTAGACGTTGCCGTTGAAGTTGTCGCCGGTGGCGAACTCCTTGAGGTTCGTCCCATCCCGGTCCATGACGCAGACCTTGAAGCCCTTGTCGGTCCAGGCGGTGATGGCGATCTTCTTGCCGTCGGGCGACCAGGCGGGATCCCAGGCGTTGTCGCGGATGCTCTTGTCGTTGGAGCCGTCGGCGTCCATGACGATGGTGTCAGCGCCCTTGCCCTCGCGGATGCGGCAGTACGCGAGCTTCTTGCCGTCGGGCGACCAGGTGGGGCAATAGCACCGGTCCTTCTCGCCCTTCTCGTTGGTGAGCTGCTTGACGCGCTTGCCGTCGGCGTCCATGACGTAGACGTTCGGCCGGCCGTCGCGGTCGGAGATGAACGCGATCTTCTTACCGTCGGCCGACCACGCGGGGAAGGTGTCGTCGCCCTTGTGCCGCGTGAGGTTGCGGGCGTCGCCCCACTCGGGGTTGACGAGAAAGATCTCGGCGTTGCCGGTTCGGGTGGACGACACCAGGAGTGTGTACTCCTTGTCGCCGGCCGCGGCGCCGGATTCGCCCGCGGGGGCGGCGAAGACGGCGGCGCCGGCGGCCGCCAGCGAACAGAGCGCGACGCTGACGAGGACTCGCCTCATGATGGGGCCTCCTTCGAGGGGCTGCGGAGACGCGCCGGGGAACGGGTCGAGCGGTCGCCCGAGGTGATCCCTTGACCCCGGCCAGGCATTCAGCATGATGGCATGGGAGTGCGATTGCAACCTTTTTTCGGCTCGGAGGTCTGCCATGCGTCCGCCGTCACGCCGGGACTTCCTCTCTCTCGCCGTCGGCGCGGCCCTGGTCCCGCATGCCTTCCCCGCCGACCTGCCGCGCACCCAGCCCCCGCCGCGCCCCAATAAGCCGACGAAAAAGCTCGCCGTCGTCACCACCACCTACTACTACCTGTCGCACGCCTACCACGTCTGCGGCCGCTTCCTCTACGGCTACCTGCGCGACGGCAAGATGCATTACCCCGACTTCGGCATCGCCGGCATGCACGTCGAGCAGCAGAAGGACAACGACCTGAGCAAGGAGCTGTCGAAGAAGCACGGCTTCCCACTCTTCCCCGACGTGGCCGGCGCCCTGACCCTTGGCGGCGACAAGTTGGCCGTCGATGGCGTGCTGCTCATCGGGGAGCACGGCGACTACCCGTACAACGACAAGGGACAGAAGCTCTACCCGCGCTACGAGCTGTTTCAGAAGATCGTCGAAGTCTTCAAAAAGTCGGGCCGCGCCGTGCCGGTCTTCAATGACAAGCACCTGTATTACGACCGCAAGAAGGCCAGGGAGATGGTCGAGACGGCGCGGAAAATGGGTTTTCCGCTGATGGCTGGCTCGAGCCTGCCGGTGACCTGGCGGCGCCCGGAAATCGAGCTGCCACTGGGCTGCGAGATCAAGGACGCGCTCGTCGCCTCGCGCGGCGAGCTGGAGATCTACGGCATCCACTCCCTCGAAGCGCTGCAGTGCATGGTCGAGCGGCGCAAAGGGGGCGAAAGCGGTGTCAAGGCGGTGCAATGTCTCGAAGGCGACGCGGTCTGGAAGGCTGGCGACGACGGCCTCTGGTCGTGGGAGCTGCTGGAGGCCGCCGTCAGCCGCACCCCGTCCCGGAACGTGGGCGACGTCAAGGAGAACTGCCGCCACTACCGCTCGCCGCTGCCGCGGCCGGAACTGCGAACGAGCCCGCTGGCGTTCGTCGTCGAGTACCGCGACGGCCTGCGGGCGACGGTGCTGGTCCTCAACGGTCACGTCGATGACACGACCTTCGCGGCGCGGGTTGCCGGCGAGAAGAAGCCCGTCTCGACGCTGTTCTACCTGCCGCCGCCGCCCGGCGCCGCCTTTCTGCAAGCGCTGACGGTGCGCGTCGAGGATTTCCTGGCGACCGGCAAGCCGCCGTACCCGGTCGAGCGGACGCTGCTCACCGGGAGCGTCCTCGACTGCCTGCTCGATTCGCGCCTGCGTGGACACAAGCGGTTGGACACGCCCGACCTCGACATTTCGTACAAGGCACCCAAGGATTCGGGGTTCCTGCGCGGGGATTACGCGGAGTAGCCGCCGGGGTTCCGATGACCTGATGTAACGCTAACGCCGCACGCGGGCCGGTTTCCAGTTGAGGTGCTGGCGGAACGGGAGCTATAATCAAGCGAACCCATGCCTCTTCCCTGTTCGCTCGTACCACGACCGGGGGCCTCGCATCATGGCCGCGGACACTGTAGACGCCCTGTGCATGAAGGCACGCGAAGCCATCGCCCAGCGCAACCCGGATCGGGCGCGCCAGCTCTACCTGCAAGCGCTGGGGCTGAAGTCCGACGCGCCGGACGTGCATTATGGCCTGGCCACCGTCTGCTTCCAGCTGAAGGACCTGCACAGCGCCGCCCATCACTTCCGGGAGGTGACGCGACTCGACCCGCTGCGGGCCGGGGCGTTCATCAACCTGGGCGCGGTGTACAACCTCCTCGACCAGCTCGATGACTCGATCACGATGCTTCGCCGCGGCATCCAGCTCGACTCGCGCCGCGCCGAAGGGTATTACAACCTGGCCCTGGTCTACCGCCGCAAGGGGCAGGTGGACATGGCCATCCAGGCGTACCGCGAGGCCCTGCGCGTCAACCCGCAGATGTCCGACGCCCATTACAACCTGGGCAACGTCTTCGTCGAGAAGGGCCAGTACGGCATGGCCGCCACCCACTACAAGCACGCCCTGCAGTTGCGGCCCAACTGGGACAAGGCGACCGCCGGCCTGGCGGAGGTCGAGGCCCACCTGAACCAGGCCAAGGCGCCGGCCGACCCCAAGGCGGACTCCGGGACCGTGCCGCTACGCCAGCCGCAGATGGACATGGAGCGGACGGTCGATCCCAACAGCCAAGGCGAACTGCTGACGGTCGTCCACAAGGCGACGATCGAGTCGGAAGAGTTCGGCCGGCAGTTCCTGCAGGTGCTGGAGAACGAGATCGAGCCGGCGATCAAGGAATTGTCGTCGTCGCTGCTCTACCCGGACACGTCTGCGGGCGAGCTGGACCAGTGCGTGGAGAAATTCGAGTCCGCCATGGCGCGCCTGCGGAGCGTCCAGAAGACGGTCAGCCTCAGCGTCGAGCGCGTCAACGCCCTCGGCGAAAAGCTGTTCAAATAAGGCCGCGGGGGTCGAGCCGCGCCGCCCGCAATCCCCGTTTGCCGTGAGCTATAGTTGCACTAACGGGCCGCCCCCGGCTCGTCCGCCCGGGCTCATCCCCTCCGCTCCCACCCGGCACGAATTCTCGGAACAACCCGCTTCGATCACACCTTGCCGCCGGCATCCCGTCGCCGCGGAACAGAGAAGGGAATAGGGATGCCGCGCGAACACCGGAAGATCGGCGAAATCCTCGTCGGTCTGGGCGTCTTGAAGGGCGGGGAAGTGAATCGCGTGCTGGACGCGCTTTCGCGCCGGATTGATCGGCAGAAGTTCGGACAGATGGCCCAGACGATGGGTCTGCTGCGCGAGGAGCACATCCTGGCGGCGCTGGCCGTGCAGATGGACCTCTTCCCCGGCATCGACCGCATGTCGCTGGGCCAGATCCTCAGCAGCCTGCAAGACCCCAAGCCGGAGACGCCGACGGCCAACGCGTGACATCAGCCGCTTGCGGCTTCGCACTTGCGAAGCCGCAAGCGGCTGCCGTGGGCAGATCACTCAGCGCCGCGGGGCCGGCCTGTCATTCGCCTCCTTCGGCTCCGCTTCCTCGAGGCCGCCGGCGGGGCCGCCCTTTTCGCCGTCGATCAGGATCTTTTGCAGGGCCCTGACCACAGCGGGATCGACGTTGGGCAGGACGGGGCGCGGGCCGCTGCCGACATAGGTGCATTGAGGCAGCGCCTCGGGGCGCGGCTGCCGGGCCAGCGCTTCGCAAGCCTGCTGAAGCGCGGCGACTGCAGCTGTGTTGCCCGGTACCGCGGCGAAGGCTTGCAGAGCATCGACCCTCGCCTCTTCATACCGACCGGCCTTGAAATCGGACTGAAACCGCGCGATCGCTGCGGCGCGTTTCCGTTCCCTCTCCGCCGCTTCCCCGGAACATCGGCGCAACAGGGCGAACAGGTCGGCCACTTCCTCCTGGACGTCGCTCGTCTGGTTCACGAGGATGGTGGCCGGCTTCGCCAAGAAATCGATGGTGCCTTGCCCTCCCTGGGAAGCCCAGGTCCTCGGGGCAATGGCGGACTGGATGAGGTTAATTAGCTGCTGCGTCTCCGGGCTCGACTTCGCGTCGGCGGGCAGCAAGCCTCCGACAGAGTACGGCACCAGCACGCACTTGCCGCGGGCGTTATCCGGCGTGGTGATCTTCAACGCTTCGTCCTCGACGACGTAGGTCAGGTGGAAGTTGTTGAGCAGGTTCTTCAGGGCCCCTTTCAGAGACATGTCCTCGATGTGGAACGTCACGGGCATAGTGAGGCTGATGCCCTTCTCGTCCAGGGCTGCGCCGTCGGGCAGGATGTTGATGTCCTGCGTTGTGGCCAACTCATCGAGCACCTTGCCGAGGGCCACGTCCTTGAAGTTCAGGCTTACGTGTGCGTCCAGGCGGCGCTCGATCTGGCGCTCCTTCTCAGTCTTGCCGGGGGCGACGGATGGCGCCGGTGCCGCGGACGAAACCGCGCGGACGAGATGCTCCCTGGAAACGAGCCGGCGCTGCATTCGCGCGACGGAAAGCGCGGCGGCGGCGCAGGCGTTCTCCGGGTCGAGCGCCACCGCCCTGCCCGCCACCGCCTCGGCGTCGCGATACCGGGCCTCCTTGTAGGCGACGTTGAACTCCTGCAGGAGCGCCTCGACCATGCGCTCGGGGGAGCCGATCGCCTTGGCCTCGCCCGCCGGGACGGTACCAGCGCCTTCCGGTTTGGTTTCGCAGGGATCGACGGTGCCGAGGGGCAGCGACGCGGTTTCCTTCACCCGCTCGAGCAGGTGGCCCCTGGTGACGAGTGGGTCGGCGACGACCGACTTGCGGTCGCGCTGCAGCGCCCGCTGCGCCAGATCCTCCGCCCCGGCGTAGTGGCCGCGCGACAGTTCGCGCTGGCACTTCACCAGCAGGTCGTGGACCGTCTCTTCGTCGCCGCCGATGCCGCCGCGGACGCGCTCGGGGGTCAGGTGCGTCGGCTGATCGACCAGCCAGGTGCGCTCCTTCTCGTACTCGATCGGGCCGAAGTGTTCGGACTGGTTCATCAGGACCAGGGTCCGGCGCTGGACATCGTTGTTCAAGCAGCCGAAGAGATGATCCAGGCACTCCCGCAGGGCATCGGTGAACGTGGAGAGTAGTTGCGGGAGCAGGGCCGGCGCGGCGCCCGTCGCGGCCGGCGGCTCGACGACCGTCGGCGTCACCAGCAGCACCAGGCGCGAGTCGCCGCCGGCCTTCGGACCACAGATGACCAGCGCGTGCCCGCGGGCGATGTCCGCGGTGGTGTGGACGCGCTGCGAACTGCGGCCGGGGACGATGGTGCCCTGCACGGTCCCGTTTGTTACCTCGCACAACTCGCTGATTTCGGGCTCGACCTCCAGGCGAATGGTGCCGTCAGGCAGGACGACAGGGAGGCAGTTGACCCGAGTGCCGAAGTCCTCGAATTGAACGCCGGCCTCACCGAGGCCGGCGGGAACGGGGACGGCCTGCTGGCCGCCGGATAGGAAGGAAGCCGGCCGGCCGCTGAGGGTCATCAGGCACGGCTGAGCCAACACCTTGGCGCGGCCTTTCTCGCGCAGCTCGTCCAGGCTGGCCTGAAGCGCCTTCTGCCTGTCCCCGTCAGCAACCTCGATGACCCAGCGGGGAGCTTTCTTCTCGCCGGCGCGATCGAGGTTCAACGTCCGCGCTGCCGTGCGTTCCACCTCCGCGATCACAACGCTGAGTTGCACCTGTGGGCTCGCTGCGGCGCGCCCCATGTCGCGAGTCGTCGCGCGGCAATGGCTGCTCCCGGAAACAGCGTTGGTTTCCTTGGGCAGGACGGGAATCGGCTCCGCCGTCGCCGAGGTCGGCTCCGCGTTGACGACGATGGTCCCGGTTTGGCTCACCTCAATGCCGATGCCGAACAGCAGCGAACCGGTGTGCTCCTCCTTCACGCCGACCGTGATCTCAGCCAGGGGACAGGCCGGACAGGTGAAACGACCTGTGAAGTCCGTCCACAGACCCAGGAATTGGTATTGCGGGTCTCTCTCCTCCACGTCGGGCATCACGTCGAGTGGTTCGACCTCCGTGGGCATCACCTCGATGTGCTCGAACTCCTCGGGCATGCCGACTTGCTCAGGAACCTGCGTCGGCCCAAACGAGTACCCGACCGACCCATTCGTCCGTGGGCAGCCCGACCCGGGTGGGCAGTACTGCGGCGGGTGTTCCAGGTACTGCGCCGGGGGCAACAACTTCTCCACCTCCTCCGCGGGAATCCAGACCTGAATTGGCAAGAACGCCGCCAGCGGGTGGATGGTGAAGAGCAGGCAGCGGAGTGTCATCACCTCGGGGGAGCGCCCATCGTCGCTGTCGCATTCGGGCAGGCCGCTGCCCCGGATGACGCGCGGCGCGGGGGGCGGCAGGGCGGGGAGGGCAGGCTGGGCGCGCGGCAGGTCGCCGTGCTCGCCGACCTGCTCTTGCTCGAGCAACAGGGGCACCGCGGTGCCCCGCACCGGCAGGATGTCGGGGGGCAGGGGCGCCGGGGCGGCCTGGGGAAAGCCGTAGCCTTTCGGTTCGCCGGGAAAGGCGGGCGATTGGGCCACGGCGGCGGAGGTCAACGCCTCCACGGCGAGCAGCGCGGCTGCGAAGAGCCAGCAAGACGGCAAGCGTGCGGACATGAACGAATCCCTCCGTTCCGGTGAGAGGTGGCGCCGGCGGCGACGGGAGCGCGTCCCGGCGCCGCCGCGAGGAGACGGTGTGTAGCAGCCCGCGGGGAAAACGTCAACCACAGGCGACAGTAACCGGTCGGCGGGAACAAGTACCGCCTGATCACCATCATCCACTGCAACCGAGGGAAGCTCTATGTGTGGCGGATCCTAACTCATGCGGAGTATGATAGCGGGGAATGGAAAGACGATTGAGGTGACCGATGCCTTCTCGGACCAAGCGGATAAATCTTGCTGCGGACAAGTACCTGGCGCTCGTGATCCAGTTCCCGCTGCGACCTCTCCGCACGGAAGACGATCTGGACCGTGCGATCGCCGTGATCGACTCGCTCCTGGACCGCGACCCCCTTGCTCCCGAGGAAGAAGATTACCTGGACGTGCTCAGCGACCTCGTCGAGCGGTACGAGTCGGCAGAGCATCCCCAGGGGCCGGTCAGCGACGCGGACATGCTGCGCCACTTGATCGAGGCGAAAGAGGTCACTCAGGCCGACGTCGCCCAGGCCACGGGCATCGCCGAATCGACCGTCTCCGCGGTGCTGTCCGGCAAGCAGAAGCTCAGCCGCTCCCACGTTGGCCGGTTGGCGCGTTACTTCGCCGTGAGCCCGGCCGTGTTCTCCTTCTGACCGTGGGTGAGCGTACCTTCGACTGTCCTGCGGCTTGTCGAATGCCCCACTCGTGCGGTGACTCCCCTCTCCCCGGCACCCCGCAATAGTATTAGGCACGAGCAATCCCACGGGCTTGTCCCGTGGTTGGTTAGGGTCGCTGCTACACTCTGGCCGCGCTCCCGGGGAATCCCACGGGCTTGTCCCGTGGTTGGTTAGGATCGCTGCTACTGGGGAGGCGCGCTCCCGAGAAATCCC
>DATFNV010000702.1:0-3916 GCA_035266225.1 Gemmataceae bacterium
TGTGGGATGAACGCAAGTTGCTTTCCTACAAGCTGTTGTGCCGACGCTGGCCGAAATGCCATGCTTACCCCCGATTTCGCCTTGGTAAAGTATGCGTTGACCCTGCACCAACCCGCTGCCGCACCAGGACGCCCTGCGCCACCGCGTGCATGACCGGCTGTCGGTCGCCTTCGTCACCGGCGAGCACGACGTCAACCGCAAGGAGAACGAGGCTTCCCTGGCGCCGATGTTCGCCGACCTGGGCATCCACTCGAAGCTGTGGGTGGTGCCGAGGATGGGGCACGACCTGCCGCCGGCCGACGTACACAGCGAAGTCTACGCCTGGCTGGCCGACGACCTCAAGCGCCGCCGCGAGGACGCCAAGGCACACCCGGGGCTGGCGGTGGCGGCGGACGAAGCGCCCACCCCGGACACGGTGGCGTCGCGCTGGGTGGAGGAGGCGGAAGCCGAGTTGAAGAAGGCCGGCCATGTCTGGCGCGGCGTGGCCCTGCTGCGCAGCGTCGTCGAGCGCTGGCCCAACACCGACGCCGGGGACAAGGGGCGGCGGCTTCTCAGGGACGTGGTCAATGACGATGCCAAGGCGCGGGCGATCGTCGAGGAGGGCGGCAAGGACGAGCGCGACTTCCTCACGGCGCAGGCGAAGGCCCTGGAGCGCCTCGACGACGTCCGGGGGGCGCTGCAGGCATGGCGACTGCTGGCGAAGGGCCACCCCGAGACGCCGGAGGGCAAGAAGGCCGCCGAGGAAGCGAAGCGCCTGAGTGAGGCGCTGGCCGCGACGCCGTACCTTGGCATTGTCTTTGACCGGGACAGCCTGCTGGTGACGGAAGTGGTGCGGCGCGGCCCGGCCGACAAGGCGGGGCTGGTGGCCCGTGATATCGTGCTGACGCTTGGCGGCGTCAAGGTGACCACGCAGCAAGAGCTGCGCCAGGCCCTGGGAAAGCACAAGCCCGGCGACAAGCTCGACATCGAGGTGAAGCGCGCCGGCAAGGTAACGACCTTGAGCGCTGAGGTCGGCTCGCCGCCCATCGAGGAGTGAGTCGTGGCAACCGTCGCGGAGGCGCTGGCACTCGCCGTACGATACCACCGGGCGGGGGCCCTGTCACAGGCGGAGCCGATCTACCGTCAAATCCTGTCGCTCGATCCCCAGCACGTCGTCGCCCTGCACCTCCTTGGGGTGATCGCGCACCAGCGTGGCGACAACGACCGGGCCATCGATTGCATCACCCGTGCGCTGCGCCTCAAGCCCGACTACGTCGAGGCGCACGCCAACCTGGGGGTCGTGCTGCGGGAACTGGGGAAGCGGGACGAGGCGGCGGCCAGCTACCGCGAGGCCCTCCGACACAAGCCGGACTACGCCGACGCGCTGAACAACCTGGGAATCGTGCTGCGGGACCAGGGGAAGTTGGAGGAGGCGGTTGCCTGTTATCGTCAGGCCCTGCGCCTCCAACCCGACGACCCCGAGGTCCGCAACAACCTCGGCATCGCGCTGGAGGAACTGGGGAAGCCGGAGGAGGCAGTCGCCTGCTATCGCCAGGCCCTGCGCCTTCGCCCCGAGTACGTCGAGGCGCACAGCAACCTGGGAGGCGCCCTCACGCGGCAGGGGAAGCTCGATGAGGCGCTGGTCTGCTTGCGGCGGGCCATCTCCCTCAAGGCGGACTGTGCCGAGGCGCACAACAACCTGGGCGTCGCGCTCATCGAGCAGGGGAAATGGGACGAGGCAGAGGCCAGTTTGCGACACGCCCTGCGCCTCCAGCCGCACTACGCCGAGGCGCACACCAACCTGGCCAACGTCCTCCGGGAGCAGGGGAAGCCGGACGAGGCCGTCGCCCACTCCCGTGAGGCCCTGCACCTGGAGCCGCACTACGCTGAGGCGCACAACAGCCTGGGCGCCGCGCTCGTGGACCAGGCGAAGGTGGCGGAGGCCGCCGCTTGCTATCGACAGGCCCTGGCGTTGAAGCCGGATTACGCCGACGCTCACCATAACCTCGCCAATGCCCTCCGCGAACAGGGACGGCCGGACGAGGCGATCGCCGGCTATCGGCAGGCCCTGCGTTGCCGGCCGGACCATGTCGAGGCGCACCTGAACCTGGGAATGACTCTGCTCCTCCTGGGTCGCTTCGAGGAGGGCTGGCCGGAATACGAATGGCGGCGACGTTGCCGGGAGTTCCCGCCATCGCCCTTCCCCCAGCCGTGGTGGGACGGCTCGGACCTGTCGGGGAAGACCATACTGCTGTCGGCCGAGCAAGGGCTGGGAGACACGCTGCAATTCATCCGCTACGTCCCCCTGGTCAAGCAGCGCGGCGCCAGGGTGATCGTCGGCTGTCCTCCACCGCTGCTTCGCCTGCTGGAAACCTCTGCGGGGATCGATCACCTGGCAGGGTCTCGCGCCGGGCTGCCGCCGTTCGACGTGCAGGCGTCCTTGCTGAGCTTGCCGGGAATCTTCGGAACGTCCCTCGCGACGATTCCCGCCGCGGTGCCCTACCTGCGCGCCGACGCGGCATCGGCGGAGCGCTGGCGCCAGGAATTGAGCCCCGTCCGCGGGTTCAAGGTCGCCATCGCCTGGCACGGCAATCCCACGAATAAGGATCGGCAACGGGCCGCGCCCCTGGCACAGTTCGCGCCGCTGGCCCGGCTGGAAGGGGTGCGGCTCCTGAGCCTTCAGAAGGGCGACGGGGCTGAACAGCTGCCCGCCCTGGCCGGCCGACTCGCGATTCTCGACCTGGCCTCGTGCATCGACGATTTTCGGGACACGGCGGCGGTGCTCGCCAACGTGGACCTGGTCATCACCGTCGATACGGCCCTGGCGCACCTCGCTGGGGCCCTGGGCGTTCCGGTCTGGGTCGCCCTGCGCTGGGCCGCCGACTGGCGCTGGTTGCGGCACCGCGAGGACAGCCCCTGGTATTCGACGATGCGCCTGTTCCGCCAGCCCGAGCCGGGGAACTGGGAGGCGGTCTTCGAGCGCATGGCGGCCGAACTGAGGGACAGGTGCTTGCCGATGGGAAGCCCCTGCGGTAAAACTTCCCCCACTTGCGCACCTCAGGGAGGGGGGCCGGAGGGACAGGTCTAGCTTGGGTGCTTTGCACCGGGGCGGCGTTGCGCCGCCCGAGCGTCTGGCCCGCCATGCGTCACAGGGAAGGCTGTTTCAGCCCCGCTGTCGAGCCCTCGCGGCTTCCCGCGACAGCGGCCTGGAACAACCCCGCCAGCCGTGGTACCGCCGTCGCGGGAAGCCGCGAGGGCTCGGCGGGTCTGTGAGCCTTCCGTGTCCCAGGTCGTGAAGTAGCGATAGCCCTCCGGAGCAAACGGGGCCGCCCGGTCATCAGGTCGGGCGGCCCCGGTACATTCTGCTCCAGAAAACAGTTGCCCAACGCAGGGCTGGCATCGAGGAGTTGGAGGCCGAACATCTGGTAAACGGCATCCCCTTCGGCTTTTGCAACGACGAATGGGAAGCCCTCAAATCCAAGATGCAGCCGGGTGATGAAATCTGGACTTTCTCAAGCCCTCAAGAAGATTGGGAGCGGCTGATGGGGTGGGATGGGATCGCACTCATCAGGGGAGGCGAGATCGTGGAGTTCTTCTGCACCGGCATGAACTGAACGTGCTGCCTGCCCGGTGGCAGTTCGGATTCGGCGACGGAATGCTGAGACACGATCCATAGGCGATGGAGGACGACCTGTGCGGGAGCACTTGAAAGGCGGTGTAAGATGTTGACCCTGCGACCAGTTGTCCTCCTGATAGCCCTCCTCGGTTTGGCAGTTCCGGGCCGGGCCGAGGACTCCGAGCCGAAACGGGCCGACGTGATCGCTGCCATGCGCCCCTACGACGGGCCGTCTGCCAAAGGGGTTGACCGCTCCACCTTGACCGGCAAGGTCATGTGCGGCTACCAGGGCTGGTTCACGGCACCCGGCGACGGCTCAGG
>DATFNV010000703.1:0-7247 GCA_035266225.1 Gemmataceae bacterium
TGGCCCCCCCGCCGATGCAGGCGGAAAATGCTGCCGCCGCAGGCGGCCGCTGTTGGTCAGCTTCTGTGGTATTCGATCCCCCGCATGGTAACATTTCCTGGTGAGGCAACACGGGCGGGAACTAGAGTTGTCGTTCATCACTCGGCTACGACCTGCGACAGCACGTTCCCAAAGGGCTGTTGGACGTACCTGATGTCGAATACGACGTGGCCGTGACGATGTGCGACACTGGTTGCCCCGGCCTCAAGGCCAAGCGCCGCGAGGAATGGAACATCCCCGTGCCGAAGTGGATGCCGCCTGACCAGTTCCGGGCTGTGCGTGACCAGATCGGCGAGAAGGTGAAGGAACTGCTGGCAAGGGTGAGGAGCGACTCCTTCGCCGCTGGGCGCTGACCCGCCCAAGCTCTGAAAAGCGAGCAAGGACAGCCGCCTTGTTGCGGGCGGCTGTCCCATCTATGCTGACCTCGGACACTTTTTGAAAAGGAGGTAGCATGGACAACTTCATGCAAAGCCTCGTCCGTCAAACCGGCACGAAGAGTGCTGAAGAGGCGGCGATGGTACTGCTGCTCCTCGCGGGCATCATCCCTCGGGTCGTGCAGGAGCACTACTTATGAGCGGCGGACGAGCCCACGGTCCTACGGAAAGGAGCCTGACAACCCCGGAGGTCTCGACCACAAGGGGCGAGTAGGGTATGCCTAACCTCAAGTGCCGGATGAGGGCGGGCCGCTCACCCTTCTTATAGTAGTCGTTCGTTCAGAAAGGCGCAAGAAGATTTAAGGAGAGCCTTGCCTTCTCCAGCGACTTCCTGACAAGGATTCGCTCGACGGCGGAAGCGTGCTGCCCGGGTTCACGATGCCCGTGAAAGACCTCTTCGCGCGCCTGCCCAAGGATTTCGGATGTCGTCCGGGGAGGAAAGGGAAGAAGAAAGCGTGACCCCCGAGACAACTGCCTCGTGGCCGGGGCGTGGAAGACAAACAGGATCTTTTTTGGGTTGTTGAAGTCCGCTGCCGTGCGGCAGAGAGGTACACGATGCAAATACGGGCGCTGCTGGGATTGGCGTTGCTGCTGGGAGCGGCCGTCTATAGCAGTTCGTCGGCTTGCTTCCAGGCCGTCTCCGACCCGCCCGACCCGCAAGTGGCGGCGGACAAGGAGTACTACGACCGGGAGCGCTTCGCGTCGGTGAAGCCCTTCTTGCCGCGGTCGGGCGTGATCGGCTACCGCGAGGACTCCCCGCCGCGCTCGGACAACTGGGACGGGCTTCCGTTCGCCCAGTACGCCGTCGTCCCGATCGTGCTCAGCGAGGACGCCAACGGCCCCTGGATCCTGGTCAACGGCCGCCCGGAGGCGCGGCCGGTGCCGGTGGGCGGCGAACGGCCGCTGACCCTGCTCCACGACGCCGGCAACGGCGTGTACCTGTTCGGGCCCCCGGCGCCGTGATGGTGGCGGTGTTGCTGGCGCTGTTGCCGCCCTTGCTGGTCGGTTCCCTGGCGGTGTGGTCCTGCTGGCCGCGAGTCGGTCCCGCGGCGTGGCGCGCGGTCCTGGCCGGGGCGCTGGGCATCGGCCTGGCCCTCGGCGCGACCTCGTGGACCTACTTCGCCTGGGTGGTCTGCGCGGGCCCTTCCCGCCCTGGCTTCCTCCTCGTCGAGACGCTCTTCTTCGCCCTGCTGGCCGCGGCGCTCGTCGTCGCCGTCCGGCGCTTCCCGGCACCGGACGGGGGCGATCTCCCGCGACCGCCGCACACGCGCTGGACGTGGGCGATTTGGGCCGCTTTCGGCCTGGTCCTCCTCGCCGCGCTGGCCACCCTGGGGTTGGCCCTGGCGCGCACCCCGCACGGCGAGATCGACGCCTGGCAAATCTGGAACCTGCACGCCCGCTTGCTGACCCGCGGGGGTGACGAGTGGCGGGAGCCGTTCGCGCGACTGTCGGCGTTGTACCACCCGGATTATCCGTTATTGGTGCCGGCGGCGGTGGCGCGGGGCTGGACGTGCGCCGGCGAGGAGAGCACCCTGGTCCCGCGCCTGGTGGCGTTCCTGTTCGCCGCGGCCACGGTCGGCCTGCTCGTGGCGGGGCTGACCCTCCTGCGCACGCCAGCGCAGGGGTGCCTGGCGGGCCTTGTCCTCCTGGCGACGCCGCCCTACCTGCGCTACACCGCGGCCCAGTACGGCGACGTGCCGCTGGGCCTGTACTTCCTGGCGGGCGTGCTCCTGTTCGAGGTGCGGGACCGGTTGCGGTCGGGCTCGGAGCGCTTGCCGGTCCTGGCCGGCGTCGTGGCCGGGATGGCGGCCTGGACCAAGAACGAGGGCCAACTCTTCGTGATCGCCACGCTGCTGGCCCGCCTGGTGGTGGCCTGGGCCGGCGGACGCGCGTCCCGCCCAGCGCCGCGGGCCCTGGTCGCCTTCGCCGCCGGGCTGCTCCCCTTCGCGGCCGCGCTGGCGTATTTCAAGTTGGGGGTGGCGCCGACCAACGACCTCGTGGCCGGCCAGGAGGGCGGGGCGACCCTGCCGCGGCTGCTGGACGGCGAACGCCTCTGGGAGGTGGTTTCCGGGATGGTCGAGGCCCTGGTGACGGTAGTCGGCGGGGCCGTGCTGGTGCTGGCCCTCTACGCCGCCCTGCTCGGTCGCGCCCGCGGAGACGGCGGCCGGGGCCTGCACACCCTGACCGTCCTCGCGATCCTTCTGGCCGGCTACGCCCTGGTCTACCTGACGACCCCGCTCCCCCTGTCGCTGCACATCTTCCTGTCGGCGGATCGGCTATGGCTGCAACTCTGGCCCTGCGCGCTGCTGCTTTTCTTCCTGAACGTGGCGGCCCCCGAGGAGCGGCTCGCGGCCGACCCGGCCGGCCCCAGGCGGTGACGGCCGTGCCCGCCAGTTGACGCGCCGACGGCCGCCGCGGACAATTGGGGCTGTGTCTGCCACGATTCTTTATCATCCGTAATCGCAGGGGAACGAAGATGACAAAGTTGGTCAAGCCGCTGGCCCTGATTCTCGGCCTGGGGCTCGTGGGGGGCCTGGTCGGGACCGGGGCCGCCTGGCTGATGCGGACCGAGAAGCCGGCCGCCGAGCCGGTGCGCTCCGGCCCGCAGGTCGAGGAAGACGTCCCCGGGCCGTTCGAGCCCCTGACCCTCAACGGGCGCCTGCCCGGACAAAAGGACTGCCAATTCTGCTTGAACGGCCGCAACCCGGTCGCCATGATCTTCGCGCGCTCACTTACCGGCCCGGTGACGACCCTGATCAAGAAGCTCGACGCGGAAACCGCCGCCCACGCCGACGCGCACATGGGAAGCTGCGTCATCTTCCTCAGCAACGACAAGTCCCTGCCCGACAAGCTCAAGGATCTGGCCGGCAAGGAGAAGATCGAGCACACCGTCCTGGGGATCTACGCCCGGGACGGACCGCATGAGTACAAGATCAGCAAGGACGCGGAGGTGACCGTGCTCCTCTACCGGGAGGTGGTCGTCAAGGCGAACCACGCCTTCGGGAAGGGCCAGCTGAGCGACAGCGCCATCGACGAGGTCATCGCTGATTTGCCGAAGATCCTCGCCAAGGGGTGAGCGAGCCATCCCAAGGGCAGCGCCGCCTCAGAACAGGCCGAGCACCGGCCCACCGTGCTCCACCAGCCGCCGCGGCCGATTCAGCGTGTCGCGGTACTCCGTCGCCGGGTCGATCCCCAGGGCGTGGTAAAGCGTCGCGATCAGGTCGTAGGGGTGGACCGGCTGCTTCTGCGGGTACGCTCCGTGCCGGTCCGAGGCGCCGTAGACCTGTCCGCCGCGGACGCCGCCGCCGGCGATCAGGCAGGTGTAGCACGACGGCCAATGGTCGCGCCCGCCCGGGCCGACGTTGTTCGTCGTCGGCGAGCCGATCTTCGGCGAGCGGCCGAATTCGCCGACGGCCACCACCAGCGTCGTCTCCAGTAGGCCGCGCGCCGTCAGGTCGTCCAGCAGTGCCGCCGCCGCCCGGTCGAAGACGGGGCAGCGGTGGTCGCGCAGCATCGGGAAGTTGTTGCGGTGCGTGTCCCACGACCCGTCCGGACCCGGTACCGGCTCGGTGTCCGAGCCCGCCGGCCAGTTGACCTGCACGAAGCGCGTGCCCGCCTCGATCAGGCGCCGGGCCAGCAGGCAGCCCTGGCCGAAGCGCGTCAGGCCGTAGCGCTCGCGGGCGGGCGCCGGCTCCTCCTCCAGCCGGAAGGCGCGCACCGCCTTTGTCGAGGCGATCAGGGAGAATGCCTGACCGTAATACCCGTCAAAATCCGCCTGCCCCAGCCGACTCCGCCCCGCCAGCGCGGTACGGAGGTCGATGCGCCCCTGGAGCCGGCCGAGCGTCACGTCCGGCGGCAGGGCGAAGCTCTCGACGCGCAGCGGCTGCGTCGGGTCGTCGTACATGGGGAACGGGTCGTAGGCGGCGCCGAGGAGGCCGGCCGACTGGCCGACGCCTGTCACCGACCCTTCCTTGACGGCGCCGCAGAGGGTGACGTAGCCCAGCGCCCCGCGCTCGCCTGGCCGGTAGCGCGTGGCCACGGCGCCGACGGAAGGCAGGTCCTCGCGCGACGGCGGCACCGCCAGCCCGGTCGGCGAGAAGTTGCTGGGGTCGTAGCCGGTCATCAGCATGTAGATGGACGCCCCGTGGTTGGGCAGCCCCTTCGGCTTGACGCCCAGCGAGCGGACCAGGGCGAACTTGTCCGCCTGTCCGGCGAGGCGCGGCAGGACTTCGCCCAGCAGGAGGCCAGGCACCCGGGTGGCGATCGGCTTGAATTCGCCGCGGATCTCGACGGGGGCGTCCGGCTTGGGATCCCACAGGTCGATGTGACTCGGGGAGCCCTGCAGGTAGAGGAGGATCACCGACTGCGCGCGTCCGAAACCGTCGTCGGCCTTCCCCGCCGCTCGCGCCTGGCGGGAGAGGAACTCCGGCAGGCCGAGCCCGATCAGGGAAAGCGAGCCGACGGTGAGCAACTCCCGCCGGGAAGGGCCGTCGCACAGCCGGCCTTGCGGGCCCAGGATCGACAGCATGGTGGATGACCCTCCGCACCTGGTGATTGGGCGCCCCCATCGCCGCAATGGTAACCCAAAAACCGGCGACCGACTACAGGAGCCCGTACTCCGGCGGGGTCTTGGGCACCCGAGCACCACCGGAGCCAAAGTTTACTCGAAGAGTGCGGGGACTGTCACGTCGTTCGCAAGGGGAATAAGATCGTCACGGCTGTCGGCGGATGGGTGTTGCGTGTGTGGCTGGATCGAGACGAGGCGTCATCTCCGATGAGGAGGGCGGGACTGCCTCGGGTGCTGTGCTGCCAGGAGGGGGCCGCGATGGATATCTCATTCATCACCCTGAATCGCATCGTGGAAGAACGCGCGGCGGTTGACGAGCATGTCCGGCAGGCCCTGGAGAAAACTGGCCGGGTCTTGCTCTCGCACGGGCGAGCGATGTCCGACGAGGCCCTCCTGGCAAAGCTCCGCCTGTTGAACCTCTCCCTGGACAAGAGCCAGTTCCTCGCCCGGTCGCAGCGCTTCTTCTCGGCCCAGGAGATGGCCCAGGCCGTTTACAAGGAACGGGGCTCGGCGCTCAAGGGGTCGGACGAAGATTGGATCTGGATCGCCTTCACGTGCCTGTGGGAACGGTGGCAACCGGATCGGCTCAGCCTGGAGATGATCGACGACCGGATGCAGGAGGGGTACAAGGCCCAGAAGCGCCGCGACTTCGCGGGGGCGTGCCGTCTCTGGCTCGAGGTCTGGAACGGCATCTGGAAGCTGATCGAGGCGCTGCAGCTCCGCTCCGTGAAAGAGTTCGACGATCGCTTCCCCCTGACCAACTGCCTGTTCAACTGGGTGCAGGACTTCCTCGACGAGCTGCACAACGCCGGGCTGGACGATTTGTCATTCCTGAAGACGCGGCTCGCGGTCATCAAAACGCTCCTGACCCGGCTTGAACCGGACCCCTCGCTCCTGTCCCACTTCAGGAGCGACCTGGCGGAGACGTCGTTCGCGCTGGGAGACCCCGAGAAAGGGGACCAGATGTATCGTGAGTGGCTGCATGAGGAGCCGCAGTGGGGGTGGGGCTGGATTCGCTGGTCCGACTGCTACTACCACTTCGCCGCGGACGAGAGGAAAGACCCGGCCAGGGCGGAACAGATCCTGAAGGAAGGACTGGCCGTGGACGGGGTGCAGGACAGGGCCTACCTGCTGGACCGGCTGGCCGATCTGTATTCGGAGACGGGCCGCGAGGAAGAAGCGGGTGCGCTGCGGGCGGAAATCGAGGAGTTGAAGAAGCCCACCGTCCCGGTGAGGGCGAAACCGGCGGGAGAGCATTTGCCGATTAAGCAGACCGTTTCCTTTGGGGAGCCAGGATTGCCCCTGCGGGAGCTGGGGAGGCTCCGAGAATCTCTGCGCGGGACAATGCCGAGCCCGGCGACCGGGAAGGGGAAGGTCGGCCGCAACGACCCCTGTCCGTGCGGCAGCGGCAAGAAGTTCAAACGGTGCTGCGGCAAGAACACCGCCTGACACCGCAGGACTGCGGCGTGAGGGACACGTTCGTTACCGGCCCAGCAGCCGCAGCAGCTCGCGCATCTCGTCATCGACGTCGGCCTCCGAGCCGACCTGCTCGCGCACCTCGGCGCGCAGCAGTCGCTCCCAGCGCTTGCGCACCTTGTCGAGGATGTCGCGCACCTGATCGCGCGACAGGCCGAGCTGCTCGGCCAGCGCCTCCTGGCTAGGGCGCTTGCCCTCGGGGGCACTGTAGGCGATGAAGAGGTCGTACCAGACCGAACGCCCCTCCTGGGCGTAGCGCTCGCGCAGCTGCCGGCGGACGGTTTCCCAGACGCCGGCCGCCCACTGCCGGTCGAAGACGGCGTCCGGCGTCTCATCCGCTGCCGGCTCGTAGGCCCGCTCCTCGTCGCCTACCAGCTCCGAAACGCGGACGAAGCCCCGCTCGAACACCACCGGCCGCGGGGCGCGCTGCGGTCCGCGGTCCGACAGGAAGTGCTTGAGGACGCCGAGCAGGAAGCTGCGGAAGCGCCCGCGCCCCTCGACGGCTCGGCCCAGGGCGTCCGGTCCCAGGAAGCGGATGAGGAACTCCTGCGTGGCGTCCTGGGCGTCGTGGAAGGGGAGCCGATGGGCCCGGAGGAAGTAGAAGACCGGCTTCCAGTAGAGGGTGACGAAGCGGTTGGCCGCGTCCCGGTGCTCGGGATGGTCGCGATCCTGCACCACGCGGATGAACCTCCAGGAGGTGGTTGGGAAACGGCCGTCCCCGGCGGGGAGAG
>DATFNV010000704.1:0-7197 GCA_035266225.1 Gemmataceae bacterium
TGGCCCCCCCGCCGATGCAGGCGGAAAATGCTGCCGCCGCAGGCGGCCGCTGTTGGTCAGCTTCTGTGGTATTCGATCCCCCGCATGGTAACATTTCCTGGTGAGGCAACACGGGCGGGAACTAGAGTTGTCGTTCATCACCCGATCTCCCGATTGGCCTAGCGTGGCCCATGCGGGAGCGGTTACGATGCCGTTGGTCCAGACCGCCCGCTGTGGGCAGGCCGTCCCGCGACCAGCTGTTTATGGGGCTTTAGGCCGCGGCGGAGGAGGTGGAGGGACTGGCGGTGGGGCTGGTCGAGGACGAGTCAACGGAGAAGCCGGAATGAAGCACAAGACAGTAAAGGTCAAGCTCGGCGACGAGGAGATCGACATCGACGCCAAGTTGGCCCCGCTCATCACCCTGCTGTGGGCCGAGGACATCGAAACCTGCCAGTGCTGCGAAGAGTACCGGCCCGGCGAGGCGTGTATCGAGTTCCCCAGCACCGGTGAGGTGATGGAGTTCCTCAACGTGGCGCAACGTGAGTACAAGGTGGAGTTGGAGACCTGGGACGAGGGTGCCGGCGGCGTCCATGCGATTCAGGTGCGCCTGCTGGTCTTCTTCCCCACAAAAGATATCCCCCATCTGGTCAAGACGTTTACCGAATACGCAGAGTAAGGCGGCCGGGAACCACCGCCGCGGCCTTGGGGCAGGGCGTCCTCAAATGAGTTTCTGGATCGGCTGTGCCGTGCTCGGCAGGATGGCCGCCGGCCGGCCGGAGACGTCCTCCACGGTCGCGTGCGGGTCGATGCCGAGGTTGTGGTAGACCGTCGCGAGCACGTCCTGGTAGTGGATCGGCTGGTCGCGGGCGACGGCGGCGGTCGAGTCGGTCGAGCCGATCACCTGTCCCACCTTCATGCCGCCGCCGCACAGCAGGGCGCCGTTGACCCGCGCCCAGTGGTCGCGGCCGGCGTCCTTGTTGATCTTCGGCGTGCGGCCGAACTCGCCCCACACCACCACCGACACGTCCTTGTCCAGGCCGCGGTCGTAGACGTCCTCCACCAGCGCCGAGATGCCCTGGTCGAACAGCGGCAGGTGCTCGCGCAGGTAGCGGAAGTTGCCGCCGTGCGTGTCCCAGAAGCCGTAGGCCACCGTCACCACGCGCGCCCCCGCCTCCACCAATCGGCGGGCCATTAGGAGCTGATCGTTCCACATCGGCGCCCCGTCGCCGAGGTGCTTCGACGAGCCGCGGCCGTAGCGGTCGCGCACCTTCGCCGGCTCCTTCTCGACGTTCAGCGCCTCGACCAGCTTGCTCGACGTCAGCACGTCAAAGGCCCGCTGGTACTGCGTCTCCATGCCGCTCACGTCCGCGTTATCGACCGCCCGGCGGAAGCCGTCGAACTGCTCCAGCAGCTTGCGCCGGTCGGCCAGTTCGTCGGGCGTGGTGCCCGTGAGCTTCATGATCGCCACGTCCTCGCCGTCCACCTTGACCGGGTTAGCCGGCCGGCCCAGGGTGCCGGCGCCGGCCGCGTTGTACGGCCGGTGCTGCATCGTCGGGAACAGATCGACGAACGGCGGCACCACGCGATCGACCGACCCCTGCACCTTGGCCACGACCGAGCCGAAATTCGGCTTGCCGTCGCGCTTCGCGATCACCATTGGGTAGCCGGTCAGGTTTTGCCAGCTCGAATGCTCGTCGATCAGCCCGGTCAGGGAGCGCACGACGGCGACCCGGTCCATGACCGCGGCCATCTTCGGCAGCAGTTCGCACACCTGGACGCCGGGCAGCTTCGAGCTGATCGGCTTGAATTCGCCGCGGATCTCCGGCGGGGCGCTCGGCTTGAGGTCGAAGGTGTCCTGGTGCGCGAGGCCGCCGGACAGATAGACCATGATTACCGCCTTGTGAGAGCGGCGAACCCCGGCCTTCTGCTCGGCGCGGAGGAGGGCGGGCAAGCTGAGGCCGCCCAGGGCGAGGCCGCCGATCTTCAGGAAGGAGCGGCGCGAGACGCCGTCACAGAAGCGGCCGCGGGGGCCGAGCAGGGTCAGCATGGGTGGGTTCTCCTTGGGGGGAACCGGCGGGAGGTCCGGCAACGGGCGAGGCGGGAGGGCGATCACACTCCTTTAGTCTACACGATATGACGTCATTGGTAAACCGCTTCTGGCGACTATGCGGGCGTGGCAAGACTTCCGGGGGGTGCGGAGTACGGAGTACGCAGTACCGAGTACGCAGCATCCCCGGCGCGGTGCGGGGCTGGCGCTGCGCCGTACTCGGTACTCGGTACTCGGTACTCGGTACTCGGTACTGGCTCCCCGGAACACTTGCGGCGCCCGCTACGCCAGGCGCCGAAGGCGCAGCAGGCGCGCCTCGGCCTCTTCGCCCTCGAAGGTCAGCTCTTCGCCCTGCTCCTCGGCGAGGGCGACCAGCCGGCGCATAAACGCCAGCCCCGCGGCGGCCGGCGCCACGTCCAGCACCTGCGGCGTCGCCTCAAGCAGCGGCCGGGGCAGGCACAGGACGCACTTCGAGCGCGCCCGCGTCATGGCCACGTTGAGCCGATTCAAGCCGTAGATGAACTCGGCCTCGCGCAGGGCGAACTCCGGGTCGGCGACGCCATAACTCACGAGGACCGCGTCGGCCTCCTGCCCCTGCATCTTGTCCACCGTATCCACGAACGGCAGCGCGACCCACTCGCGCCGCGCCGCCAACTCGGTCTGGATGGCGTGAATCTGGGCGTGGTGCGGGCTGACGATGAAAACGCCGTGCCGGAAGAACGTCGCGTCGTCGGCGTAAGGGCGGCCGGTCTCGTCGCGCAGGCCGTCGCGCAGGGCGACGACGAACTGTGCCACCAGGTCGGCCTCGACGGGGTTGGCCTGGGCGGCGCGCGGGCCGTCGAGGATGACCAGGACGAGCGGGTACTCCGGATCGAGACAGGCCCGCACCAGCGGATCGACGTCGCGCTCGGGCTTGAAGGGGAGCCGGCGATGGGCGATCGCCGCGGTGCCGCAGGTATAGCGCGGGCCGTAGAGCAGGCGGGCCGCGACGCCGGTCAGGACGTCGTTCATGCGGAAGTTTTCGTGGAGTTGGCGCAGGATGCGGCTCTCGCCCACCGCTTGCGGCTTCTCCGTAACGTCCTGGCGCGGACACACCGCCTCGAAAATGGAGCGGTGCAGGACCGGCTCGCCCTCCGGCGCCTCGGGGTAGGTGCCGGCGATAATGGGCGGCAGCTGGAGGTGATCGCCGGCCAGCACCAACCGGCCCGCGTCGGCGACCAGGCTCACGGCCACCGCCGCCTCGGGGACGCGCACCTGCGACGCCTCGTCGATGACGACGACATCGAAGCCCGCCAACCCCTCGCGCGCCTTCAGACACGAGTACATCGTCGCCCCCAGGACGGCGTGTCGGTTGTGGTCGAGCCAGTCGGCGAGGGCATCGTCGGTGACGATCTCGGCGGCCGCCACAGCCCCCTGCCAGTACTTGGCCTTCGCCAAACCCACCCCTTCCAACCCCTGGGCCCGCATGCACTCCGCGACCTTGCGCAGCAGGTTCTCGATGGCCGCGTGAGTGAAGGCGCTGACGAGGGCGCGGAACGGCCGGCCAGCCTGGGCGTGGGCTGCGGCGAGGCCGACGAGGGTGGCGGCGAGGAAGTGCGTCTTGCCGGTGCCGGGCGGGCCCCACACCGCCGTCACCCGCTGGCGGCCGATGGCTCGGTACGCCTGGCGCTGGCTCGGCGTGAAGCCGAGGGAGTCGCCGAGCCGATCGGCGATCGGTGCCACCAGTTTCGGCAACGGCCGCGGCGCCGCCGCCTTCTCCGGGTCGCGCAGCACTTGCAGGAACAGCCCGCTGCCGGCCGTATCCAACCCTTCGAGGAAGCGCACCAGCGGGTCGGTCGTGAAGTCGGTGAAGCGCGGGTAGAGCAGAAAGCGCTCGCCGCGCGCCGGCCCGTCCCCCTTGAAGTTGCTCCCGTACTTTAGCCGCAGGACCGTGGTCCCGTCCGCCGCGGTGGAGACGCCCTCGACGCCGGCGACGGCCCGGTGGGGACTCTGCGGCCCGCCGTGGAACTTGTTGCGATACCAGTAGTCGGCATATTCGATCTGGGCCCGCCGGCCGTCGTCGCTGTCGCGCACCACCAGCCAGGCGGGGAAGCCGTTCGCCTCCGGCTCGACGTGCAAATCGCCGACAATTTCCATCTCGTAAGCACTGAGCGCCTTCAGTTCGATGACCTGCCCGAGCAGCACCTGCGTGGGCCGGGCCTCGGCGCGGGCCTCGCGCACGGCCAGGCAGTTGAGCAGGCTCTCGTAGCGTGCGAAGAACGCCAGCCGCGACAGGACGCGGTCGCGGATGCCGGTGCCGCTGGGCAGGGCGAACTTCGGCGGCCAGGCGAACAGGTGCCGCGCCGCCCGCTCGCGCACCGCCCGCAGCAGCGACTGCACCGCGAACAGGTACAGCCGCGCCTGGTGGCGGATGTCGTCGAGGTTCTTCGCCTTGTTGCCGTACCACGCCGCGTGAAGCGCCTCGGCCCGCAGTCCGTGCCCCAGCGGGAAGTGGAAGTAGTCCTTGCGCGAGTAGTTGAACGGGCTGCCCAGCGCCTGCAGCATCTCCGGCAAGGTGTAGCTGACCTCGACCGGCAGCGCCAGCAACCGGCCGACGGCACTTTGCAGGACCACGACCGGGTAGGCGATTTCGCTGCCGGGGTGGCGGTCGGCCTGCATCAATTCCGGCCCCTGGAAATGGAAGAGCAGCGTCATCGCCTTCTCGGCCAGCGCCGGCTCCCGCAGCGCTTCCAGCAGCAGCGCGAACAGCAGGCCGCGCTCCTGCTCCGTGTGGACGTAGGCTTGCAGGCTCAGCTTCTCCTTCCACTCCGCGTGCTTCGCGTTGAAGGCGTGTACTTGATCGAGCACGTCGTAGAGCAACTTCACGAATCCGCGGCGGACTTCCGCTGCGTCTTCCGGCCGGTCGGCGAGCCAGACGGCCGGCTCCGCCTTGCCGTCCTCGCCCCACAGCCGGGCGGCGGTGGGGCGCGTGAACACCGCCTCGCGCAGGTCTTCGCGGGCGGTGACGAGCAGCCCGGCGAGGTAGACGACCTGGCCGAGCGGCTCCTGCTGGAGGGTGAGGAAGAGGCCGACATTCTCCCCCTGGGGCAGGTCGGGCGAGGCGGCCCCGTGCAGCCGCGGCTCGTCGCTCTCCAGCGCCTCGACTCGAACCTGGAGCCGATGGCGCTGGCCGGCGAGGGAAGCGCAGCGGTTGAGCACCTCGTCGGCGTCGGCGCGCTTGAGGAACCGGCCCAGTTCCGGCAGCGTGCGGACCCCGGCCTCTTCGATGAGGTGGCGCTTACCGTAGGTGGTGAGCTGCTCCAGGCGCGAGACGTCGTTGGTGCGGCGCATCTCGTCACGGCAGTGGTCGAAGAACTCGCACCACTCGCAACGGGGGTACAGGTGCCAGGAGGCATCCTGGGGCTCGCCGGAGAGGATGCGCCCCAGGTCGCGGCGCAGGAAGCGCTCGAGATGGGGGCGGAAGGCGCCGAGGGCGAAGACCTCCGGCTCGGGCTGCTTGCCCAGCCAGACGGCCCCGTGCTCCAGATCGACGCGGGCCGACGTGATGCCTTCCGCATCGAGGACCGCCTGCAATTCGAGGGCGTACAGCAGGATCTGCACGCGATGCGTCAGCTTCAGGGCGTCGCCGCGCTTGACGTCGATCACCCGCAGCAGTCGGCCGCCGATCTCGTCGGCGAGGATTTCGACGAGATCGGGATGGTTGTCGCTGAGGACGACGAGGTTCGGGTCAATGCCATAGCGCTCGTAGAACAGCGGCGGCGGCACCAGGGTCGGCTGGTAGAGGAAGCGGCCGGCCGGCTCGCGGCGCAGATGGCGGAGCGTCTGGGCAGGGGACAGGCGGCGGGTGTGCAGTTCGCCGCTGCCGGGGGCGACGACGACGCGGCCCTTGAGGAGGCGAGTGACGACTTCCTCCTCCCAGTGATAGCCGCTGACGAGGATGGCCTCGACGAGCGGGCTGTGGTCGAATTCGGGCTTGGGGATGCCGTGGCTCTTGCGGAGGGCGGGGTCGGCGGCGGTGTAGTAGAGGAAGCGCTCGCAATCGTGGAAGAAGTAGCGCGCGATGGCGGACGGGTTGGTGCGGAACGGCGGCGCGGCCATGAGGGTGTCTCGCTGCGGGCTTTCTTTCATTGTACCGCTGCGGTCCTTCCCGGACGCAAGAAGGTGATCCGGGTCTGCTCGAGAACTCCTTGACGAACTGCTCTTGCCGCCAGCCGAGGTCGCTCTTCCGGTCACGCCCTGTTCGCCTGGCCAGGAAGGATCAGACGTGGTATCTTGCGGCGGTCGAGATGTCGCCCGAGGAGACCGCTCCATGCCGCCGACTCTTCAAGAACTGGGCATCGACCGTCTGAGCGTCGAGGACCGGATTGCCCTGGCCACGGCCATTTGGGACAGTATCGCTGCCGAAACCCACCCGCCGCTCCTGACGGACGCCCAGCGCCGTGAACTGGAGCGCCGCGTCGCGGAAGACGACGCCTCGCCGGAGGATGTCATACCGTGGGAGCAGGTTGAATCGCAAACCCTTGCTCGGTTGCAGAAAGGAGCTTGCCGATCGTCTTTCGCGCGGTCGCCCAGGCCGAGCTTACTGACGCAGCCGTGTGGTACGATGGACAGCGGCCGGGCCTCGGCAGTGACTTGGTGGCCGAGGTACGAGCAGTCTTGGCGATGAGTTCGGCTCAACCGGATAGGTATCCGATCGTCGCACGCGACGTGCGTGAGGCGCCCGTGCCGCGATTTCCCTACTGCATCTACTACCGGGTGAAGCTGGATCGGGTGGTCGTGATCGCAGTCGTCCACACCGCCCGCGATCCGTCCGTCTGGCAGGGGCGAGCCTGACAACTCCACCGCTCACCGCCGCCCTTTCCGTGGCTGCGCTTCCGCGGCATGAGCCGCGCATGTCGAGCAAACCTCCCGGCCCAGCCGCGTCGCCTCCAGGGCATAGGTCGGCCACCCGCCTTGTGGCGCAAACAGCGGATCGTCTGCGCAGGGGACAGGCGGCGCGTGTGCAGTTCACCGCTGCCGGGGGCGACGACGACGCGCCCCTTGAGGAGGCGAGTAACGACTTCCTCCTCCCAGCGAGAGCCGCTGGCGAGGATGGCCTCGACGAGCGGGCTGTGGTCGAATTCCGGCTTGGGGATGCCGTGGCTCTTGCGGAGGGCGGGGTCGGCGGCGGT
>DATFNV010000705.1:0-15206 GCA_035266225.1 Gemmataceae bacterium
GCCCCAGACGTGGTTCGCCGCGGCCTGCTGGATTCCCCAGGGGTTGAACATCGTGTACATGTGCGTGCTCGCGTTGTAGCCGAGGACGGCGTAGGCGTGGTCGCCCACGACGTTGGGGTTGCCGGAGTTGGAGCCGGTCCCCAGCACGATCAGGAAGCCCTGCGCCAGCGCCTGGTTGATCGTCGTGGGGTTGTAGGCGGAGTAGCCTGCCCGGTCCGTCAACGTCGGCAGGATCTTCGCCGGGTCCATGCCGTTGAGCGAGGAGTACGCATTCTTTCCCTGCAAGCTGGCGGCGACGCCGTCCTGGTTGTCGAAGGCGTTCAGCTCGGCGTAAGCCTTCTCGGCCAGGGCCACCCAGAGGACGCCGTTCTGCGGGTGATCGTAGGTGCCGCCCCCGCCGGGCAGCTGGTTATCCACCGTCACGTAGACCGAAGCGCCGTTCTCGTAGAAGCCCACCGTCCAGACGTTGTTGCCGTCGTAGGTGAACATGCTGGAGATGACGCCGGCGTCCTTGTAGGCCGTCTCGGCGAACGAGGCGATCAGCGAGCAGTCGCCCACGCCGCCCTGGGCCACGTCGGTGTACTGCGGGCCGTAGGCCCCGAAGAGCGAGCCGCTGACGGGTCTGTAGGTCTGGCCGGGAGCCGCGGGGTGGTCCTGCCCCAGGAACCACTTGCCGACCAACTCCTGCATCTGCCACGACGGGCTGTTCGTCCCCAGGTAGCCGAGGCCGTACCCCTGGTAGGACAGGTCCGCGGGGTTGTGGCCGACCACCTGGTTCTCGAGGTAGAGGACCGAGGAAGGCGTATTCAGCAGCGAGCCGTACGTCCCCAGGAACTGGAGGCTGGCGAACTCGCTGGAACTGACCGGGCCACTCTTCTCGACCTGGGCGTAGATGGCCAGCATGTCGTTGTAGTTGACCGAGCCGTGGCCGTACCAGTCGGCGCGGGCGAGGTTGGCGATGGCGGCGTTGGGGATGTAGGTGCTGAACCAGTCGGCGCTGAGCAGGTCGCGGGACTCCAGGCACTCGAGGCGCAGGCGGGTCGTGGTGGACTTCATGGCTAACTCCCTTGGTGGTAGAATTTTTCGGGTTGGCTGACCGCCGGCCGGCACGGGACGGCGGGGGCATGGATTCGTCGGCTCTCGCACGACGCTTGTTCGTGGCCTGCCGACTGCCGCGGCGTGCTGATCTCGTTGTGCCGCCGCATTGCCCCTTCTATAAGGAGGTAACGGGGAAAAAACGGCTGAGGGGACAGCGCCGGCGCTTTTTTGCCGGGGGGAGAAACCGAGAGCGGTGTGTCCGGTTCGCGGCGAAAAATCCGCTGATAAGGATGAGGGGGCGGCCCCCGTGACGTCCTCGGCACGGAGAAGCCCGGACAGAGAAGAGATGTCATCGGGGGGCCGCAATCGGGGCCGGAACAGACGGGGGGCCGTCGCTTTCCCAGGAGGGGAGGCGGCGGCCTTTCTCGTTTCGGGCGGGGGCGCCGGCCGGCCGCGCCCGTAGCCGCAAGCTGCCAGCTTGCCGGCCGACCACCGCCAAGAGCCCGCAAGCTGGCAGCTTGCGGCTACGGGGCGAGGCGCACGCCGGTCGGCTGTGCCCGGAAAGTACTTCCTCCCCCCCGCCCCACCCGGTACAATTCTGAGAGTTGTTTCGGTCCCCAAGCTCTGTCGAAGCCCTAACGGAGCCACTCCTCATGAACGACCAATCGATCCACACCGTTCACCTGCAGGCGTGGGTGAAGCGGATCCGTGCCGGCGACCTGCAGGCGCGCGACGAACTGATCCGCGCCTGCTGCCACCGCCTGGAGCGGCTGGCCAGCAAGATGCTCAGCGGCTTCCGCAACCTCCGCCCCATGAGCGATACCGGCGACGTCCTCGACGCGGCCCTTGTGCGGCTGATGGAGACGCTGGGCAAGATCGAGCCGATCCCGGAGTCCACGCGCGCCTTCTTCGGGTTGGCCGCCTGCCACATCCGCCGCGAACTGATCGACCTGGTGCGCCACTACGGCACCGCCCGCCGCGGCGGCGAGGGTCGCCCCGTCCCGATCACCGCGGGCGGGGGCGACGACGCCGACGTGCCGGACCGGACGGACGACCCGGACGACCTGGAGCGCTGGGGCCAGTTCCACGAGGCGGTGGAGCAGCTGCCGCCCGAGGAGCGCGAGATCGTCGGGCTGAAGTTCTACCACGGCTGGACGGAGGTCCAGATCGCCGAGCTGTTCGGCGTCGCCGAGCGCACGGTGCGGCGGCGCTGGCGGGCGGCCTGCGCGACGCTGGCGCAGACCCTGCACGGCGAGTTCCCCGAGTAGCCGAGCGGGCCCGGAAGAATTTTTCCCCCTTGCAATCTCGCCGCGCGCTGCTACGATCACTAAACCAAAGAGTGTTGAAGGTTTAGATTCCCAGGCAGGAGTCGGAAACGCAGCGGAGGGTGTGAGAACCGCGATGGCGATCACGAAGGACCGAAAAACCGGCATCATCGATCAGTACCGGCGCGACCCGTCTGACACCGGCTCGCCCGAAGTGCAAATCGCACTGCTCACGGCTCGGATCAACGAGCTGACCGAGCACCTGCGCACGCACAAGAAAGACCACGCCAGCCGGCGCGGCCTGCTCATGATGGTCAGCAAGCGCACCGGCCTGCTGAACTATCTGCGCAACATGGACCGCGCGCGCTACCTGTCGGTGATCGGGCGCCTCGGCCTCCGCAAATAAAGACAAGCCTGAAGCGCCAGCGAAGGACAGCCCTTGCTTCTGCTTCAGGCTTGTGTCCAGTCGCTCCCCTGCTCCGACTCTGCCGGTATGAAAGAGGAACGTCCCGTGCAGGTAAGTCATGTCGAACGTCCGTTTGGCGCCCAGCCCCTCATCCTCGAGACCGGCAAACTGGCCAAGCAGGCGCACGGCGCCATCACGGTGCGCTACGGCGACACCATCGTCCTCGTCGCGGCCGTCGAGGGCTCGCCCATTCCGGGCCGCGATTTCTTCCCCCTCACCGTCGATTACCGCGAGAAAGTTTACGCCGCGGGCAAGTTCCCCGGCGGCTTCATCAAGCGCGAGGGGCGCCCCACCACCAAGGAGATTCTCACCTCGCGGCTGATCGACCGCCCGATCCGCCCCCTTTTCCCGGTGGGCTACGTCAACGAAGTGCAGGTCATGGCCTCCGTTCTCTCCGCCGACCGTGAGAACGACCCCGACGTCCTGTGCATGATCGGCTCCAGCGGCGCGCTGCACGTCTCGCCGATCCCCTTCCTCCAGCCGACGGGGTCGGTGCGCGTCGGGCGTGCCAGCAACGAGTGGATCGTCATGCCGACGCACTCGCAGCTCGAGGAGAGCGACCTCGACCTGATCGTCTCCGGCAGCCGCGACGCCATCACCATGATTGAGGGCTTCGCGCGCGAGATGTCCGAGGAGGAGATGCTGCAAGCGATCCTCTTCGCCCACAAGCACATCGTGACGGTCATCGAGATGGTCGAGGAACTGCGCCAGGGCAGTGGCCTCGGCAAGAAGGAGCTGCCGCCCCCGGCCCCGGCCAGCCCCGTCAAAGAGTTGGTCTTCCTGCGCTATTACGAGGAGTTCAAGCAGCGCAAGCTGACCTCCGGCAAGCAGGCCCGCGCCGACGCCATCAAGGAGCTGCGCGAGAAAGTCTTGGCCGACCTGGTGCCCAAGGATACGGAGCCGGAGCACGACCCGGCCGCCGTGGCCGCCGCCTTCGACGCCCTTCAGGAGAGGGTGGTCCGCGACCTAATCCTCGAAGGAAAGCGCATCGACGGCCGCACTACCAAGCAAGTCCGGGCGATCCAGTGCGAGGTCGGCGTCCTGCCGCGCACGCACGGCAGTGCCATCTTCCAGCGCGGCGAGACGCAGGCGCTGGTGACGACCACGCTGGGCACCCCCAGCGACGAGCAGCGCGTGGACGGGCTCATGGACGAGTACAGCAAGAAGTTCATGCTCGACTACAACTTCCCGCCTTTCAGTGTCGGCGAGTGCAAGCCCATCCGCGGCCCCGGCCGCCGCGAGATCGGCCACGGCGCCCTCGCCGAGCGCAGCCTCAAGGCCGTCATCCCCAGCCCCGAGAAATTCCCCTACACGATTCGCGTCGTCAGCGACATCCTCGAGTCGAACGGCTCGTCAAGCATGGCCTCGGTCTGCGGCGGCACCCTGTCGCTGATGGACGCCGGCGTGCCGATCAGCAACCCGGTCGCCGGCATCAGCATCGGCCTGGTCAAGGAAGCGGACAAGTTCACCCTGCTGACCGACATCATGGGCGACGAGGACCACTACGGCGACATGGACTTCAAGATCGCCGGCACCGGCCGCGGCATCACCGGCATTCAGCTCGACCTGAAGATCGCCGGCATCAACGAGGAGATCATCCGCGCGACCCTTGAGCAGGCGCGCGAGGCGCGGCGCGAGATCCTCAAGGCCATGCTGAGCACGCTGCGCCAGCCGCGTGCCGAGGTCAGCCGTACCGCCCCACGCATCCTGCAAATCCGCATCAACCCGGAGAAGATCGGCCTGCTCATCGGCCCCGGCGGCAAGACCATCAAGGGCATCCAGGAGAGCACCGGCGCCAAGATCGACGTGGACGACGACGGCACGGTGTCGATCTCGTCGCTGGACGCCGCCGCCGCCGAGGCGGCGCGCAACAAGGTCGAGGCGCTGTGCGAGGAGGTCAAGGTCGGCAAGGTGTACGAGGGCAAGGTGTCCTCGATCAAGGACTTCGGGGCGTTTATCGAGATCGTGCCGGGGCGCGACGGCCTGTGCCACATCAGCGAGCTGGACGACAAGTACGTCGGCAAGGTCGAGGACGTGGTGAAAGTCGGCGAGAAGATCCGCGTGAAGGTGATCGCCATCGACGACCACGACCGCATCAAATTGTCGCGCAAGGCGCTGCTCCGCGAGGAGAAGGGACTGCCGCCCACGGAGCCGTCGGCCCCGCCGCCGCGCCGCGGCGAGGGTGGCCCGCCGCGCGGCCGCGGTGACGAAGGTCCGCCGCGCGGCCGGCGCCGCGAGGGCGGCGACGAAGGGCCGCCGCGCCGCCACGCCCCGCCGCCGCAACAGCAGCAGGAGATGCGCGAGCCGCAGGAGTAGTTGAGCGGCTGCCCTCGGGGCGGCGCGGATTCCTCGTTTCGCGAAACGATCAATCGAGGGGCGGCGGGGCCGTGTGGAGCGAACAATACGCCGAACTGGCCGAGTTGGCCGGCAGCTTCATCCACGAGATCAAGAACCACCTGAGCACCCTCGGGCTCAACCTGCAGTTGCTGGCGGAGGACTTCGCCGAGCCGCAGTCGCAGCGCGAGCGGCGGGCGCACGACCGCGTCCAGCGCCTCCAGGGCGAGTGCCAGCGCCTGGTGGACGTCTCCAACGACTTCCTCCGCTTCGCCCGCATCAAGGACCTGAAATTCGAGCCGACCGACCTGGCCGCCCTGGTCGATGAGATGGTCGATTTCTTCGACCCGATGGCCCGTGGCTCCGGCATCGAAATTAAGCTATACCTCCCCGCCGACCTGCCGCCCTTGCCGCTGGACCGCGAGCTTGTCAAGCAGGCCCTGCTCAACCTGATGCTGAACGCCCAGCAGGCCATGCCGGAGGGCGGCACGTTGACCATCCAGGCGGAGGCCCGGCCGGACGAGGTGTGCCTGTCGCTGATCGATACAGGCCAGGGGATGACGCCGGAGGTGCTGGCCAAGGTGTTCCGGCCGTTCTTCTCGACCAAGGCCGGCGGCAGCGGCCTCGGCCTGGCGACGACCCGCAAGATCGTGCAGGCGCACGGCGGCCGCATCGAGGTCCAAAGCGAGGTCGGTCGCGGCACCAAGTTCACCCTCTGCCTGCCCGCCAAACCCGTTTAGTCTTCGCCGCTTGCGGCTTCGCAATCGTTCCTGCGAAGCCGCAAGCGGCAAGAGGGTTTTTGATACAGTTTCTAAACAATTCCGCGGTTGAAAGGAAACAAAGGTGACGACCCGACGCCTCGCCGCGCTCCTGGCGGTCTTCCTCCTGTTCGCCTCGGCGGCCCGCGCGGACGTCGGCGACCCGCAGGTTCGCAGCGATCACCCCTGGTATCCGGGGGAATTGGCCTGTTCCACCTTCGACCGCCTCGCCGCCACGCAGGCGGCGCTCTACGAGCGCGTCGTCGGGGTCAAGCCGGCGAGCGACGAGCAGAAAGCCCTTGCCGCCTGGCTGTGGCGCTGCACCCATTACTTCCACGCCGACGCGGGGGTCGAGGATCTCTGGGGCGAGGGCTTCACGAAGGGCGGCGACCTGCGCAACCGCGAGTACTGGACCGGCCTGTTCGCCGACGGCTTCGGCCTGTGCGGCAGCACGCACGGGCAGTGGGTTGCCGAGATGGAGGCCCTGCTCGGCCACGGCCGCGGCCGCTGCGTCGGCGTCTCCGGGCACAACAGCTTCGAGGTCTTCCTCACCGGTGGCCGCTACGGCAAGGGCAAGTGGGTCCTGCTCGATCACGACGTCTGCACCGTCGTCTTCGAGGAACGCGGCGAGGCCCTGCTCTCCATCCCCGAGGTCCGGCGCGACTGGAAGCGCCTCACCGACCGCAACTACAAGACCGAGCGGCAACACGGCTGGCCGGTGTGCGGACTACACCCCGCCGACGGCGCCGCGTACCAGGAGTACGCGGTGGCCGAGTACCTGGCCGGTTACGGCGGGCCGCCGCCGATGATCCACCTGCGCCGCGGCGAGCGCCTGCGCCGCTACCTGCGCCCCGGCCTGGAGGACGGCAAGACCTTCGCCTTCTGGGGACTCAATTCCAACACGGGCGGCGTGCCGGGGCCGGAGCGCTCGCAGACCTGGGTCAATCAGCCCGAGAAGATGTACGGCTCGCGGCGGGCGACCGAGTTCAACCCGGGGCAGGCGCGCTACGGCAACGCCGTTTACGTCTACACGCCCGACTTCGCCGGTGGAGACGACCGCGAGGGAGTCGTCGAGGAGGAGGATCGGCACGTCGTTTTCGAGTTCCAGACTCCCTATATCATCGCGGCGACGCCGCCGAACGATAAACCCTGGGGCATCTACGACGCCGGTGGCACGAACGGCCTGGTCCTGCGCGGCAAGGCCGAGTGCAGGGTTGCCGTCTCGACCGACCGGGGGCGGACCTGGCAGGATTGCGGCGCCTTCCGCGACGGCCTGGACCTCACCGACCAGGTCAAGGGACGGCGGCAGTACCTGTTGCGGCTAGGTGCGGGGGCCAAGGCGCTGGCGAAGTCCGGCCTGACGATGACCACGGTCTGCCAGGCGAACGCGGCGGTCATGCCGCGCCTGAAGGACAACGGCAGCGAGGTGCGTTTCGAGGCGTCCGGGCGGGCGCTGACTTCCGCGGGACCGAACCGGGCGCAGGTCCAGGCCCATGTCGTCGAGGGCAAGATGGGCAGCCCGCGGGTGACGCTGGAATTGGCCGCCCCGCGCGGCGCGGCGGCCCTGGCGGTCCACGCCGCCGCCCACGTCCTGTCCAGCAACCCGCCGCAGCCGGACGTCAAGTACCAGGTGGAGGCGTCCACCGACGGCGGCAAGACTTGGCAGGCGGTGGTGCGCGACTGGACGATCGTCCGCCAGGGCGACGAGCCGAAGGACTTCTGGTCGCAGAGCATGTGCTGGGGAGCACTGGAACTGCCCCGCCCGGTCGCCGGGCCTGTGCGCGTCCGCTTCCGCAACGACGGGGGCAAGAGCTACGCCCGCTGCGAGGCTCACCTGGTCTATCGCGCGGGCGGCGACGGCACCAAGGTGACGTTCGCCTGGACCGACGACAAGGGCGACCGCCAGGCCGAACACACCTTCCCGGCGGGTAAGGAGGCGGCCGCGTGGGCGGTGCCGACCGGCCGCGACGTGCAGACCAAGTGGGTCGAGTTCGAGACCGTCGCCGGGCGCTGACAGCCGCTTGCGGCTTAGCGTTCGCCTGACCCTGATGAAGCAAACGCTAAGCCGCAAGCGGCCAGAGTAAAGAGGGGTTCACAATGTCCCGCACTTTTCCTCCACGTTACGTCGTCCTCCTGGCTGCCCTGTCGATCCTGCCGTCCCCGGGCCGGGCCGACAACTGGCCGGCGTGGCGCGGGGCCGACGGCATGGGGCGCTGTGCCGAGACCGACCTGCCCGTCAAGTGGTCCGCGACCGAGAACGTCCGCTGGAAGATGAAGCTACCGGGGGCGGGCAACTCCACGCCCGTCATCTGGGGCGAGCGCATCTTCCTCACGCAGGCGACCGACAAGGGGCTGAAGCGCGGCCTCCTGTGCCTGTCGCGCAAGGACGGCAAGACGCTATGGCACAAGGTGATCGAGTACAAGGAGAAGGAGCCGACGCACGACACCAACCCGTACTGCTCCGCGTCGCCGGCCACCGACGGCGAGCGCGTCGTCGTCTCGCACGGCTCGGCCGGCGTCTACTGCTACGACTTCGAGGGGAAGGAGTTGTGGCACCGCGACCTGGGCAAGTGCGAGCACATCTGGGGCAACGCCGCCTCGCCGGTGCTTTACGGCGACCTCGTTATTCTCAATTTCGGCCCCGGCGAGCGCACCTTCCTGATCGCGATGGACAGGAAGACCGGCGAGGACGTCTGGAAGGTCGAGGAGCCGGGCGGCAAGCGCGGCGACAAGGGGCAGTCGGAGTGGCTCGGGTCGTGGAGCACGCCGACACTGCTGAAACTGAAGGAGCGAGACGAGTTGGTCATGAGCTGGCCCGGCGTGGTGAAGGCGTACGCGCCGAAGACGGGCGAGTTGCTTTGGACGTGCCAGGGACTGGCCAAGGACGAGTCGGCGGATCGGCTGGTGTACACGTCGCCGCTGGTGAGCGCCGAGGCGGTGGTGGCGATGGCCGGGTACGGTGGGCCGGCGCTGGCGGTACGGCCGGGCGGCAAGGGGGACGTGACGCAGACGCACCGGCTGTGGCGCCAGCCCCGGGCCGACCAGCGCATCGGCTCCGGCGTCCTGGTCGGGGAGCACGTCTACATGGTTACCGAGCCGGGCCGCGCGGAATGCATCGAGCTGAAGACCGGCAAGACCGCCTGGACCGAGCGCGTCGGCGCGGGCGCCTGGGGCAGCTTGGTCCACGCCGGTGACAGGCTCTACGTCACCAACGTGGAGGGAGAAACGCTGGTCCTGGCCGCGAAGCCGAAGTTCGAGGTTCTCAGCCGCAACCCGCTCAAGGAGACGACCAAGGCGTCGATCGCCGTCTCGGATGGGACCATCTTCATCCGCACCTATGAGCATCTGTGGTGCATTGGCAAGTAGGGTGAAAAGACTCTTTTGGAAAGGCTCACAACCGCTCCCCTGCCAGGCGCCGATACTCGGCCTCGTCGATCCGCGCGAAGCGCACCCGGTCGCCCGTTCGCAGCGGGAAATACCCGTCCGCGACATCGACCAGCACCAACGGCGTCCGCCCGACCAGGTTCCAGCCGCCGGGCCGCGCTTCGGTGTAGATCCCCGTCTGCCGCCCGGTCAGGCCGACGCTGCCCGCCTCCACGCGCAGCCGCGGCGCCGCCAGGCGCGGCACCCCGCACAACTCCGGCGGCAGATAACCCAGGTACGGGAAGCCGGGACAGAAGCCAATCGCGTAGACCACGTACTCCGTCGCCGCGTGCCGGCGAATCACCTCGTCGGTCGATAGGCCCGTCTGTTCCGCCACGCGGGCCAGGTCCGGCCCCATTTCGTAACAGCACGCGATGACGTGGAGCCGTCCCCCGGTCGGCTCGGCGGCGTGGTCGGCCAGGTCGGCAAGGCCACGCAGGCGGTCGGCGGCGGCACGGAAGTCGCAGTGATCGGGGTCGAAGAAGACCCCGACGCTGGCGTAGGCCTGCACGACATCGACCAGCCAGGGGGTGCCGTCGCGGCGGACGGTCGCGGCGAAGCGCAGGGCGGCCGACTCGTCGGCGAAGTACGCCAGGACGGCCTGGTCCCCCAGCGGGAGCAGCGCGGTCAGGGTAGACATCCCCTTGAGTGTATGCGAAATGGCGTGACGACGCTGGGCCGTTCGGTGCCTGTTGACGGTCGGTCCTTTTTCCTTGACAGGAGGGACCGCGAGGCAGACGCTACGCCTTGCAGTTCCCTTCTCCCATTCAGGAGGTTCGCCGATGTCGTCCCGCATCTCCGCTTTCCGCGTCCGCGCCGCCCTGGTGGCGATCGTCATCGCCCTGCCCGGGCTCGCCTTGCTCCACGGCCAGGAAAAGGCCCCGCCCGGCAAGGGGCCGCCCGACAAACCGGCCGGGGCCGCCGACAAATCGCCACAGGCATGGACCCTCGACGAGGCGAGGCAACAACTCGAACTGTACCCGAAGGACGCCTACTTGCAGTACGTCACCCTTCAGCTCGCCCGGCGCGAGAAGCAGATCGGCCCCGTCGCCGACGAGGTCGAAGGGCTGATCGGCCGCGCCAACGGCCGCCGCGGCAACGAGCGCGTCAACGACGTCGATCTCTTCAGCCTGTTCACCGGTGCCCTCGCCGTCCAGGAAAGCCTGCAGCTCGACGCCATGCGCGGCGACCGGGCCGCACGGCCGCGCCCCGGCCGGCCCGACGAGAAGCCGGCCGACCCGGCCGAGCGGCGCAAGCAGACCATCCCCATCGCGGACATCGCGGGGCCGACCGTCAAGAGCCACCCGTGGAAAGAGATGCTCGGCGGCGCCAAGGTCGATCCTGACCCGCTCGCCCGCGCCGTGCCGGAGGACTTCTACCTGATCGAGTTCCGCTCGCTGACCAAGATGCTCGACGCGATGGAGCTGAGCGACCTGTGGGGTACACACCTGTTCAACCAGGCCACGCGCGAGGCCCGGACGCAGCAGGTCGGCGATCGGCTCAAGTCGCAGCTCGCCCTCGAAACCAACCCGCTGCTCCGCCCCGCCTACGACCTCGTCGTGGACGACGTCGCCGTCACCGGCAGCGACCTGTTCCTCGGCGAGGGGAGCGACGTCACCCTGATCTTCCGGGCCAAGGCGGCCGACGCCCTCAAGGCGCGCATGGACGGCTTCCTCGACAACGCCGCCAAGGCCCACAAGAACGCCAAGAAGACGACCGGCAAGTACGGCGACGTGGAGTATGTCCACCTGGCGACGCCCGACCGCTCCCTGTGCGTCTACTCGGCCTACCCCGCCGCCGACCTGCACGTCCGCAGCAATTCGCAGGTGGCGCTGCAGCGCGTCCTGGCGGCGATCAAGGGCAAGGACGCCGACGGCAAGGCGGTGCGCCGGCTCGGCGACACGACCGAATTCCAGTACATCCGCACGCTGTTGCCGCGCGGGGCCAAGGAGGAGGACGGCTTGGTCTACCTGTCCGACCCGTTCATCCGCCGGCTGATGGGGCCGACCGTCAAACTGACCGAGCGGCGGCGCATGCTCTGCTACAACCACCTGCGCATGCTCGGCCACGCCTCGCTGCTGTACCGCACGGAGCACGGCAAGGCGCCGGCCTCGCTCGATGAACTGGTCAAGGCGGAGTGCCTACCGGGCCAATTCAACGACGGCGCCTTCACCTGCCCCGACGGCGGCAAGTACACGCTTTCGGCCGACGGCCGCTTCGGCACCTGCTCACATCACGGACACGCCCAGTATATGACCCCCTGCTGCGAAATCCCCTTGAAGAAGGTGAATGGGGAGGAGGCCGACGAGTACAAGGCGTTCCTTAACGAGTACAACCAGTACTGGCGCGTCTACTTCGACCCCATCGCCCTGCGCGTGCAGATTACGCCGCAGCGCTACCGCCTGGAAACGCTCATCCTGCCGCTGATTGACAACTCGATCTACACGACGCTGTCGCAGTCGCTGGGCGGGACGCCGGAGGCGCTGGACGCGCTGCCGGTGCCGAAGCGCAACATCTTCAGCGTCGCGGTGAAGCTGAACAAGTTGGAATTGCTCAAGCAGGCTGGCCTCGGCGAAGAGAAGACGGTCAACAAGGACGAGCCCCCCAACGCCAACAACATGAAACAGTTCGTCCTCGGTCTGGTCAACTACGCGGACAGCAACAATGGCAAGATGATCCCGCCGGCAGGGATCAGCGACAAGGATGGCAAACCGCTCCTGAGCTGGCGCGTGGCCGTCTTACCCTTCATCGAGCAGGACAACCTCTACAAGGAGTTCCACCTCGATGAGCCGTGGGACAGCGACCACAACAAGAAGCTCATTGCCAAGATGCCCGCCATTTTTCGCGCGCCGGGCTCGAAGGCCGGGGAAGGCAAGACCACGTACCTGTTGCCGGTCGGCAAAGGAGCCCTGTTCGAGACCAGCACCAGCAAGCTGAAGTACCCGGCTGCCATCCTGGACGGCACGTCGAACACGGTCCTGCTGGTCGATGCCGCCGACGATCAGGCGGTCACCTGGACGAAGCCGGACGACCTGAAGTATGACGCCAAAGACCCGCTGAAGGGGCTGGCCGCCCGCAACGAAAAGGAGTTCCTCGCCGGCTTCGCGGACGGTGCGGTCCACGCGATCAGCAAGGCGGCCGACAAGGACACGCTGCGGGCGATCTTTACTCCCGCCGGCGGCGAGACCATCAACTTCCGCCCCAACGAGGACCGCGTCATCGGCGAGCAGCAGCGGGACTTCTTCGACATTCCCGGCGTGCCGCGCGAGAAGATCGACGAGCTGAAGGTCAAGGAATTCCTGACCAAGGGCATCGGCAACCAGGTCGGCTTGCACGTCTACGATTCGGTGCCGACGTTCGACCTCAACGTGCCGCAACTCCTCGGCCTCGGGTTGGGCACCTTCAACGGACGCGGCGTCCGCGGGGGAGATTTCGCCGCCGCCGAGCTGGGCGCGGGCTTCCTCGTCACCGCCCTGAACTCGCCCGTGTACATCTCCATCCCGGTGCAGGACGTGAAGGTCGTTGATGAGTTTCTCGACAAGCTCGATCCGCTGATGGCGGAGAGCTACCACCGCGTCAAGGAGCCGGGGATGTTCGGCGTCAACCTCGACTTCTACAAGGCGCCGCTGAAGCCGAATCGGACGATGCGCGTGGCCAGCGTGCAGTTCGGGCCGGTCAAGTGGCGCATGTTCTGGGCGCGGATCGGCAACGGGTTGTACATCGCGAGCAAGTCGTTCATCCTCGAAGACCTCGTGGCCCTCGACGCGGAGCGGGCCAGGGGCGGCGCCGAGAAGGGGACCGCGGGACCGGTCGGACACGGCATGGTCAGGGCGCGGCCGGCCAACTGGGACCAGGTGCTGGCGGACTACCGCCTGGCGTGGGCCGAGGGGAACCGCGAAGCGTGCCTGAACAACCTCGGGCCGCTGGCGAGCGTCGGCCGCGCCGTCGTCGGCAAGCCGGACAAGGAGCAGCGCAGCGAAGAGCAACTCGGCCGCGCCGCCCGTCAGGAGGCGGGTCGCCTTCACGGCGCCCACTTCTTCTGCCCGGAAGGCGGTCAGTACCTGCTGTCGCCCGACGGCAAGACGTGCCGCTGCAGCGTCCACGGTACGGTACTCGAGCCGAAGCAGGCAACCGAGCCGTCGGAGAAGGGCAGCGCGTCGGCCCTGAAGGGGCTCAGCGGCGTGACCGCGACGCTGACCTTCATGAAGGATGGATTGCACGCGGTGGTGGAGATTGATCGGAAGTGAGTTAGCCGCTTGCGGCTTCGCACGCCCTGCGAAGCCGCAAGCGGCTCATTTCGTGGGATGACTCCCCTCGGCCGGCGTCATATCGGGTGATGGGACCGGAACTCCTCGGGCGGCTGGTGGATCAGCACGCGGCGGCGCTGGTGCTGTACGCGCGGCAGTGGTGCGCCGTGCCCGAGGACGTGGTCCAGGAATCGTTCCTCAAGCTCGTCGTCCAGCGCCAGGCGCCGGACAAGCCGCTGCCGTGGCTGTATCGCGTGGTGCGCAACGCCGCCATCAGCGCCGCGCGCACGGCGCGGCGGCGGCAGCGCCACGAGGCGGCCGCGGCGGCGCAGGCGCCGATGTGGTTCACCGCCGACACCGAAGGACTCGACGGCGCGGCGGCGACGGCGGCGTTGCAAGCGCTGCCGCTGGAGGAGCGTGAGGTGATCGTCGTCCACCTGTGGGGCGGCCTGACCTTCGAGCAGATCGCCGAGGTGGCCGGCTGCTCGTGCAGCACCGCCCACCGGCGCTACGTCGCCGGGCTGGCGACCCTTCGGGAAAGGCTGGGAATCTTATGTCCGAACCAACGCACGACCCGGACCTGACCGCGGTGGAACGCGCCCTCGCCGCCATGGCGCCGTCGGCCGGCGCGTTCGACCGCGACGCCTTGATGTTCGCCGCCGGCCAAAGGTCAGCGCGGCGTGGTTGGGGTTGGCCCTGCGCCGCCGGCGGATCGACCCTCGCGGCCCTGGCCCTCGGCGCGCTCCTGCTCTTCCGCCCGGCCCCCCAGCCGGCGGAGCGCGTCGTCTTCGTTCCAGGCCCGCCGCAGCGGGTCGAGATCACGCCCACCCCGGCCGACGCTCCGGCCGCGCCCGACGTCGCCGCGCCCGCGGTGCCCGTTAGTCCGCCGGCGCAGCCGAATTACCTGACCCTGCGCCAGCAGGTCGAGCGCTGGGGCGACGCCGGCCTGCCGGGCGTGCCGCCCTCTGCCGCCGACGAGAAGCCGGCCGCGCCCGACGACCTGCTCGACCTGCCGCCCGATCTTCGTGCCGACCCGTGGCTCCAACGCAGCAAGGCCATGCTCACCCCCGGAGGTTCCCTGTGAAAAGACTTGCTCTCCTCATCCTCGTCCTCGGTACGGCGCCGGTCGCGGCCCGGGCCGAGACGGCGAAGCCGATCCCGCTGACGCTCGCGCCGGCGGCGGCCCCGGTGCCGGCCCTGAAATATCTACTCTTGCCCGAGTTGTCCGAGCAGACGCCGGGCAACGCGGTGCAGCTCTACTACCGCGCGTTCAGCCCCGAGTGGTGGACCAACGTCCGCAAGCGCGAGGTGATGGAGAAGGTGGATAAGGTTTCGGAAACCCCCATCGCGGAGCTGAAAAACAGCGATCTGAAGTGGCTCCTGAACTACCAGGCGCTGCGCGAGGTGGACCGGGCCGCCCGCCGTGCGTACTGCGACTGGGAGTTGACGGATCGCCTGAAGGAAGACGGCATCAAGCTGCTCATCCCGGACGTCCAGGCCATGCGCGACTTCGCCAAGTTCCTCGCCGCACGCGCCCGTCTGGAGATGGCGGAAGGCCGGTTGGACAAGGCCCTGGACACGCTGCGGACCGGCTTCGCCCTGGCCCGCCACGTCGGCGATAGCGTGACGCTGATCCAGGCGCTGGTCGGCAACGCCGTCGGCGCCGTCATGCTCA
>DATFNV010000706.1:0-4886 GCA_035266225.1 Gemmataceae bacterium
CGAGTGACTTCCGAGTGGTTGCGCGTGTCATCGAACTGTGTTTTGAGTGACTTCCGAGTGGTTGCACTTACCCAATCATCCGTCTCCCTTATCAGTACCGTCGTTCCGCAGTTACGAAACACGCCACGTCGAGTTAGTTGCATTCGGATAGCTCCTTTGTTGGTTAATGTACAAATTACCACGGGATCGGGGCGGCCTCATCCCTTGCTTATTTTAATAAGCGCGGGATCGCCGTCAAGGAACAATCTGAGGACGGTGGGCATGTCTTTCGGAACTCTTTCAACATGTGCCCGTCAACATGTGCCCGTCACAATTTTCATTGTAGGGATTTTTGTTGTATTTTGTCAATACCAATGTTCATAGAAATCAATGGTGTCGCAAGTTCTTGTTACACAATGACATACGTCTGCGCAAGGGCTACGCTGGTGGGAGATTCTCTTCGCTGGCCAGCAACTCGACCACGCAGTGTTCGGGCTCATCTGTGTCGGTGTACCAAAAGTGTACCAAATCCACCCAAATCGGCCGGAAGGCGCGGAATTCCATAGAAAGGAGCGCAGAAGCTGCGCGACCGAAGTGCTTTCCTGAAACAAGTTCTTCTGTAAACCACTACCGACGAAGGGGTTATGGAAACCGCCTTGGAAATCTTGTTCGAGGACAACCACTGCCTCGCCGTGGCCAAGCCGGCGGGCGTGGTCAGCGCTCATTTCCAGGGGCGCGAGCTGACGCTCGACCGCGCCGTCAAGGCGTACCTCAAGGAGAAGTACCAGAAGCCCGGCAACGTCTTCCTCGGCGTCGTGCATCGGCTGGACAAGCCGGTGTCGGGAGTGCTGCTGTTCGCCCGCACCAGCAAGGCCGCCGCACGGCTCGCCAAACAGTTCCGCGAGGGGAGCGTGGAGAAGACCTACTGGGCGGTGGTCGAGGGGGAGAACCTGCCGGCGGCGGGCAGCCTGGAGGACTGGCTGCGCAAGGACCACGCGGCCGGCCGCGTGGAGGTGGTCGAGCCGCGGAGCGAGGGCGCCAGGCAGGCCCTGTTGCATTACCAGCGCCGCGGCGAGCAGGGCGGTCTGACGTGGCTGGAGGTGCGGCCGCAGACGGGGCGCACCCACCAGCTGCGCGTGCAGCTGGCCCACCACGGCCACCCGATCTACGGCGACGCCAAGTACGGCAGTATTCGCACCTTCAACGGCGTCGTCGCCCTGCACGGCCGGGCGCTGACTTTCCTGCACCCCATCACTTACGAGGCGATCACCCTGACCGCCGACGTGCCGCGCGCCTGGCGCGGCCGCTTCGCCTACCTGCTGCGCGAGGGACTGCGATGACCGTTGACGACCGCCTCGATGCCCTCCGCGACGTCATTCGGCACGACGTCGGCAACCGCGGCCTGGCGCGCGATCCGTCCGACAACCTCCTCACGCGGACGGCGGGCGATTTCGCGGCGGCGTGCCGCAGCATTGCGGAAGCGCCCAGTCCGTTCGTCTGTATCGTCACGGGCTTCTTCATCCCGCACGGAGAGCCGCCCGCGTGTGAGACGGATGGGCCGCTCGGGGCGGTTTTCCTCGCCAGGGTCCTGTCGGCGCTGCGCGTCCCGGTCCTCCTCGTCGCGGATCGATCGATGGGCGAGGCCATCGAGGCCGGCCTGGACGCCGCGCGGGTCTCAGCCGAGGCGTCAGGCGTCGCGACCGCTTACATTGACCGACCTCCGCACGACGTCGGGTGGGTCGATTCCGTCGTCTTCGCCGACGGCGGCCCCTGCACGCATCTGATCGCCCTGGAACGGGTCGGCCCGAGTCACACGACCGACTCCCTGCGGTCCCAACCCGAATCGACACCCGAGTTGGTCGAGGCCTGGGAGCGGAGTGTGCCGGCCGCGGAGCGCGACCGCTGTCACTCGATGCGCGGCCGCGACATCACCGAATTCACGGCCCCGGCGCATCTCCTGTTTGAGCACGCGGCACGGCTGGTGCCCCCGGTGACGACGATCGGCATCGGCGACGGCGGCAACGAACTCGGCATGGGGAAGGTCCCCTGGGACACGATCCGCCGCAACATCCCCAACGGGGGGCTGATCGCCTGCCGGGTGCCGGCCGACCACCTGATCGTCGCCGGGGTGAGCAACTGGGGCGCCTACGCCTTGGCGGCGGGGGTGCTGCTGCTGCGCGGCGAAAAAGGGGACGCAGCTCTTTTCGACCCGGAGCGCGAGCGCGACCTGCTGCGCGTCATGGTGGAGCGGGGGCCGCTGGTGGACGGCGTGGCGGGCCGGCCGACGGCGACGGTCGATGGACTCACGTGGGAGCAGTATGCCGAGCCGCTGGTGGCGATGGGGCGGCTGATGCGCTAGCACCAAACGGTGCGCGGGGGCCTTTTCGTAAGGAGTGGCGTGCGACACAAGCCCGACGCGCCAGCGAGGGAGTCCGGTCGAACCCTCGCTGGCGCGTCGGGCTTGTGTTGCACGGCCAAGTTCACACGAAACCCCCGTTCTATCGCTTGATGTTCGCTATCGTCAGTCCCCGTCCTCTTCCTCGGCAGGTTGCTCCGGCTCATCCCATTCGCCTTCCTCTCCCGGGACGTCGATGTAGCCGCCGCAGTGGCAACAGTTCTGAGTCGTGCCCCGTTGACTCGCAGGGAACGTATTCGCCTCGCCGCACTCCTCACAGATCGCCTCGACTGTCGCGTCACCCTCGGTGGGAACGGCAGACTTCTCGGCGCGAAATTGCTCCTGCTCGGCGAGCCGTTCCAGCGCCTGCGGCGCCTGGGCCGGGTCATCGACCCAGACCTCGATGCCGGTCGAGGACACGCCCGTCAGGGACCAGGGCGTCAGGTCGAGCAGGCCGCCGAGGGTCGCGGGGTTCATCACCCGGGCGGGGATGCCTTGCTCGTCGAGCCAGACGACGACGACTTCCGCCAGGGTTGGGCTGTCGGCGACGAACACGCAGCGCGGGTCGCGGTGGATCACGAGATTTCTCGCACACGAGGGACGGGCACCGGATGAACGAAGTGTACTGGCCCACGGCGGGGACGCAATCCCGTTTGCCCTCTCCGTTGCGCGCGAGGCCGGTGGCCCGTCCGGGCCGCGCTCCCCTTGACCCCGGCTGTCCACTCTGGCAAGATTCGTCCTCTGCCGTCGCCCGCACGGTGCAGGGAGGCCCGTCATGCCGGAAGTCGCGCCCGGGACGCCCGTCGCTCCGCTGCCTTCCTCCCCTCTGTCGTGCCTGTCGCTGCTCTGGCGCCGGGTCCTCTTTCCCGGGACGGCCACTGCCGCGTCTTCCCTCTCCTGGCGAGCTCTGCTCCTGCTGCTCGTCCTGCCGGCGGTGCTGCTGTACCCATGCCTGGCCTTCCCACTCTTCGAGCCCGACGAGGGGCGCTACGCCGAGATCCCGCGCGAGATGCTCCAGCGCGGCGAGTGGGTCGTGCCCTGCTTGCAGGGGGAGCCGTACCTCGACAAGCCGCCGCTGTTTTACTGGCTGGTGATGCTCAGTTACCGAGCGTTTGGCTTCCACGACTGGGCGGCGCGGCTGGTGCCAGCCTTGGCGGTCCACGGCTGCGTGCTGCTGACGTACCTGCTCGGGCGGCGCGGCCTCGGCGAACGCGCGGCGTTCTGGGGCGCCGGCACCCTCGCGGTGGCCCCGGCGTTCGCGGGGATGGGCCGGTTGCTCTTGCTCGACGGCGTGCTGACGTTCGCGATGACGCTGGCCCTCCTGGCGCTGCTGGAGGCGCTGCGGGGGGAGCGGCTGCGCTGGGGGTGGTGGCTGCTGGCGGCGGCGGCGTGCGGCCTCGGCGTCCTCACGAAAGGGCCGGTCGCGCTGCTGCTGCTGGCGCCGCCGGCGTGGGCCTACCGCCACTTGACCGCTAGCCCGTGGCGCCTCGGCCGCGGGGCGTTGGCGGCCTTCCTGGGCGTCGTGCTGGCGGTGGCGCTGCCGTGGTTCGTCGCCGTGTGCGTGCGCCTGCCGGCTTTTGCGAGTTATTTCCTCTGGCATCACAACGTGGTCCGCTTCCTGCAACCGTTCGACCACGTCCGGCCGCTCTGGTTCTACGTCCCCGTGCTGCTGTTCGGCCTCCTCCCCGCGACGCTGCTGCTGGTGCCGTTCGGGCGCTTCCTTCTTTCCGGGGACGAATCCGCGGCGCGGCGGCGGCCGCCGGAATTGGGCTTCCTGCTGCTGGCCGGCGGCTGGTGCGTGCTGTTCTTCTCGGCATCGGGGTCCAAGTTGCCGACTTACGTCCTGCCGGCGTTCCCGCCCCTGGCGCTGGCGTTCGGTCAGTTCTTGACGGCCCGCGGCTGGGACCGCCGGCGCTGGTCGCTGGCGCTCGGCGGGGCGGCCTTCGGGCTGATGGCGCTGGCGCACCTCGTCGTCCTGCCGTGGTACGCGGGGCAGCGGGCGCCGATGGGCCGGCCCGACGAAGTGCGGGCGCTGTGCGGCGACCGCGGCGTCCCGGTGATCTGCTTCCCGCGGAGCTGTGACTCGGTGTCGTTCTACCTGGGGCGCGACGACGTGCGCAGCTTCCGCGAGAAGCAAATGGTGCTGCTCCTGGAGGCCCTGCACGAGCGACCGCGGACCGTGGTGCTGTGTACGCACCGGCACACCCTGACCGGGCTGCGCGCGGCGCTGCCGGCGGACCTGCGCGTGGTCCGCGAGGTCCACTTCGGGCTGAGCGAGGGGTTGACGGAGCGGCTGCGCGGCGCGATGGGCGAGACGGTGCTGGGGCTGTGTGACGTGGTCGTGATCGAACGGATCGAGTGAGCCGCGGGCCACACCCCACGGCTCGCCTGCCTCGTTAGCCGAGCGGCATGTCTTCTTCTCCCCTCGCCCCGGTACTCCGGGGAGGGGGTCGGGGGTGAGGGGCTCCTCTCCCTTCGCCCCGGTACTCCGCAATAGTGTTCGGCACGAAGC
>DATFNV010000707.1:0-7629 GCA_035266225.1 Gemmataceae bacterium
CGGAGCTGATGTGGCGGTAGATGTTCTCGACCATGATGACCGAGGAATCGACGATGATGCCGAAGTCCACCGCCCCGATCGACAAGAGGTTGGCCGACTTGCCGCGCAGGAACAGCACCGCGAAGGCGAACAGCAGCGCCAGCGGGATGTTGATGGCCACGATGAAGGCCGTGCGGACGTTGCTGATGAACATGAAGAGGATGACGACGACGAGCATGATGCCGACGAGCAGGTTCTCCTGGACCGTGTCGGTGGTGACGCTGATGAGTTCGGTGCGGTCGTAGTAGGGCTCGATGAAGACGCCCGGCAGCAGCTTGCCGCTGGCGGGGTCGTTGAGTTGGGCCACCTTCTTCTCGACGTCCTTGAGGGCGGGCAGGGAGTCCTCGCCTTTGCGGAGCAGCACGATGCACTGCACCTTGTCCTGCTCGTCGCGCCAGACGAGGTTGCCCTTGTCGTCCACGACGCGGAAGACGCCTTCGGGCTTGCGGACTTCCAGCGGCTTGCCCTGGCTGACCCGGCCCAGGCGCGTCTGATTGCCGACCACGACGCCGCGCTGACCGGGCGTCTCCGCCGGTTGCGATGCCTGGTCCAGCACCAACTTCTGGAACCGCTCCAGCTCCCCGCTGTCCAGGGTTTCGTCAAGCGCCTTCGCGAAAGTCTCCCGGTTATCGAATACCTTGTCCTCGAAGGCGGCCTTGAGCTTCTTCATCACCGCGTCCGGCACGCGGGCCTTGCGCAGCGCGGTCAGCGACTTCTCCGGCAGGCCGAACCAGGCCGCTTGCAGGCGCGGCCCCTCGACGATGTCGTCGATGCGGATGTCGCGGCTGTTGATCGAGGTGATGACGATGTTGCGGATCTCGCGGATGCGGTCGGCCTCTTCCTCGCGCAGCTTCTTCGCCGCGGCGGTGGCCAGGCGGACGCGCTGCTCCTCCTTCAGCTTGAAGCGGTCGGGACTCTGTTCCCGCTCGGCCTTCTCTAATTCCTCGGCCTTCTGCGGGTCGGGGTCCTTCATGCCAAGGACCTGGTTGACGGGGTCCTGGCCGGCGCCGAACAGGCCGACGCCGCGCACGGTCATCGCCACGGGCCCCTGGATGACGTAGTCGCCGCCGACGTTCTGGTTGGCGTTGATCAGGGCCGCCTGGATCTGCCCCAGGTTGATGCCCAACTGCTTGAGCTTGTCGGGGTCGGGGTGGATCTCGTAGCGCTTGACGGTGCCGCCGAAGCTGGTGATGTCCACGATGCGCTGCACGCGGCGGAACTCGCGCTCCAGCACCCAGTCCTGCAGCGCCTTGAGGTCGTTGAGCGTGTAAATGTCCTTGCCCGCGCCGTCCTTGGGGCAGTTGAGGGTGTAGCGGTAGATCTCACCGGTCGGCGATTCGGGCGACAGCACGGGCTGGACGCCGGGGGGCAGGGGCTGGGTGAACTGCAGCCGGTTGATGACCTCCTGGCGCGCCGCCAGGTAGTCGGTGCCGTACTCGAACTGACAGTGGATATCGGAGAGGCCGAACAGCGATTTGCTGCGCGTGACGGTCAGGCCGGGCATGCCGGCGAGGGTCACCTCCAGCGGCACCGTGACCTGGCGCTCGACCTCCTCGGCGGAGGCGCCGGGGAACTGAGCGATGACCTCGACGAGGGGCGGGGCGGGGTCGGGGTAGGCCTCCACGTTGACGTGCCAAAAGGCGTAGGCCCCGAAGGCCACCAGCGCACAGGACAGCAGGATGACGAGCAGGGGGTTGTTCAGCGCCCACCCGATGAGCAGACGGACCATGGAATGAGGCTCCTTCAGCGCCTGACGATGCGCAACCTGTCCGTTTAGCGGCCGCCCTCGGGGCGGCGCTTGCCGAGCGCCGCCCCGAGGGCGGCCGCTAAACAATGCGAGGTGGGGTCATTATTTCTTGTCGGCGGTGGAGGACTCGCGATCCTCCAGCTCCTTCTTCAGTTCCAGGACGCCGGCGGTGATGACCTTCTCGCCCGGCTTGAGCGCCTGCCGCGGCGGCAGCCCTTCCTCCTTCTCCTCCGGCGTGAGTGCCTGCTCGTCCTTGCCGTCAGGGAAGCGACTGCGGACGAAGACGCCGTGGTCGAAGCGCTGTACGACCTCCACGCGCCGGAAGGTGTAGACGCCCGGCTTGACCTGCACAAAGACGCCGGCCTGCTTACCCTCGTCGGCGAGGGCGTTGGTCGGGATTTCGACGACGTCCGGCGGCGGCGGCAGCTTGACCGTCGCCGTCACGTACTGCCCGCCGCGCAGGCGGCCCCCATCGTTGACGATGTGCCCCTTGACCACGGCATTGTGCTGGGCCGGGTCGATGATGTAGCTGATGTCGTCAATGGGCCCCTCAATGCCGTCCGGGGCGCCGGCCGTACGGATCGTCCAGCGCCGCTTGGCGGTGTCCAGCCGCTGCAGCCGCGGCAGGTCCTCCTCGGGGGCGTTGGCGAACACCAACAGCCGGTCCACCTTGGCGATCTGGAACAGGTTGATAGTCGGGTCCATGACCATCTCGCCGACCGAGAGGTTGCGCTCGACGATGGTGGCGCCGTCGGCCTCGGGGACGTCCGGGACGCGCAGTTCCACGCGCGCCCACTTCTTCAGCTGGGCCTTGAGGTGCTCCGGGCTGCGGTCGCGCTTGCCGCCCTGGTTGTAGATGTCGTCGGCCTCCTTGCGCACGGCCTCAATGTCCTCCTCGGGGATGGCCCAGGCGCGGAGGGTGTTCTCGGCGCGGCCGACGGCGTTGTAGTCGCCCTCGACGGCGCGGCGGGCGGCCATGTAATCGAGATACGGCAGCGCCCCCTTGTCGTAGGCCGTCTGCGAGGCTTCGAGGATCTTCTGATCGAGCTTCAGTTGCACCAGGGCATCGACCAGGTCGTTCTTTTTGTTGCCGACGTCGATGCTGAAGAACAGGGCGAGGCGCTGGCCCGCCCGGACCACGTCGCCCGAGCGCAACTCCCGCTGTTTCGTGGGGCCTTCCCCCGTTTCGTCCGTCTGCCCGATCTCCTTGACCTCCGCTGGCGTGAAGCGGACCCGGATGCGGAACAGGAGGGTTGGGTCCAGCGCCGTCGATCCGGACAAGACCAGCGGCCGCGCTTCGGTCGGCGCCTGGGCGGTCGCCAGTTGATCGACGCTGCCCTTGCGGATGCCCAGGGAGACCCGCACGTCCTCGGGGATCGAAACGGTGTGCGGCTGACCCGGCACCAGGTCGATCTTTGGGGCCTCCTCTTTCTGGACGACCGGCTCCTGCGCGGGGGACATCCCCGGGATCAGCCCCATGACGTAGGCGACGAAGCCGACCAGCACGGCCAGGGCCACCAGGACGACGATCGTGGATCGCAACTTCTCGCCTTTGCCGTGCGCGACCGGGGCGGGGTGCTGGGCCGGGACGACGGACGCCGGGACGGCGGGCGCCGGGACGGCGGGGTGGCCGTTGGGCAGCAGCGACGCTTGGGCGGTGTCGTGTTGCGGGCTCGGGTTCGACGTTTGCATGGCACCCTCGGTCAGGGCCGCGTGTACGGCCAATCGAAATTCGTTGACGTCAACAGGCTTGGTCAGCACGCGCAGGAACCGCCGCGACAGCCCGGGATCTTCGTGCAGGCGCAGCGGATAGCCGGTGATCAGGATCAGGGGCAGGCCCGCCCGGCAAGAGTGCAGCTTGCCGGCCAGGGCGGCCCCGTCGCCGTCGGCGAGGCACAGATCGACCACGGCCAGCTGCGGCTGATGCGCCTCGGTCAGTTGCAGCGCCCCGGCGGCGTCCGCGGCCTCGAAGACGGTGTGGCCCTCGCGCGCCAGCACGCGCCCCAGGATGTGCCGGACCGCGGCATCATCGTCTACGACCAGGATGGTGGCTGAGTTCGCACCGGGAGGCATCAAGGGTCCTTCCCCTTCAGGGGTGCAGGGATCAAAGGAGAGTCGCCGTGAGGCTGCCGGACAGATTGCAAGGGATGTGCCAATGCTCTGCCGGGCGGTGCGACCCGCACGTCCCCCACCATTTCCGCGGGAATTTCAGGCGAAGCAGCGAGCCGGCGCGGGAGGTCGCGCCGAATGCATGGGAGGTCGGGCGGAATGCCTGGTCGCGCCGCGGTCACGGTGGCCGCCGCGCGACCAGGGCGGAATGAAGGGAGGAGGAAGAGGATTCCTTGGCGCGCCGCTGTGCGAGCGGCCGCGAAACGCCGATCAGAACACGCCGCGGATGACCTCGCCGCGGCTGAGCGGCTGCGGCCGCCCTTCGACGTCGTGGACCTCGGCCGACGGCTGGTAGCCCAGGGCGTGGGCGATGGTCGCCGTCAGCTCCTGCGGCCGCACCCGTCCCTCGCGCGGGTAGGCGCCGATCCGGTCGGAGGCGCCGTGTACGGTCCCGCCGCGGACCCCTCCGCCGGCCAGGGCGACCGAGAAGACGCCGCCCCAGTGGTCTCGGCCGCCCGAGCCGTTAAAGCGCGGCGTGCGGCCGAACTCCGCCATCCACACCACCAGTGTTTCGGCCAGCAGACCGCGGGCGTCCAGGTCCTCCAGCAGGGCGGAGTAGCTCTGGTCCATCTGCGGCATCAGCACGTCCTTCATGCGGGCGTTGTGGTTGGAGTGCGTGTCCCACAGCGGGTTGTTGGTCTGCCGGTCGCCCGGCTCGCGCGGCCAGTTGACCTGCACCAGCGGCACGCCGGCCTCGAGGAGGCGCCGGGCCAGGAGGACGCTCTGCCCGAGCTTGTGCCGGCCGTAGCGCTCGCGCACCTTCAGCGGCTCGCGGTCCAGCTCGAAGGCGCGCCGGGCCGCGGCGGAGCTGACCAGGTCGAGCGCCTTGGCGGCCTGAGCGTCGAAGTCCGGCGCCCGCAGATGGTCGAGCGAGGCCAGCAGCGAACGGCGGCCGTCGAGGCGCGACGGCGACACCTCCTCGGGCAGCCCCAGCGCCGGCACGCGGAAGTCGGCCGCGGACGGGTCGCAGGCCAGGACCCACGGGTCGGCCCGGTGTCCCAGCGCCCCGGCGAACTGACCCGACGGGACGACGAAGTCGTTGCCCGACATGATCTCCGGCAGCGTGACGAACGCGGGCAGGCCGTGTGACTGTCGCCCGCGCTCGTGCAACTGGCGCAAGGCGGAGGCGAAATGAGGTCGATCGTTGGGCGGCCCCGGCCGGGCCGCCTCGGTGTTGGTCGGCTGGTGCGGATGGCCGGTGAGCATGTAGTATAGGCTGGAAGCGTGCGAGTGGTCGTCCGTGGCGACGGCCCGCAGCACGCAGCAGTGGTGGGCCAGCCGGGCGACTCGCGGCATCAGTTCGCTGACGCGCAGGCCGGGGACGCTGCTGCTCACCGGCTTGAACGGCCCGCGGACCTCGGCGGGGGCGTCGGGCTTGGGGTCCCAGGTATCATGCTGGCTGGGGCCTCCGGAGAGGAGCAGGACGAGACACGCCCTGGCCCGGCCGCCGGCGCGGCGGCCGGCGGCCGCGGCCCGCTGACTCCGCCAGAGGGCGGGCAAGGTGAGGCCGAGGACGCCCAGGCTGCCGACCTGAAGCGCCTGGCGCCGGCTGGGGCCGGGACAGACGGCGGGGCCGATCTGGCGAGCGGCGGGCATGGCGGGTCTCCGTGAGCCGCGGGCAGGACGAGCGGGCGGGGCGACGTTATGATACCCCATCCCCGCGCTCGGGACGACGGTCGCTGTTGGTGATTCGCCTCGCGCCGGCAAGCGGGGTTTCATCCAAAACTTCTCCGGGCGGTTTGCGATCGGTGAGGGAAAAGTTGATGTCTACCTCCGGTGTCTTCCGTGCTGTGATCTGCCTCGCCGTCGTGGGCGTCGTCGTGGTCGTCGCCTGGTTCGTCCTGCGCGGCCGGTCCGACGACCATCCCCCACGGGCCTTCCGGGAGTGCGCCGACGAGGTCGGCATCACCTGGCAGATGCACTTCTTGCCCAACGAACAGGGCGAGACATTCAAGATCAACCTGTACGACCACGGTTGCGGCCTGGCGGTCGGCGACTTCGACGGCGACGGCAAGGATGACATCTATTTCTGCAACCAACTCGGGAAGAACGCCCTGTACCGCAACAAGGGCGACGGCACCTTCGAGGAGGTCGCCGAGCAGGCCGGCGTGGCCCTGGGTGATCGCGTGTGCGTGGCGGCCACCTTCATCGATTACGACAACGACGGTCACCAGGACCTGTTCGTCACCAGCACGCGCGGCGGCAACGTGCTGTTCCGCAACCGGGGCGACGGCACCTTCGAGGACGTGACTGCGAAGGTGGGGCTGACCCATGTCGGCCACTCGCAGACGGCCGTCTTCTTCGATTACGACAACGACGGCTTCCTCGACCTCTTCCTCGCCAACACCGCCGAGTGGACCACCAACGATTTCGACGAGCGTTCCCATTACTATCTGGGCCGGGGTGATTTCGGCGAGGTGATGCTCAGTCGCAAGGAGGACAACGTCCTCTACCACAACGAGCCGGTCGATCCGAAAGACCCGTCGAAGGGGCGCAAGTTCGTGGAGGTCACCGACAAGGCAGGGCTGAAGGGGCGGGGCTGGGCCGGCGACGCGGTGGCCTTCGATTACGACGGCGACGGCCACACCGACCTGTTCGTGACCAGCATGTTCGGCCGCTGCCAGCTGTACCACAACAACGGCAACGGCACCTTCACCGACACAACCCTGAAGGTCCTTGGCCGCACCCCCTTCGGCGGCGTCGGCACCCGGGTCTTCGATTACAACAACGACGGCCGCCTCGACCTTTTCGCCGTCGATATGCACTCCGACATGTGGATGGGCAAGGATGACTCGCACACCTGGGAGGCGGAGGCCCGTCGCTCGGAGAAGAAGAAGTTTGAGTACCTCTTCGGCCCGCTGGCCCTGCTTAACCCGGAAAAGATCAAGATTGAGGAAGATTTGGGGCGCCAGGTGGGCTTCAAGCACGACGAGTTGCTTTTCGGCAACGCCTTCTACCGCAATGAGGGGGGCGGCAAGTTCACGGAGGTGTCGGACAAGGCGGGGCTGGAGACGTTCTGGCCCTGGGGCATCGCGACCGGCGACTTCAGCAACGGCGGCTGGGAGGACGTCTTCATCCCGTCCGGGATGGGCTACCCGTTCTGGTACTGGCCGAACTACCTGATGATGAACCAGGGCGACGGCACCTTCCAAAACCGGGCGGAGGAGATGGGCATCGAGCCGCCGCCGCGCGGCACGGCCTTCGCCAAGAAGATCAACGGCCAGGAGGCGGTCCGCTCGTCGCGCTGCGCCGTCACGGGTGACTTCCGCGGCGAGGGCCGGCTGGACATCGTCGTCAACAACTTCAACGACCAGCCGTACTACTTCAAGAACCAGTCGCCGCGCAAGAACTACGTCGCCTTCCGCCTGCGGGGGAAACGCTGCAACCGCGACGCGATCGGGGCCGTCGTCCGGCTCTACCAGGGGGACAAGATCATGACGCGGCAGGTGCTGGCGGGGTGCGGCTACTTGTCGCAGTGCTCCAAGACGGTCCACTTCGGCCTGGGCGACCAACCGCGGATCGACCGGGTGGAGATCACCTGGCCCGGCCGCGCCCGGCCCCAGGAACTGAAGAACATCGACGCCAACAAGCTCAACCCAATCGACGAGCCGGAAGGGGACGCCCCCTGATGGAGAAGCTCACGCCAGTACCTCGGTGATGACGTGGCCGTGGAC
>DATFNV010000708.1:0-2749 GCA_035266225.1 Gemmataceae bacterium
AGCTGCCGTGGCCGTGTGCGTGGGTGTCGCCGTGCGCAGCGAGTCCGTGATCTGACGAGCCGGATGCCTTAATCGGGCAAGTCCGGATCTGTGGGAGGGGAGGGAGGTGACTCCCTCCCCGACCCGGCCCTTGCCTCTCCACCTTGCCTCCCCTTGCTTCTCCTCCTTGGCTTCCCAGCCAGCGGGGACTCGTTCTCGGCCCCCGCCGGCGGGAGACCACTCCGGCTACACCTTCCGGGACGGGAGGGAGCGGAGGCCGTTGGCCTCGTCATCGTCGATGAACTCCTCCTTCTTCGGGTCGATCCTGAGCTTGCGGCCGAGGACCCAGGAAAGGGCGGCGGCATGGCAGGCGATGTGGGAGCGGCGCATGACCTGGGAGTTGGCCGCCGGCTTGCCGCGTGACTTGACGCAGTCGAAAAAGTTGCGGGCGTGGGCCGAGACGTCCAGCCCCACGTCTGGTTTGCCGCCCAGGTCCTTCAGCTCTTTCTTGAGGGACTCGGGCTTGACCTCGATGCCGCCGTTGTCGCCCGTCTCGACCGAGCCCTCGTCGCCGACGAAGCGGACCGGGCAGGTGCCGAGGGACTGCACCCAGCCGGGGCGCTCGCCGAAGGGGGTCTTGAGGAAGTCGAGGACGAGCTTGACGCCGTTGGCGTAGCGGGCCGTGATCTGGGTCGGCGAGGGCTCGTATTCGACGGGCAGGGTGTCGTCGGCGTTGTTCGCCCACTGGCACAGGTCCACGGTGTGGGCGCCCCAGTCGAGCAGGCGGGCGCCGGAGTCGAAGTCCCAGTAGCCGCGCCACTGCCCCTGGACGTACGCCTTGTTGTAAGGCCGCCAGGGAGCCGGGCCGAGCCAGCGGTCCCAGTCCACGACGTCGCGGGACGGGGCCGGCTCGGAGGGGAGCCAGGCGGTCAGGATCGAAGGGGTGTAGACCGAGGCGTACACGGTGTGGAGCTTGCCGAGCTTGCCGCCCTGGGCGAGCTTCACGGCGGCCTGGAAGTTGGCGACGCTGCGGCGCTGGGTGCCGGCCTGGAAGACGCGCTTGGTGTCGCGGATGGTGTCGTCGAGGGCCTGGCAGAGGGCGATGGTCAGGCCGCAGGGCTTCTCGCTGTAGACGTCCTTGCCGGCGCGGGCGGCGGCCGTGGAGGCGGGGGCGTGCCAGCGGTCGCCGGTGGCGATCAGGACAGCGTCGATGTCGCTGCGGGCGAGCAGTTCGTGGAAGTCGCGGTAGGTGGCACAGTCCTTGTTCTTGTAGTGTTCGTCCACGAGCTTCTTGGCGGCATCGCGCCGGCTGGCCTGGACGTCGCAGACGGCCAGGCACTGGACGTCGGGCTGCTTGAGCATCGCCTTGAGGTCGTAGGTGCCGCGGGGGCCGATGCCGATGACGCCGAGGTGGATGCGGCCGGAGGGGGCGGGCCGCTTGTCGTCGCCCAGCGCGGTGGCGGGCACGAAGTAGGGGGCGGCGAGGAGAGCGCTGGCCGCCACGGAACCCAGCGAGCGTTGCAACAGGTCACGCCGCGTCAGACCGCCCTTCGACTTGCGCATGGTCATGTCCTCCCACGTATGAGGGTCCAGACGGCGCTCGCGGGGAGCGACCGTTGGGCCCTGGCCTGGAATCTCTGGTTTGGTATAGCCGGACGGCGGCGGCGAGGCAGCGCCCGGCGGTCGCGGGTGAGGGTGGAGCCGAGGATTTTAAGAGATTAAAAGGATGTTAAAAGGTATCGCTACCCTGTTTCAGAGAAAAAAAGGGTCACGAGGTCGGGTGTCGATTTAATCGACACCCGACCTCTTATTCCTCCCTTCACCGTCGCTGGAACCTGCCGCTTACCGCTGGGGTACTCCCATACCTGCGTGCGGCACTTGCCGATCATGAGACCGAGCCGGGCCCGCCGCTGTGGTGGCGAAGGCTCGCCGTGGCGGTCCTTTGTGCTGGTTCCGCATCGTGACGGATTAGCTTGAGTGAAGGTGCTCTAGTCACAAACAATTGTGAAACAAGCGCTTGCGGCGTCGGCAGGTGGCGTTGTTCGGTCTGAGCGACTACGCTACAATGACGTCCAGGAGGGCGTCCGTCCCTCCGTGGCTGCACGCCGAAGCCCTCGACAGCTTTGCGATGAACGAGCACGATCTGCTGGACCGCATTGCCGAGAAATACCGTACCGAGGGGTACGATGTACTGGTCCGCCCGGCTCCGGAGGAACTTCCTGCGTTCCTCCGGGATACACCGGTCGATATTCTCGCGCGCAAGCGGGATCACATTGTTGCCCTTCAGGTGAAGGAGCAGGAAGCATCTGAAGGTGAGCCGGTTTATGAGGTTGCCGCAGATCTCGGTGCTGGGTACGCGGTGTCCGTGCTCGAAGAGGCCGAGCTTCTGCTCAATCCGCAGACGATGCGCTCGGCACTCGCAATGGCGTGGGCCGCCTTTGAAGCGGCCGCGAGAGAGGCGCTTCAACCTGGCAAAGACGCGTTCGCCGGAGCCAGCCCCAGGAAACTGATTGAGGAGCTTGCTTCCAGAGGGCTTGTGTCGCAAGACGAAGCGATGCGGCTGAGGGAGTGCATGCGCCTCCGTACCATGATCGTGCATGGCGTTCGCCCCGGGGACATCCCCCCCTGAAACAGTTGGGCGTAACCGCCCGTCCGCTACGGTGCCAAGGCGAAGAAGGCCTCACCGGCGACGAGGTCACGGTGAGGATAGAGGCGCTCCACTTCCCGCTCGATGCGCTGCTCCTGGAACGCCTCCCACTGCCCGCCGATC
>DATFNV010000709.1:0-9357 GCA_035266225.1 Gemmataceae bacterium
GCGGGGCCCGGCGCCCTGGGGTCGGCGCCCGGCGGGATCCCGGGACCGGGTGGGCCAGGCGGGTCGGCCTCCGACACCAGCAAGACGCACAACGGCCTGGTCCGCAACCGCTACATTTCCGTGACCGAACAGGTGCGGCACATGCCCGTCGCCCTGTCGCTGGTCGTCGAGCAGGCCCACATGCAGGATCTGCTGACAGCGGTGACCAACTCGCGGCTCCGCATCCAGATCACCCAGGTGCAATGGAAGCGCGCCGAGGGGATCAAGATCGGCCCCATGGTCGCCAGCGGATCCGGCGGACCGGAGGGCCCCGGCAGCATTCCCGGGCCTCCCGGCAAACCTGGCGGCCCCGGAAGCATCCCCGGGCCTCCCAGCGGCGGGCGCCCTGGGGGGGGAATCATGAGCCCGCCGGGTGGGGGGAGGACGAGTGGCTCGGGTCCGGCGTCGCCCGGCCCCGGCAGCACACCGGGGAGGACGAGTGGCGCTGGCCCGAAGTCGCCCGGCCCCGGCGTGCCGGCAGGGCCAGGCTACGGCACCCCCCGCGGGGGGACCTCCTCGACGACCCCGGTTGACGACACCGACCCCAACCTCGTAGAGGTGGCGGTCTACGGCATCGCGGCGCTCTACGAGCGCTACCACGAATGGTTCAAGGTCACGGACGCCTCAATGAATTCTCTGCGCGACGCGGGAATGCCCGACGCAATGCGCACGAAGCTGACCGCCTTGAAGAAGGATAAGGAGTCCAAGAGAGACGAGTTCGTGAAGGAACTCGCCAAGGTCCTCGACAAGGACGAGATGCAGCGGTTCGGGACCCTGGTCATGAGCTACGCCGAGTCCGGGCCGCCGAAGCCGGCTCAGCCTGCAGCCGGCGGCGCGGCGGAGCAGCCCGCCCCGCAACCGCCGAAGTGAGGATCGACCCCGAGAATGGCCTCCGTCGCGCGGCCCCGAAGGCTGCGCGACGCACGAACGCCCCAGCGGAGGAGCCAGCACATGGCGATGAAAGATTTCAACTTCAAGCAATTCCTCCTCGAAAAAGGGGAGCGCGTCGGCCTGTACGCGGCGGGCGGCATCGCCCTGCTGATGATCGTCCTCAGTCTGTTCTGGCCGCACAAGGGCCTGCTCAGCGACAGCCCCAAGGCAAGCGCGGAGGCGATCACCAAGGTCGCCAAGGACAAGAAGGACCAGGCTGGGACGGCGGGCCCCGGCACGCTGGCCCCGAGCGACGCCGAGAAGAAGAACCTGCGCGAGGTCGATCCGCAGCTGCAGAAGCAGGCCGGCAGCGTCGCCCAGGATCCGAACGCCTTCCGCATGCTCTTCGCGCTGTTCGCCCCGCGCGACATCCCGTCGAACAAGCGCCAGAACCCGAGCATCCTCGGCCCGGAGGAGTTCGCGGCCAGCGTCTGGGCCGCCCAGATCAGCAATTACATGGTCAAGAACGATCGTGGCGAGGTCTTTGTCGGCATCCTGAGGGGCAGCGGCAAGCAGGTCAAGAGGGGCAAAAATGACCCCTTCAGGATCGGTGACATCTTCAACAAGGGCGGCAAGCCCGGTCCCGGCGGGGGCATGCCGCCGGGGTTCAACCCCAACAACCGCGGCACCCCCAACGGCTTTGCGCCCCCCTCGGGCGAGAAACCCGGCAGCGGCGGCGTCTTCGGCGACGGTGACAAGAAGAACCTCGAAGTGAACTGGGTCCGCAAAGATGAGGTGCCCCCAGACGCCACCTTCGCCCGCGACCTGTTGCCGAAGCGCATGGTCATCGTCGCCGGCAGTTTCCCGTTCCGCAAACAGGTCGAGTTGTTCCAACGGGCCCTCCGCCTGGAGAACGCTTCGCAGGTGGTCCAGGAAACTCTCACCGAGAAGGACAACAAGAAGGGTCAGGACGTCACGCTCGCCGGGTTCCGCTTCGTCGGCTTCGAGGTCCAGCGGAAGACCATCGGCCCCGACGGCCAGGTGGTCCTCGGCCCCTCCGGCTCGGAGTGGCAGGCCATCGATTTTGAGAGCCCCGACAGCGAATACCGGGCCCTGCGGACCCACGTCCTGTTCGAGGACTCGCCGGAAAACCCGGAACTGGCCCAGCTGCTCTGGCCCGGCCTGTACATGCCGCGCCCCGTCCAGATCCCCCTCAGGGCGTCCGGCTCCAAGCCCTACCCCGACGTCGAGAAAGAGTTGCCGAAAATCCAGCAGACGCTGACCGAGGTGGCTGCCAAGGAGCCGCCCCCGGTAGTGGCCCGCACGAAGTTCGACATGGGAAGCGGCGACTTCAACGCCTTCGGCCCCCAGGAGACTCCCCCCGAGGGCCCCGAGCGCGCGGCCCCGGCGAGCGGGCAGGCCCAGGAATGGACGCCCCCCAGCTATAGCGTGCTGCGCTTCCTCGACGTCACCATCCAGCCCGGCCGGACCTACGAGTACCGCGTCCTGGTAAAGATGGCGAACCCCAATTACAACAAGCCCGAGACCGAAGTTGCCAACCCCGCCCTCGCCAAGTGGAAAGAGTTGCGCTCGGACTGGTACCCCGTGAAGGGGCCTGACGGCCAGGCGCTGCGCGTCCGGGTGCCCGACGACCTGCATTACTATGCGGTCGATGAACTCACGATGCTCGCGGCGAAGAGCCAAAAGGAAGCTCGGGAATGGAGGGGGATGAACTGGAACGTGCCGCGCGTCCCCTTCCCCGACCGCCAGGCGGTCGTGCAGCTCCACGTCTGGAAGGACCAATTCGAACTGACGCGCGGGTCCCAGACGGTGATGTTCCCGGTCGGCGATTGGATTGTGGGCGAGCGGCTGTTCGCCTTCCGGGGCGAGTACGTCGGCCTGAAGAAAGTACACGTCCACGTGCCGGTCTGGTCGCCGGAGCAGAGCACGTTCTACCTGGCGGGCCGACAGCCGAGGACCCTGAGCCGCGACATGAGACCGACGGAGGAGATGAGTTTCCTCGACATCCGGAAGGCGCCGATCTTGCTGGATTTCGAGGGGGGCACGGCGAGCTACCATCGCGGCGGCGCTCCCCCGCCGCCGAAGGGCGACGAAGGCACCACGCCGGACGGCGCCGCCCCGGCCGAAACCTCCCCCAGCTCCAAGGCGACTCCCGTGAGTGAAGTGAAACAGGCCGCCGCGAGCGAGCTGGTGTTCCTCACCCCGGAAGGGAAGCTGGTGGCCCACTCCAGCGCCCAGGACGAGGACGACCAGGAGCGCAAGGAGCGCGAGGAGTCGTACAGCCGGCGCGTGGCCGAGACCGATGGCAGGCCGGAGGTGCCCGGCAAGTAAGACGACCTCCCCCAACCGGCGCAAAGAGCCCGCGGGCCCCTCGGCCCGCGGGCTCTTTGCGTTCCCCAGGGGCGCGCGCCTGGCTCACTTGTCAGGGGCCCCGGGTCCCAGTTGGGTTTGACGGAACGGCAGCCGGGACTAGAATGGCAGATGGGGCTGAGCCAGGGACGGCCGGCCCGACGCCGTCAACGGGAGAGAGAGGGAGAGTCATGTCCTCTGTGCGCGCGGACCACCCGCTCCGTCGGCTCTTCGCCGGCTATACCGAGCACACGTTCATTAACCACCTGGGCGTGGGCGACCCGCGCCTGATCGATTACCTGTCGGAGATGCTCTTGCGCTTCATCCACCTGGACGCCGTCTACCGGCTGGGCAACGCCCAGGGCCGGCGCCTGGAGGAGGTGGCCGAGATGGTCATCGAGGCCGAGGGGCTGCCGCCGGAGGGCCGCACCCGCCGCGAGGTCTACCGCCACATCGGCGACTTCACCCTGTTCTGGACCGGCGTCTACCCCGAGGCGGTCAGCCGCCTGCGCTCGGTGCTGTCCAAGGACTTCTTCATCGACTACTGCGAGCAGGGCAAGCGGTCGTACTACATCGCCAGCACCTTCGAGGGCGAGGCCTACCGCGAGGAGGCGGCGGTGCTGCGCCGCCTCAGCGAAGATTTCGAGCTGTGTGCCTACGGCCTGAACCAGGTGCGGCGCGAGTGGGAGCGCGGCCAGCCGGCCATCAGCGACGCCGCTCGGCGACTGCTCAGCTGACGACAAGGCGGCCGGCGGGAAAAAGCTGAGGCGGCGTCCATCATTCAGTTCCAGTGTTTAGCGGCGGGTCGCAGACCCGCGCGGGTCTGCGCCCCGCCGCTAAACGGAAGTTATTCCTGGACGCCGCCTTACCTGAATCTCAGGTATCAGGGATCCCCCTCGTGGGTCAGAACGCCGAGGAGAACCTCCGTGGGACGGGGGCCGGGGTATCGTCCGAGAGCAGCACGGGGCCCAGGTCTTCCGGCGGACTCATCTGAACGAGCAGGCGCCGGCCGCACCCCGGACAGCTGCGTGTCTGGCCGATGAGCTGCGCGGGGGCTTTAATGCGCGCCCGGCAGCCCGGGCAGCGGAAGCGGATCGAGGGGTCCATGCGATGACCTCCGGTCGGAAGGTGAGGCACGGGGTGCCGACAGGCGGCGAAGACCCGCGCGGCGGGTGGGAGAGCCGGGGGCGCGTTCGGTCCCCGGCAACACGGCGGGCGGTGCGGACCATCCCCGCGGCCCGGACGGGCGCGGCCCGGGGGCGGAAACGGCGACGGATGCCCGGGGCGGCCCATCAAATGGGGCCACCGGGGCGGACGTCGTCAATCAGCGGTCGGCGACCAGGCGCGGACAAAAGGGCGATGGCGGGGGGCTTCTGAGGTAGGTCTGCGCGGCGAGCTTTGGTGGGGGGGACCGAAGCAAACTCGCCTGGTCGGGTCTATCGTCACATTAACATAATCTATCACACGGAGAGTGTCAACGGCGCGCCCTCGGCGTACACTCGACGGAGTCGCCGCTTCGAGCCTCCGCGGAGTCGATGGACATGACGACGAAACCTCATCTTCCCGCCGTATCCCTGTTCCTGCTCGCGGGCCTCGCCGGGTCGCCGGTTTTGGCCGGCGACGCCAGCCCGCGCATGCGGCTGCTGATGCCTGACGACTTCGCCGAGCTGCGCCTGTGCGGCTGGCGCGTCGAGCCGGCGACGCCGGACCCGCAAAACCCGCTCATCGAGGGCGAGATGCCCTGGGACCGCGGCGGCGTCGGCATCCACGGGTCGGTCTTCCAGGATCCCATCGACAATCGTTGGAAGGCGTACCTGGTCTGTACCCCCGCGGAGGAACTGCCGGAGAAGCAGCCGGAGAACCAGGGCAAGCCGTGGGAGTCCGAGAACCATTCCCACCGCCGCGTCTGCCTGTTCGAGAGCGACGACGGCGTCAAATGGGCGCGGCCCCGGCTGGACAACATCTCCTTCGGGGCCCACAAAACGACAAACATCCTCTTCGACGTCGGCGAGGGCGTCTCGGCGTACTCCTCCGTCCTGGTCGATCCGGGCAACAGGGAGTGGCCTTACGAGATGTTCGTGCTGCGCGAGAGCTGGGGCGCGGTCAAGGGCAAGGCGCCGAAGGGCAACGGCTACTACCGCTACCGGTCGAAGGACGGCAAGAAGTGGGAGGGCACCGGCGAGTTCGTCAACGACCCGATGAAGGGCGACCTGTGCTTCTTCTACCGCGACCCGGAGGAAGGCTACGTCGCCTATTACCGGCTAGGCGGCCCGCACAAGCCGACCGATCACCTGCCGGCCTACGAGGACTTCCCGCGGCGCAGTTGCTACCGTGCGATCAGCCGCGACGGCAACAAGTGGCTCAAGGATCCGCTGATGCTCCTGACCGCGGACGAGCGCGACCACCGGGACACCCAGTATCAAGAGTGCGTGCCTCTGCGAGTCCCCGGCGGCTACGTCGCCCTGGTGACGATGTACCTGCCGTTGACGCAGACGCTGAACCTGCGCCTGGCCGCCTCGCGGGACGGCCGCCGGTGGTGGTTCCCCGACCGCCGGCCGTGCCTGGACAACGCCCCGCTGGGCGACTACGGCGGCGGCATGATCTGGCAGAGCCAGTACCTGACCGTCGAGGACGGCAAGCTGCACGTCTACTACGGCGCCACGGAAGGCCCGCACCGGCAGATCTCCGACACGCGTGCCCCGTCGAAGGACGTGGGCTACGAGGAAAAGGTGATCGACCACGGCGGACACTTCCTGCCGTTCAACGCGGCGCTGTGCCGGGCGTCGTGGCGCGCCGACCGCCTGTACGCCCTGGCCTCGTCGGCGGGCGGCCCGACGCTGGGTATCGCCGTCACCCAGTCGCGGCCGCTGGGCAGCACGAAGCTGTTCGTCAACCTGCTGACGCGGCCGGCGAAGAAAGCCAGCGCGGCGGGCCTGGACGAGGGAATCCTTCAGGTGGAATTGCTCGACGAGGCGGGCAAGCCTCTGCCCGGATTCGCGCGCGACGACTGCCCGCCTCTGAAGGGCGATCACGCGGCCTTGGCCGTGCGCTGGAAGGGGGGCGAGGCGGCCCCCGCGGCGGCACGGCAGGCGAAGTTCTATCTGAAGCGCGCCTTCCTGTACGGGTTCGAGTTTCGCGCCGACGTCCCCGCGGAGACGCCGGAGCAGGCGGCCCGCCGCAAGGAGCGCGTCGCCGAGCGCCGCAAGGGCGTCGATATCATCTGCCATCGCGGCGCCTCGGAGCACGCCCACGAGAACACGCTGGAGGCGTTCCGCGCCACCTTCGAGCTGGGCGGCGACGGCAACGAGTTCGACATCCGCGCGACGAAAGACGGCGTGCTCGTCGTCTTCCACGACGACATGCTGGACCACCTGCTGGAGGCTTACGGCGACGTCGGCGATTACTCGTGGGAGCAATTGCAGCGCTTCCGGTTCCGCAACCCCGGCCGGTTCGGCGAGCAGTGCCGCATCCCCACGCTCGTCGAGGTCTTCGACCTGCACCGCAAATACGGCGGGCTGATGCACCTGGACATCAAGCGGTCCGGACTCGACGAAGCCATCGCCGACCTGCTCACGCGCATGGACATGTGGGAGCACGTCGGCTACTGCAACACGGACACCGGCGGGGTCATCCTGCGCGACCCCCGCTTCAAGGTGCGCCGCTACAAGGGCCCCGGCCTGTACCACGACCGCAGCGAGATCTTCCCCGAACCCATCGCCGCGGCGCTGAAGAAGCCCGGCGACGGCGTCATCGTCGATGACCCGCGCGGCGTGGCCGTCGCCCTCGGCCGCAAGCTCGGCAAGCTGTCCGGGGAACCCGTGTCGCCGCGACGGGTGGCGCCGCCTGCGGACGACGCGAAACGGCCCGGCGAGGCGGAACTGATCGCGACTCTCCGCAAGGCCGACGACTGGGACCGCGTGGCCGAAACCGCGTCGGACCAGGCGGCTTCGGGGGAGCACATCCGCGCCCGCGCCCGCGCGGCGGAGCAACTGCTGGCCGCCAGGGCGTCGTCGAAAGAAGCCTTCGCGGCACTGGAGGAACGCGTCCGCAAACGGAGCTTGCACAAGGACTGGATGTATCACGGCTTCGACGGCGCGATGGCGCTGCGTTCGCTGATCCTGCTGCGTACACCGAACGCCGTCGAGGTGGCCCGCTTTGCCCTGTGGCGCGACGACCCGGTCCTGGAGCCGGTCATTGACCCGCGCTGGAAGAACCCCCGATCCTGGACCGACTTCCGCGTCAAGATGGTGGCCTGGCCGGCCCTGGAGAAGTGTCCGGGGCCGGCGACGGAGCAACTGTGCCGCGATTATCTGGCCCTGGACGACGAGGACGCCCGCAAGGTCGGCCCGCCGCAGTTCGAGGAAGCGGCCCGGGCGCTGCTGGCGGTCAGCCCCCGGACGGAGACGGCGCTGGAGTTGATGAAGCATCGGCTGCAAGTGGTGCGCGGCCGGGCCGTCCTCGACTGCCTGGCCCACGCCAGGGAAGCGTGGGCCAGGGCGGCACTCGAGAAGGGGTCGCCGCACGCCCTCGCCTTCCGGGCCGAGGACTGAAAGTCTGCCGTGAAAATACTCCGGGGCTCAGGCGACGGGCTTTGGTTCGGGGGTTACCTGATGACCCGGACTTTCGACATGCGCCCCGGCACTTGCTTGATGTCCTCGGGGGCGTGCGGCTTCAGGTCCCACGTGTCAAGGTGGGGAGGGCCGCCAAATGAGTTCGCGCTGCTACGAGTGCGTGTGCAGCAGGGCCACGATACTCACCAGGATGAGGGCCGTCGTCAGCAGCGCCAGGACGAGCCCGACCTGGACGTCCAGCGACACCTGCCAATCCCATTCCGGGGTCCACGCCGCCAGCGCCATCCATCCCAGCGCCAGCAGCACCAGCAGCAAGACCGCCGCGGTGGCGCGCTCGAGCAGGGGGTATCGGGGGCCGACCTGCGCGGTCCCATCGGGCGGCGGTTTGTCCGTGCTCATCGTACTCCGTCTTTCACCGGCTGGGCGTGGCGGGCGGCCAGTTCCTCGGGGGCGGCGTGCTGCAGTCGCTTGCGGGCCCAGAAGCAGAAGTATCCCAGCCCGGCCGCATAAAGCGCGACTGTCAACGGGATCACCGCTTCGTTCGCCATGCTGTACATGCAGACCGCGAAAAGGGACAGCAACACCACCAACAGCGGCAGCACCTGGTAGAGCGGCGTGCGGTACTTGTGGAACAGGGCCGGCTCGCGGCGCCGCAGCATGAAGAGACAAACCATGGCGAGGATATACCAGATGAGGGCCGTCAGCGTGGAGACGAGGACGGCGACGTCGATGGCCTCCTTGTACCAGTAATTGGCGACCACGAAGCCCGCGGTGATGAGACTGCATGCCAGCAGGGCCGGCACCGGCGTCCGCCGCCTGGCGTGGACCTGCCCCAGGATCAGCGGCAGATAGCCGGCCCGCCCCAGGGCGAACCCCTGACGGCTGGTGCCGTAGACCATGCCGTGATAGCTGGCGATCATGCCGAAAAGGGCGACGGCCCCGAAGCCGAAGAAGAGCAGGCGCGCCTCTCCCGCCGGGATGAGGTCGATGACCTTCAGCAGCGGATAATCGACGGCGGCTATTTCCTGCGAGTCCACCGCCGCGCAGGCGAACAGCCAGGTCAGCACGACCAGCCCGATCAGGGTAAGCTGGCCCCACACCAGGCCGCGCGGGATGGTGCGGTGTGGCTCGTGGGCCTCCTCGGCGGCCAGGGCCACGGTCTCGATCATGACCAGCCACCACAGGGCGTAGGGCACCGCCTTGAGCACCGCCTGCCAACCCAGCGCCGCGGGCAGGGCCGGCTTCGTCCAGACGCGCTCCCAGGAGAAGTTCGTGGCGGCGACAACCCAAAAGATGACCAGTCCCAGGATGGCCCCGTAGGTCATCACCATCATCACCCACGACTGCTCCTTGACGCCCCACGCCTGGAGCAGGAAGAAGATCAGGACGGTGGCCAGCCCGACGACGATGCGCAGCACCGGCTCCGGGATATCGACCACCGGCTGAAGCAGATAGGCGACGTAGCCCCCTGTGGCGATGGCGGTGGCGATGGTGGCGAACAGGCACT
>DATFNV010000710.1:0-16910 GCA_035266225.1 Gemmataceae bacterium
CTCGGATCGCAAGCGGGGAAACGGCGAACTTCACCGAGCCTTCTCGACGGCGGTCGTGGCTGGAACTGTGGCTCTGAGGCCCGCGTCCGGCAAGCCTGAGGAACGAGAAGACCCACCTGCGCGACCACCAAGCGCGCCTCGCCATCTCTTCCCCCGCGACTCCTACCTGTCCCGGCTAACCGGCCTGCGCTACCAGTTCAGACCCGGCCTTCGCGGCGGCTCCGGAGCGGGGGATCCCATCGGGACGGGAGGAGGACGGCCCTACACCCCTTCAACACATCAACAGACTCTGTGCTCACCAGAGGGCAGTTGACCTATCAGGCGATATGTATTATCGACTAATCGTCAGACCAGCATTGCTCACAACCAACCGAACCAGAAGTGAATCTCTGTGGCGTTTTTGCTGTCTGTCAGTGCTTGTCGTTGACAGACGGAAAAAGCTGCTACCGAGAACAAGGTTTTAGACACGCCGCCCTTTTGGATCAGCCCCGTGAAGTGGCTTGCCAGAAGGGCAGCGTGGATCGCGAAGGAGGTTCTTCTGCGGCGCTGTCCCATGGCTGGGGCGACAACGGGCACATTGTCCTGGACCGCTCCCGTATTCAAAAGGGGTGATGCCATGTCTGAGACGGCGCCGGTCCTATCAACCCTCCTTCAGGGTCTGGGGGACCCCGACTGGGAGGTGCGCGCGAGGAGCGCCTGTGCCCTCGGCGACCTCGCCGCACAGGCGAAAGGGGCGGTCCCGGCCCTGGTCGGCCTCCTCAGGGACCCGCACTGGTATGTGCGTGGGAGGACCGCGTGGGCGCTTGCAAAAATCGGGGTTGATGGCGAGGATGCCGTAGCCGCACTACTGGCGGCCCTCAAGGACGAGCACTGGTTGGTGCGCTCGGGTGCCTGCTGCGGACTGGGGCGCGTCACCACCGCCGGCTCAGCCGCGGTTTCGGCGCTCCTTGGCGGCGTGAAGGACGAAGACGCCTACGTGAGGCAGAATGCCGCCTGGGCGCTGGGGCAGACGATCGCCCAGGTGAAGGCCGCCGGTCTCGATTCCGCGGTCCGGCAAGCGCTGATGGAGACGCTCGAAGACAACGTCGGCGACGTCCGGGCAGAGGCGAACGCTTCGCTCGAGGCCTTGGACCTCAGCACGTGAGTCAGGAAGGCGGGTGACGAGATCGCTCCTGCCCTTTGCCTTCCGGTTGGGCTGCCCGCAGTCGGTTTTTACCCGGTAGCAGCCCACCTTCTTTTCCCGAAGCGTTGCCCCGCCCACGTCCTTCTCAGCTAGACCGACACTGCTGCCTCCTCCTGCCTGGCGATCCATCGCTCCAGGGCCAATACGATGCTCGCGGCCCCGGTCCCCTGAACGTAGGCAAAGCGTTTCTTGTCCACAGCGTCGAAGGCCCGGAACACCGCGTGGGTCGTCGCCGACCAGACGAAGAGCACGACATCGGCCACAAGCGCGCTCCTTGTATCTGCTCCAGGGTGCGTTTCCGAGACGACGACGACCTGCGCGCCGGACCGCTCCCGCAGGAGTCCCGCGGCCTCCTGCGCCTGCCGCTCGCGCAGCGAAACGATCGCCACCTTCCCCAGGGCCGCCTGCCGGATCCGATCGGCGGCAGCGGTCTCTTCGGGCAGGGGGACGTACTCGTCGAGCGTACCGGCGTCGTAACCGATCCGCGCCCCCACCTGACGCCAGAGTAACCGCTCCCCCGGCGACAGAACGTCGGGGTCGCCGCGCACGAAATCGCCGGCAAGGATCCAGAAATTCTCGCACTGTCCCTTGGACCCGAGCCGGTCCAGCATCTCCACCGTCCCCAGGAGGAAGGGCAGGAGTGCTTTCACCGGCCGAGCCTCCCACCAGGCCCGAAGGAGGCCGATTACTTCCGTCTCGTCTGACCTGCCGAACTGAAGACCGGCTTCGCCGAGTTCGAGGAGCACCTGGCAGTCCGGGGGGTAGACTGAGCCGCGCTTCAAGCTCCCCCACAAGCGGAAAAGCCCCAGGTAGACGTCCGCCAGGTCGGCCCGGGGAAAGCCCGGCTCCTTCACGAAGTCGTCCACCAATTCGACCAAGCCGGACATGAGCGTGCGGCGGAGGCGGGCGTCCTGGCCGACGGCGGGGTCCGTGTACAGTTCCTCCAGCCCGTCGCAGAGCCACTGGACGTCCTGGGACCCCAGGCCCTCGGCCGCCCCTTGATCCCGGTCCTCAAGGAACGCTTCCAGGCCGGCGGGTTCGTTGGTGCGGAGGAGGGCCAGCCACTCGGGCCAGGTACGGGGAGCGACCGGGACCGCCGCGCCCGAAGGGGCTTTCGCCTCTCGCGCATCAAGCGCCGAGCAAAGCGCCTGGTTGGGCCGAAATTCCAGGCTTCGGCGGAGGATTGGGACGTACTCCGGGTGGTCCGCGATCAGCGCCTCGCCGAGTTCCTGCACCGCCTTCCAGTCGAGCCTCTTTCGGGCTTCAAGGAACTGCGCCTCCAGGGTCGGCGCCGGCTGCTCGCCCTCTTTCGCAAGCGTGCTCAGGAGGTCTGTGAGCACGAGGTCTGCAGGCCCGCTGAGGAGTTCTCTTGCCTGGTGTGCGTCGCGTAGCACACAGGCCCGGTAGCCGAGCAGGCGTCTCGCCGGCAGCGGGTCGGCGGCGCTTGCAAGCGCGATCAGGCCGCAGAGCACGTCGTGGATACGGGAGGCATATTGCTTCAGGGCCTCACCGCTCTTTCCTTCCTCTTCCAACGGGGCAAGGAAGTGAGAGTGGAACGCTTCAAGGATCGAGAGACGAATTCGGTGCGGCATGCGGACGCTGACGAGTCGGTCCAGGTCTGGGTAGCTCACGATGCGGGTGAAATCCCCGAAGCGGCCCCAGAGGCGGATGCGCATGAAGAGCGTGTTGTCGGCGCTGTCCAGCTGACGCCGGTCGATGGCGGCGACCGCGCCCTCGGCCGCCTGGAGGTCGCCCGCCGTGAGCGCGACGGCAAACTCCTGACGCAGCTCGAAGAGGGAAGGCAGCCGCACCACGGCGTGGCGGGGCCGGGCCTGCTCGAGGGCGCGCATCTGCCTGAGCTTGCCGACCACGCGCTCGGCGTGGCCCTTGGTCGTCTGCCAGCGGAAGTAGCCAGCGGGGGACATCGTGAGGATGAGTTGGCCGAGTGCCCCGGTGGCTTCCCCCGGGATGACCATAGCGCCGCGGGGGTCCTCCCACCCGAAACTGGGCAGGACCCACGCCCTCAGCTCTTCGACCGCGCCGCGCATCTCCTGGTCGTTCGGCGCGAGAGTGAACCAGGCCACCTCGTTCTTGCTCGCGACGAAGAACGGCAGGGAGGCCGGCCGGCCCTCTCCGAGGGCCGTAATCTCGTGGCCGAGGGGGTGGCTCTGGAGCCCCGCGGGTTGGCCGCCTGACAGGGTGAGTTTGAGCGCGGCCGGCCAGGTCGCGCTGAGCTGAGTGAGGAGCGTGCTTTGGTCTGCCGTCAGCATGGTGTTTGCCCGGTCGGCGATCGTTGGGGGGTGCAAAGGGCAAAGGACTGCGGGGCCTGTTCAACAGTGTGGAGCCACGGCGGCTCTTATGCGTCTGCCGCGAGCTGGTCCCAGCGCCGGTTGAACTCCAGGTAGGCCTTGCCGATCTTCGCCCGCAAGGCCGGGTCGTCGCCGCTGTGGTAGGTGATCTTCTCTCCGCGCACATACACGCCGCTGTAGGTGATGTTCATCGACCCCTCGATGTAGAAGGCCGGAGTGAGCACGCCTTTCTCGTGGTAGGTCTCCGGGGCGTAGCGGAACTGAACGTCGTTCGTCCCTTGAAAAGCGGGGCTCTTCGCGAAGTACTCCGAGCTTTGGTTTTTCACAGTGATGATCCGCACGGGCCTCCTGCGTGCGAGTTGCCGGAGGTACTCGCTGAAGCGAATCCGCCGTTCGTCGGCCAGCTCGGGGAACAGGGCCACGAAGTCGCCGTAGTGGTTTTCAAACAAGGGGAAGTCGGACATCCACGGGGAGGAGAAGTAGGCCGGTTCTGCGTCCGCGGGCGTCATGAGGAGTGACGCGAGGGCGGAGGAGAGCAGGTCGCGGAGTGCGTTTCCGGAACCGTGGGACCAGACGTCGCGGCTAGGCATGGAAAGCCTCCTTGAGTTGGAGCGTGATCTTCCAGACGGCCCCCTCCTTGTCGATGCGGCGGACGGAGACTGGCAACAGCAGAAAGTCGGCCTCGACCTCCTCGGCCAAAAGTGAGGGCAAGGCGGCAGTCACCGCGGGCAGGCGCGCGGGCGAGGCCGAAAGGCGCACCGAGCCTCCGTCCTTGAGGGACTGCTGTGCAAGGAACTGCCAGTCCTCGGGGTGCTCATCGACCGAGACTTCGGGGACGGTGAGGCCGAGCCAGAGGGTGGCGAGCTCCCGGGACGGACGGCCAAAATCGTTGTAAAGATTGGGGAGGTCGAGGCACTCGCGGCAGCTGTCCTTGCAGTCCAAGAGGAGGAACTGCTGGAGGAGCGCATACATCTGCGGTTCGCTGGGCGGGACGCCGCCGCTGATCTGGGTAAAGAGGCGAAGGAGCCGGCTCTTGAGCGGCGCCCGCTGGACGCAGAGGTAGGCGAAGACACGCGAGTCGATGCCCACCCCAAGCCTCGCCTCGTCGCGCCTCCAGTTCCGGTTCACGAGGGCCATCATGGCATCGCTCTGCGGGGAGCTTCCGGGCCGCAGCAGCCGGGTGACGACCGAAACCACCGCGGCCCGCGAGGAGAGAAAGCCCTCCTGGTCCAGGGCGGTGCGGAGCGCCTGCTTGGCCCGCTCCACCGCCAGAAACCCCCTGGCCTGGCGCACCTGCCGGAAGGCGTCCGGGAGAGGGCGGTCTGCCGGGTCGGTGACGGCGCGTTCGAGCACGGCAAGCAGCGCCCGGGTCGAGTCAGATCGGGGGCAGTGGGAGAGGACGTGGCGGATTCCGTCGTGCAGGAGCTGCGGCCCCTCGAGGAGTTGGTGGACGACGGTTTCGACCTGGCCCAGGCCGCCCGAGTTCAGCTCGGTGAGGAAGATTTCGGCCGACCCGTCGTCGGCCCAGATCACGTCCACGTTCAGGTCGTCTTCGGAGATCTCCTCCTGGCGGGCTACGGCCGCGGCCCGCACCGCCTGCGCCAGGGTCGCCACATAGCGCCGCCGCACCCACTCGCGGTATTCGTCCTCGGGCGGCGCCCACAGCGTCGTTTCCAGTTCCTCCAGAGTGCGGACCACGCCGGGGTCCTCCCAGAGTTCGCGGAGCGACTCGGTGAGGCGGCCCTCAAGCTCCTCGCCCTCCTCGGTCGTGCCTCGCACTTGGAAGATGTGCTGGAGGACGCGCTTGGCGGCCTGCGGCCGCTTGCCGGCCAGGTGCGCCTGGGCATCGGCAAGCGAGCACTTTTGTTTCAGTGCAGTCGCCGTCACCATCCCCAGCGAGGTCTGCCAGAGCCACTCGGCGAGAAACGGGTTGATGCGATCGCAAAGCGCCGGGCTTACGTTGATGCGGTGCAGGTAGAAGTCGGCGCGGAAGCGTGCCTCAAGCGCTTCATTCAGCGCGGGCAGCGTGCGCAGGTGCTCGGGACGGAGCGTGATGCGGATGCCATCGACGCGCTGGCGAAAGCCCACGGCCTCGGCGATCGGCCCCTGTCCGCCTTCGCCGGGCGCCGCGAGCGCCAGGCGCCCCTTCACCGGGTCCTGCTTGCGCCGGCGAATCTCGTAGCGGCAGGAGCCGGCGTAGCGAAGGACCTCGATGCCGGCGTGGTCGCGGTGGAGGAACGCCTCCGCCTTCTCCACCACCTCCTCCCAGCGGTGTCCCCGGAAGAGGGGCAGCGGCATGCCCTCGCCGAAGGCCTCAAGCCGGCTCTGCCAGTCCCAGGAGCTGTTGCTGCTGTCGAGCACGTTTTTGGGCCGGTGCTCAAGCGCCGTCGCCTGGATCTGGTAGACGCGCACGCCATTCACCGTCCCGAGGGCCAGCCGTTCCGGGAACAGGTCACGCACCGGGGCCGTAACCCGTCCGGCGACGCAGCGCTCGGAAAAGGGGTGCCAGAACCCCGCCTCGCCGACCCTGGTGGCGTAGCGTTTCGACACCCGTCCCGGGCAGGACTCAAACAGGGCGCGGGAGACGCTCAGGAATTCGTCCTTCTGGGCGCCGCCGGGGTAGCGGAGGTCGAGCCGTGCCTCGGCGAGGTCCAACTCCGCAAACGTCGCCTTGGGCAGGTACTCGGGCAGCGGGTGGCGGGCGTTGGCGTCTTCGCGGCGGTCGGCCTGTTGGGGGTTGGCGTACGACCAGCCGGCCTGGAGTTTGCGCAGCAGGGAGGGGACGACCTGGCGGAGGAGCGGGCGCGGCGCCTCCCAGAGCAGGCCGTCTAGCTCGGCTTCCGACAGTGCGTCTCCCGGCCCTTCGAGGGTGCGGGCAAACGCCTGGTCGTAGTCCTTGCGAAACGCCTTCCACTCGGGCCCCTGCCGCAAGAAGTCCTCAAGTATGGCGCAGGTCCGGGGCTGCCGGTCCGAGTAAGTGTCCGGCCTGCGGAGGAACTCGAACGGCCCGCCGCCGACGCGCCGGCCGAGCCAGTCGAGCAGGAAGTAGGTAGCCTGGATGCGGAGAACGTAGGGGTTGTGGATTGGCAGGCGCAGCGACTCCAGTTCGGGCTCGAACAGCCGCTCGGCCTGCTGGAAGGCCCAGCGGTCGCCGCCGTAGTCGGACAGCACCACCACGGTCCAGGGCCGGGTGCCGCGGCGCCGCCCGGCCCGGCCCTTGCGCTGGAGGAAGGAAGCCATCGAGATCGGCCGTTTGTGCTGGAGAACGGCCCCCACGTCGGGGTCGTCGAAACCGACCTCCAGGGCGCTGGTGGCGACGATCAGGTCGGCGTTTGCGTCCGCCCCGGGGTCCTGCGAGCTGCAGCGGGTGATGAGGAGCGCCTGCTCCAGGTCGTGATGCAGGCGCCGGGGGAGTTCCCAGAGCTGCCCCTGGGCGTCCATCTGCTGCAGCTGGACCGCCGACGGTGGGGGCACAGGCGGGGGCTGGCGGCGCCCGGGGTGCAGACGCAGCCGGGCCAGGCGCTTGGCTTGCTCGGCGTCCACCATGTCGGAGAGCCAGCGGTTGACGACGTCGAGGTTGTCGGTGAAGCCGAACACCTTGCGGCCGTAGAAGGCTTCCGGCTTGAGCGCTGCTCCTTCGGGGGCGGGAAGCAGGTGGCGCGGCGTCAGGAGACGGGAGAGCAGCATGCCGCACTGGATCGACGTGGCCAGGAGGCTCCCGCCCGAGGCGGGGTCGCCCTTCACGGCCAGGTTGTACTCCATGCTCTCGTTCGTCAGTTCATCCGCGGCGGGCTGGAACTCCTGAACCCGTTCCTGGGGAATACCCGCGACCAGACCCAGGTGGCGCGTCGCCTGCTTGAGGGTTGCCGACAGGCCCACCACGTGCAGGTTCCTGGGCCGCGCCCAGTAGCGCCAGCGGCGAAGCACCCAGGCGACCTGGGCGCCCTGGATGCCCTCGTAGGAATGGACTTCGTCGAGCAGCAGCAGGCGCGGCGCGCGGCTGCCCTGACCGATGCCGAAGGCGCGGGCCCAGGCCGGGTTCCCCATTTCGCGGTTGAGCATTTCCGCAGAGAGAAAGAGGACATCCGGCGGCTCTTCCATCAGGTTCTCGCGGGTCAGCGCGAGAACCCCGTCGGGCACGTCCGGGTCGGAGGCCTCGCCCCCGGCGCGGTACAGGCAGTTCCGCCCGGCCTTGCGGTCGGCGTTGCGCCAGATAAGGTCTTCGCCCGGGTGCCGTGGCGATTTGAGAAAGGGGATGCGATAGCCCACGGCGCCCACCGGCCTCCAGTCGTGCCACTCCTCGGCGGCCGAGCGGTCGCCCTGCTGCCGCTCGAATGCGTTCTTCCAGGGGGTGTTGCCGAGGAACGCCCCGAAGCGCAACGGCCGGAGCCCGAAGCGGGCGAGCACCGGGCGGAGCTTTTCCGCCTCGGAGAGCGCCTCGCGGAGCTGGTCGGCCAGGAGAACGTTTCGCGGGTAGATGGCGATGACCTTGGGATATGACCGGTCCTTGAGCTCGGTAGCGGCGGCAAGCAACGCGGGCACGTAGAACGCCTTGGTCTTGCCCGAACCGGTCCCGGCGCAGACGATGGTCCCGCTGACACCCGGGTTGCCGTAGTGGCGAAGGACGTGCCCGAAGACGCGGCGCTGGAAACCGGCAAACTGGTAGGGCCGGCCGGCGGGGTCCGCGGCCAGCGCCGCAAACAGCGCCTGCTGCAGGGCGGGCTCGCCGCAGTGCGGTTTAAGGTCCTCCCAGCACGCCGAGGCCGCCTGGTCCTGGCGGGGGTACTGCCGCGGCCTCAGGTGGAGCTTGATGTCGGAAACCAGGTTCGGCGCCGTCGGCCACTGGTCGTAGGTAAACATCTGCCGCAGGCGGGCGGTGAGGCGCACCCCCTCGGCGAAACGCGTGCGGTACGCGGCGGCGCCGCGGCCGGGGCGGTAGAGCAGCCCCGCCCCTTCCATGTCTTCGAGCAGGTTATCCACCGTCCAGCCCGCACCCTGATGCGCCGCCCAGGCGCTCAGGAGTTCAGGGCCCGCCTCGTTCGCCAGGACCGTTTCGATCTCCTGCGGCGTGAACGACACGTCGTAAAAGCCCCACGAGAGGAGCCGCGCCTCACGCATCTCGAGGAAGCCCAGGAACTCGCGTGCGAACGAGCCGATCGTCATGGTGCTCACCGGATCTTGACGCGTAAAAGGCCCCACAGATCGCGCCCCGTGAAGAAGTCGCGGATGGCGGGCCGGTACAGCTTCTCGGGGTCTCCCAGGCCGCTTGCCGCCTGGACCAGGAACTCCCCGACCTCGCCCTCGAGGCCGAGCGTTTCGATGACCCGGGGTAGGTCATCAAGACTCCCGCGGATCGAATCGGCCTCGGTCTGGCTCGCCGGCACGCGCGCCACCTGGCGGCGCAGTTCGTCCAGAAGCGCGCCCAACTTGGCGCCGCCCTTGGGGGCAAGTTCGGGGATTCCGCGCACCACCCCGACGAGCTTCTCGTGCGGCTCGATGCGCTCGGAGAGGAGGGCCTGCCACCGCTCTTTCAGGGCGGCCCGGGCGGTCTTCGCGTGTTCCCCGAGCCGGGTCACATCCTGCTCGCTCGCATTCTTCGCCACCGCGTCGATGTCCTCGACGAGCCGCTTTTTGAGCCTGGCCGCGATGGTCGCGGCCTGGCGCACGCGGGTGAGGATCTTGGCAAAGTCCTCCTCGGGGAACACCTTGAGGGCAAAGCCCGCACCGTCCACCGAACCCTTCAGGCTCGCGGTGGCCTCGGCGACGAGGCCCGCGTACTTCTTCATGCTGCCGGCGAGGATTTTTCGCTGCTTCTTTTTCGGGAGCTTTTCCAGCTGGTCTTTGAGGTCAGTCAGCAACGGCATGGTCCGGCTCCTCCTTTCCGCTCAGGAGCCCCGCAAGTGCCTCCAGCGCCTGGAGCAGTGCCTTTTCCAGTTCGAGGGGGTCCCCTTCGACCGACTGGTGCCGGTCCTGTTCGGCCAGTTCCTTCTGCAGCCTGCCGAGGTGGGCCTCGGCCACCCGGACGGCGGCGTTCGCATCGCGGAGGAGTTTGGGGTCATACAGCAGGACCTCGAAGAGGCCTTTTGCCCCGGCCACCTTGCGGCCGGCCTCGACCGCCTGGCCCCACGGCGCGGCCTCCGCCGCAATCGTTTCGCGCCGAAAGAGGGGGTCAAAGGTGTCGTCGGGCAGGTAGAACTTCGTGTCCGCCTTGGCCTTCATGAGTTCCACGAGGTCGGCGATAAAGGACTTCATTGCGTCTTTGGGGGCCGAGGGATCGTAGCCGAAACTCTCCAGTGCCTGAGACACCTGGGTGACGAGCGTTTGGACCTCGGCACGCTCGGCCTCCAGGATCTCGGGCAGGTTCGCGTAGGCGGGGAGCCCGTTCAGGGGAAAGTAGCGGGTTTTCCAATAGCCCTTGAAATACTCCGGCGCCAGGGCCTGGACCTTGGCCTCCTTCAGAAACGCCCCCGCCGCGTCGAGGATGGGCAGTGGGTCGATGAAGTTCTGGCCCCCGGTCCGCCCTTGAACGACCGCGAGTTCGGCGATGACGAAGTCGCGCACATCCTTGAGACGCTTCTGCATGTCCTCAAGCAAATTGCGCCACCCCCTGGAAAGGGCGGCAGGGGTTTCCCCTTCTGGCCAGGGATCAGCGAGGACGGCCGCAAGGAGCTTGTCCGGGTCCGTGGGAAGCTTGGCCCGCCGGCGCACGACGGCGGCGACACAGAGGAACTCGACGGCGGCGGCGACGGGCAGGCGGGTGTCGAGCCCGTCCTGGGGATTCAGGCGCGCGAGGAGGCCCTCCTCGTGCTTCCTCAGCCACCGCGCCACGACCCGCTTGTGAAGCTCGCCGCCCGCAAAGTTCCAGGAGCCGTCCCCCTCTTTGGAGAATCGAACCAGGGCTTCGAGGAGTTCCCGCGTCTCTTCGGTCCGTGGAAAGTCTTCGCGGATGACGAAGGGGGCGGTAGCCGGATCGGCCCCCTGGCCCTCGATGTAGATAAACTCGTATTTTTGGTTGCTGTCGTCTGCCCCGCCAAGTAAGCGCTTCCACTCCGTGGTCGGCGGCGTGCGCTCGTCGTCCCAGCGGACACTTTTGCGGACGAATTTGGCAAGGAGTCTCCGGAGTTCGGCATTCCTGGCCAGGTGCTTGTCCTTGTCATTGAGCCACGAACGGAGGTTGTCGAGAATCTTGTTGACCTTGTCCTGCTCACCCTTGTCCCGCTTAGGCGGTGGCTCCGGCGGGCGAGGCGTGGTCTTTGCCTCAGCCTCCGCGCGCGCTTCGGTGCCGGACGCCAGCGTGCCCTTCTTGCCCGCGGGGGCCTTGCTGGAGAACGGCTGAAAACCGAGGGGTTCGAGGAAGGGCTCCAGCGCCCGGGCGGCCTCGTCAGCCGTGTCCAACTCGTCGATCCACATCCGCGCCAGTAGGCGCAGGCGGTCCCGCTCGGCGCCGTCCCAGCCGCCGCAATACCTCTGCTGGAATTCGGACCAGTAATCGGGGTCACCCTGCCGGAGCCGGAGGACCCTCTCGTTGGGGAACTCGTGGTTCGGCACCGCGTCGGGGTTGGCGAGGATCGGCGCGAGGAGGTGCATGAGGAGCCCGCGCTGGTTGCGGCGGATCTCGGTCGCCTCGTCCTCGACCAGATTCTGGAGCAGGTGGTACGGTGCTTCCAGGCTCAAGGGGTACATGCCCACATCGACACCGTTCAGCCGTACCGCCCCGAAGCGCCGGTGGCATTCGGGGCGGGCCGGGCAGCCGTCGCACTTCGTGAAGTTGACGTCCTCGTCCGTGTTTTGGCTGCGGTGCTTGGCGATCTCGCGGACCTGCGCCTCGTCCAGACGGATCGCGTTCAGGTAGCGGGCAGCGAATTGCGCGAGTGCCTCACGGTCCTCCCGCCAGAAGCGGGTGGGTTGGTGGGTCTGGTCCTCCTCGTCGCCGACCCTGACGATCAGGCTTGCCCGCTGGAGTTGGTTTGGACGCAGACGACCTTTGCCGGTGTTAGTGAGGCCCAAGATGGCGATCAGCGGACAGAGGTCCCGCCGGTCCTGGGGCTCGACGGCGTTCACGACCTCGGTGTCCAGTTCCGACATGGCGGTCACGTCTTCGATGAACAGGGCGAGCGCCCGGCCGGACTCTTGCAGGTCAGCCCGGATGCGGTCGAAGATGTCCCGCAGGTTGCCGCCGGAGAGGCCGGTCATCTCCAGGATGGCGTCGCGGAGGGCATCGTTCAGGATGTCCGCGGCCTCCCGGCGGAGCCTCTCGCTGTCCTGCAGTTCATCGATCAGGATGTCCACGTCGCCCGAGTTGTGGTTCCGCCCTCTGTAGCGGCTCTCGACCAGGAGGTCGGCGGCGGTGAACTGTGGCGGGGACTCCCGCTCGTAGCCCGTGCTCTCCTGCGTGAGGAGCTTGATGCGCTGGTCGATGACCCCGCCAGTCCGGCACAGCCAGCGGCCAAAGCCGCCGGCCTTGCATGCCTGGTCCAGGTGGCGCAGCAGTTTGGGGAGCGGTTGCTTGCCCCGGTCCACCCGGCGCGAACCGACCTCGAGGGAGAGTTCGTTGGCGAGCTTCTCCCGGGCCGTCTCCGCCGAGATCTTCTCCAGCGCGTTTTTCACCGGGCTCAGGTACTTCGCAAAGGAAGAGTCGAGCTGCTCGATCAGCTGCTGCAGGGCGTCCTTCAAGCTCCCCGTCCTCCGGCGTATGAGGACGGGGATGACTCCTTTCAGAGTGCCGGCGTCGCGGTCGTACTCGCAGCGGAGCTTCAGCCAGTGGATGAGATGGGACTTCCCCGTGCCGGGCTCGCCATGGACAAGGCCGAGGAAGTCCCGCTGCGTGCGCCGGCCCATGATCCGTTGGTAGAGTTCCTCCTCGCGCAGCTCCTTCTTGAGGCGCTCGTCGCGGATGCGCTCGATCGGGGAGTGGCAGGCCAAGAAATAGTGCGACTGCTCCTTGTCTACCTTGGCGGAGTACCCGATCGCCTTTTCCAGATGCTCTGGTTTCCAGCAGAGAGTGGGGGTCGGTTGTGTCATGATGGTCAACGGGCCTTCGGCAACTCCACGAAATCGATACGGGCGGAACGGAAGGTCTGATTGTCAAGCGGCAGCGGGTCCGCTTCCTGCATGCTCCAGCCGCCAGAGTCCTGAGAGCAGTGGAGGATGATCTGAGCGTCGAGGTGCAGGTCCACAAGGGCGTGGCTCAGGCCGAGCGAGCAGACGCGGTCGGCGTCATTGTAGGTGGGGACAGCCTGCCGAAAGATGGCGCCGCCGTCCAACTCCGCGCAGGCCCGCGCGAGCCCCTCCATGAAGGCGCCGCCCTGGAGCTTGCGCTTGCCGTCGAAGATTTTGGGCAGGGCGCGGCGCAGGCGCTCGTAGGGGTTGCACTGGAAGACGTCGGCGGGGTCGTACCAGCCCAGGCCGGCGTAGCGGAACCAGCGGTGAAGGCCGGTGAGCTTGGTCTCGTTAAACTGGTCCGGCTGCTTCCGGCTGCCGAACACCTGGGTGTTGAACTCGCTTACCCAATGCTCGCGAGTCTTCTTCGGGTCCCCGGCCTTCTTGCCGAGCCCGAGGAGGTAGCTGTAGTAGAGCGCAAAGTACGGCTCCGCCTCGCGGCTTGCGAGCACCCGGGCGTCGAGAGCCTCCAGCACGATCTCTCTCGTGCTGCGCTTGTCCTTACGCTCGATGGTGAGCGCGAGAAAACCCTCCTGCCGCTTGGCGAGGCCCAGGTCCTCGGCAGCTGCAAGCGCCTGCTTCGTCTGCCCGCGGTCGGGATTCAACTTGGGTAGGCCCTCGGGCTGCAGGAGCAGAGCGACGGTCTGGGCGTCCAGCTTCCGCGCCCCCGCGTCGCGGAGCAGGTCGATCAGGGTCTCCAGGTGGATCGGCGTCACCGGGCCGTCGGTAAACATACGTGGTCTCTCCTAAAGCCACTGCTCGTAGTGGGCGTGAACCCACCCCTCGGCACAGGGGGTGAGGAAGCGTATTTGCCGCTGGGCCACGCCCTCGCCGAGGAGATGCACCACCTCCGCGGCCCGCCCGAAGCGGGCCCCCCGCTCGCTGAGCGCACCGAGGTGGAACACCGCCACCGTCTCGCCGGGAAGAACGTCAAAGGCGGGTTCCGCGTCCAGGTCGTCGAGCCGGTAGGGGTGGGGCCGCTGGGGGAAGAGCTGGGCAAAGACCGGCAGCAGCCGCTCCCAGACCGGGTGGTCCGCGGCGAAGCGGCGTATGCCCTTTTCCTCGATGCAGCGGCGTATCAAGCGCAGGAACTCTCGCTCCTCGGCCGGGCGCCCCGGGTCCGGGCAGCCGCCCACCACCCGGTAGCGGGGGCAGCGCGGGAGTTCGTGCAGGTCGAACTCGAGCAGGGGGCAAACCCCCGGCGGCCGTTTTTCAAGGCGGCAGTAGCGGCAGCCGCCGCAGACGTACTGGGTGTTCTCGCCGTAGAGCTTGCGCAGGATGCGGCCGATACAGCGGTCGCCGCGGAGGTAGTTGGCCATCTGCTCAAAGCCCCGGTTGAGGGCGCGGACTTCTTCCTGCCGCTGCTCGGTGACGCTCGCGCCGACGTGCGGGGAGTCGGGCTGAAAGAGTATCTTCACCTCGACCCACTCGGTCGGGTCGGCGTCGGCCTCCTCGTAGCGGTACTCCACGTCGCGGAGTTCGAGCTTGCCGGCTCGGAGCAATTGCAGGACGAGGCGCTTGTTCCAGCGCACGTTCTCGCGCCAGACGCGGCCGCCGGAAAGCCCCTGGCGCTTGGCGTTGAGGCAGAGCTTCCAGACGTATTCCGGGGGCGGGTTGCCCGCCCCGGGCTCCCGGGAGTTCCACAGGGACACCCAGCGCTCCTGAAGAAGGTCGGGGGTCATCAGCTTCGGCGCAAGGCCGCTGGCAACCTCCTGGTCTTTTCGGGTGGGTAGGAGGAGGCAGACGGAGGAGGCGCCGTCCCTGCCGCCCCGGCCCACCTCCTGGTAGTAGCGGTTGAGATCCTCGGGGAAGCAGGCGTGGACCACCGTGCGCACGTCGGCCTTGTCCACGCCGAGGCCGAAGGCGGAGGTGGCGACCATCAGGTCGAGTTCGTCGCGGCGCCAGCGGTCCAGCAGTTTGCGCCGCTCCCGCGGCGGAGTCTCGCCGTGGAAACAGCCGACCCGGACGAAACCCTCTTCGCCCGTGAGCAGGCCGTACAACGTCTTTGCCTCCTCAACCTCCGTGGTGTAGAAGATGGCCGGGCGCGGCAGGTGCCAGGCGCACTCCCGGAGGGCGGCCTCGCGCTCGCTGGGCAAGGGAAAGAAGCGGTCGTGATACATCATCTCGGGGCGGAGGCGCTGGTTCACGAACTCACGCCGGGGCCCCACGCTGTGGAACAGTCCCCAGAGCATGGCGCGGCACTCCGGCGTAATGGTGGCCGAGAGCAGGTACGTCCGGAGCCGGCCGCCGTGCTCGGCAAGCCAGCGGCGCTGGAGCGTCGCAAGGAACTGAAAATCGACCCGGAAGAAGAGGCCCCAGGTCTCCACCAGGTGGGCCTCGTCGATGACGAGGTTTTCAAGCCAGTGCGAGGCAGCGGCCTCTTCGAGCACTTTGCGGAGCCGGCCCGAGACACAGGCCTCCGGCGAGGTGAAGACGAGGCGCGTATTGCGCTGCCGGACGGCCTCTACCACGACCTCGGGATCGAGTTCCGGGTCCCGGGCGGCGAAGTAGTGCGGGTTGAGGCCCGGGATTTTGCCCAGGACGTCGCGTGCGCTTCTCCACTGGTCGATTGCCAGCGCGATCGTCGGCACGACCACGACCGTCAGCCCGGTGCCAAAGAGCGACAGCAGCTGAAAGCACAGGCTCTTTCCGGCCCCGGTCGGGAGCACGAGCAGGGTGGTGTTCCCGGGGGCGCCGTCAGCGCCTGCCACGCGGCCTCTTTCTGGGCAAGCGACTGCCACGGGAGGTAACCCAGAAGCGAAAAAAGCGCCTTGACAGCAGATCGGCGTCTGGTAAAACTGTTGGTGGAATCGGTGGTGGTTTATCTCGGTTTTTGTGTTCTTCACGAACTAGTTAACTACAGCCGCGATAGATGGCTTGACGCCTCGGCATCATCTGCAGGAGGTCATCCATGGGCGCTGGAGGTAAACAGAGGGTCCGGCGCCGAGCGCTCTCGGTGCATCAGAATGAAAAGCATCCGCTTTACCTTTTTAGCATCACTGGAGACGAACTGCTCGCCATCGCCGACATCTCTCGAAACTCCCCAGATGACCCCGCGAAGCTCCTCGGCTACCAGCGGCCGGAGGTCAAACGCCATGTCCAGGACATCGTTGAATACCTGAACGGTGACAATGTCATCTTCCCCAACTCGATTGTCCTGGCCCTGTCCTCCGCAGCGCGCTTCACTTCTAGTCGAGGGCCGGGCGTAGACGACGGCCTCGCCGCTGCTGGCGTCCTGGAAATTCCGTTACCTGTCGGCGGACAGCCGAAACCGGGTTGGGTCGTTGCTGGCCATCGACGAGTGCTCGCCATCTCCAAGTGCGGCCGCAGGGACTTTCCTATCCCGATCAGCGCGTTCGTAGCCGACGAGGTTGAACTACAGCGCGACCAGTTTCAGCGTGTGAACAACACGCACCCCCTTCCGCAAGGACTTATCACGGAGTTACTGCCTGAAGTCTCAATCAACCTGTCTCCCCGCCTGGCCGCGCGCTACGTGCCCGCCGCTATCCGCGACTGGCTCAATCGGACTCCGACCTCTCCATTCTTCGGCTTGATCCGCGGTCCCGCGAGCAACTCGACCGCCAAAAGCACAGCGGGGGTGGCGGACACCGCTATCGTCAAAATGATCGAAGACAGCCTGTCGTCGCCGTCCGGTTGCCTCTTCACATTCCGAAACATCGCCAGCGGGGAGACGGACATGGACGGGATCTGCGCTGTGTTGGTGGCGTACTGGACCGCGGTCCAGAAGGTGTTTCCTGATGCCTGGGGGAAATCCCCGGAGAAGAGCCGGCTTATGCATGGGGCCGGCATTCGCGCCATGGGCCGGCTGATGGATCGTGTGATGAGCTGGGTAAACTGCCGTGACCCCCAAGCGACCGAGTACGCCCAGCGCGAACTGCTCCATGTCGCTCCGGTGTGCCGCTGGACAGAAGGGGTCTGGGACGAGCTGGATGATCTGGCCTGGAACGAGGTCCAGAACACTTCCCGGCATCTCCGGTTGCTGTCCAACTATCTCATCCGCTACTATCTGAAGGTGAAGGGGATGGGACAATGAAGACGCTGGGAAACTTGATCGGCGTTCAGAGGGACGTGCCCGACAGCGCGAAGTGATCTCCTGAACCATTTGGGCGTAACCGCCCGTCCGCTACGGTGCCAAGGCGAAGAAGGCCTCACCGGCGACGAGGTCACGGTGAGGATAGAGGCGCTCCACTTCCCGCTCGATGCGCTGCTCCTGGAACGCCTCCCACTGCCCGCCGATC
>DATFNV010000711.1:0-25462 GCA_035266225.1 Gemmataceae bacterium
GCTGGGCCGGCAAGTCACCCGCCGAGTGGAAGACCGCGATGAAGAAGCTGATCGCCCGCACGAAGACGAAGACCGACCAGGTGCTGCTGCTGAGCACGACGCCCATCGGCGACGTCCCGAAGAAGTCGGCGGACATCACCAAGGTGCTCAAGGAACTGGTGGAGGAGGAGAAGGTGGCCGCGGCCGACGTCCTACGGCTGGCCTGCTACCGCGGGGAGGCGTTCGCCTGGGCCTGGCTTGCTAACGAGGGCCACCCCGGCTACATGGGCCACATCACGATGGCCGAGATGATCGCCCCCGTCCTCACCCAGAAGCACCGCAGTTACCCGGAGTGAACGTCGCCGCGGCTGGTGCCGGACGACCCCGACGATGACAGGCTCCTGGCCGCGGCCCTCGCCGCCTTATGCCGCCGAAAACCGATTCGTTTCACGCGAGACAGAGAGACACCTGGGCGACGGCAATGAAACGATTCGTCAGGGCGAAAATTGGGCCGCAGCGACGGGCGGGGTCAACCGCCAGCTCAACCGATGAGCGGCCCCGCCGACTGTCACCCGGTTGTGAACCCGGCCGAACGAGGTGCTGTCGTTACAGGCGGCCGCGGCCGCCTCTTTCGACTGGCACGCCTGCCGCCGGTTCCAGGCAGGCCGGCGGCCTGCCCCACCTCCTTGAAATAGGCTAAACACACTCTCACTTTTCGCCGATGCAATACAGGTGCTTGTCGCCGCGCAGGAAGACGCGCCCCTGCGACAGCGCCGGCGAGGCGACGACCAGTTCGCCCACGTCGCTGCGGCCCAGCACCTCGAACTTCGGCCCCGCCCTGACTACCGTCACCACCCCGTCCTCGCTGGTGAAGTAGACCTTGCCGTCGCCGGCGACCGGCGACGCCGAATATTTGCGGCCACCGAGGCGCTCGCGCCAGACGCGCTCGCCGCTCTCGGCCTTCAGGCAGTTTCCGAAGCCGTTGTCCTCGACGTAGTAACAGAGCCCGTCCAGCACCAGCGGCGACGGGATGTTGACCCCGGCGCTGCGCACCTTCCAGGCGACGTGCGTCTTCGTCAGGTCGCCGCGCGCCTCGTCGAGGCGGATCGAAAGCGTCGAGAAGTCGCGGGTGCCGGCGGCGAAGAGGCGGTCGCCGGACGCCACCGGGGTCGGGATACATTGCATGTGCATGCCCTGCACGCTCCACAACTCGGCGCCGCTGTCGGCGGCGTAGCCCCGCAGGGCGTAGGTGCCGGCGGCGACGATCTGCGTCGTTTTGCCGACCTTGACCGGCAGCGGGCTTGACCAGTTGACCGAGGCGTCGCGCGGCGTGCGCCAGCGGTTGGCTCCGGTGGCGGCCTCGATGCCAAGCAGGTACGACTGACCCGAGTGATCGACCTGCACCACGAGCAGGTTGCCGACGAGGACGGGCGACGCGGCCATCCCCCAGCGGTTGCGGAACGGGCCGTACTCCTGCGCCAGCGAGCGCACCCAGACCGGCCGGCCGTCGTTATCGACACAGACCAGGTCGCCGGTGCCGAAGAGGGCGAAGACGCGCTTGCCGTCGGCCGCCGGCGTCGGCACCGCCATGCCGCCGGGCGCAAACTGACCCTCGGATACCGCCGAGCCGAAGAAGCGGGCGTGCCACAATTCCTTGCCGTCGTCGCGGTGGAAGCAGAGCAGGTGCAGGCGGTCGTTGAGCCGCCCGTCGGAGGCGGTGACGAAGACGCGCTCGCCCCAAACGATCGGGGCGCTGACGCCGGCGCCCGGCACCTTCGCCTTCCAGCGGACGTTCTCCGCCGCCGACCAGTGCGCCGGCAGCCCTTTCTCCGGGGAGACGCCGTTGTGGTCCGGCCCGCGCCAGCCGGGCCAGTTCTCCGCCGACACCGCGGCGGGGAGCAGCAACAGGGTCAACAGCGTCAGCAGGCGGTGCCACATGGTCAACCTCGGTCGGCGATTCCCTCGACTCGTTTAGCGGCGGCTCGCAGAGCCGCGCTGGTAGTGACCGCATTCATGCGGTCGCGGTGTTGATCGACCCGCTAAATCGGGTCACTACCAGCGGCGGCGCTGGTAGTGACCGCATTCATGCGGTCGCAGTGTTGATCGACCCGCTAAATCGGGTCACTACCAGCGCGGGTCTGCGACCCGCCGCTAAACGTCGGCGCTCACTTCTCGGGCAGAGCACCCTTGAACAACAATCCTGTCCCGGTCGCGTCGCAGATGCGCAGCAGGAACTCCCAGTTCGGCTCGGTGTGGGCCGGGTCGGTCGGCGCCTGGCACACCTTGACCAGCACCGTGTTCGTTCCCGCCTTCAACCGGGCGCGGAACCGGTGCCGGTCGAGGCGGACGCCGTTACGGTATTCCTCGAACCCGAACACGCGTGTGCCGTTGACCCAGACGCTGAGGTTGTCGTCGGCGGCCCCGCGGAACTCGACCTCGCGGGCTTCGCTTACCTCAAGGGCGGTGTAGGCGTAGGCCACGGCGTCCTCGGCGTCGCCGAGCGGCTCGCGCAGGTTGACCAGGGCGACGTGCAGGCCGGCCGTCGCCTCGGGGGAGCGGTAGCGCTTCCAGCCCACCTTCTTCTCCTTGCCCTCGTAAGCCGCCGCGAGATCGACCTTTTCTTCCGGCGGATAGACATTCTTGAATCCCTTCATGCCGCGGGCGTCGAACGGGCCGACGACGTACCAGTCCCTCAGGAAGCCGAAGTGGTCGGCGACGCTGACCGGCGCCGCCAATTCCTTGAGCTTCGCGGCGACGGCGCGCGACTGCGACAGGTCGCGCGAGGCGGCGAACAGTTTGCGCAGGGCGGCGACCCGCTTTTCCGCGGGGAGTTCCTTGTCGCGGTCGAGGTCGGCCAGCGCCTGTTCGATGGCGTCATGGCGGAACTCCGGGTCGTCGGTCCAGCCGCGCAGCAGCCCGGTTCGCGTTCCCGGCCGTAATTCCTCGACGACGTCCAGGGCGAGCCGGCGAGCGCGACCCTGGCGCTTCTGCTCCTTGGCGAAGCGGAGCAAGGCGTCGGCGTCGAGCCCTTTTCCGCCCTTGCGAGTCGCTTCATCCACGATGCGGTCGAAGGCACAGCGCAGCCAGTTGGCGGCCACGGTGTCGGACGTGTCCATCCCCTCCAGGAGCGCGGGGAGCACGGACGGGCCGCGGGCGACGAGGCGGTCGCAGGCCTCACGCGCCGCCGGCGCACCGGCCCCCTGCGGCCCCACGGCGCGGACCTGCTTCAAGAGGTCGGCCACGTCGTCGTTCGCGGCCGACGTCAGGGAGGCCACGGCGGTCAGCAAGAGGGCGAAGCCACAGGTGCGGCGGGGCATGGCGGATCCTCTCGGCGAGGCGGGTGAGGGCGGCGTGCAGGAAGAGATTGATTCTGCGGCAGCAGAGCCTCGTTTGCAAGACCATGCGCCCGAGCCGGGCCGATTCGACGGGATCGTGATGGACGCGGCGGGTGGTTGCGGTTACCCTGCTGGTGTCCCGGCCGCCTGGACCTGGACTGGCAATCACGACGGAGAAAACAAGGAGACGCCATGACCACGAAGACCCGCTTCCTGCGCCGGGACCCCGCGGAGGTCCGGCCCTGGGCCGAAACCTGCGGCCAGATCCGCTGCCTCATCGAGGAGAAGGACGGCGCCGCCGGCGAGGTCCACCACGTCGAGATCCACGACGCCAAGCTGCACTACCACGAGCGAACCGACGAATTTTACTACGTGATCTCCGGGCAGGGGACGATGATCCTGGACGACGAAGAAATCGAGCTTCACGCCGGGGTCGTCGTCTACGTGCCGCGGGGGGTGAAGCACAAGGCGAAGGGGAACCTGACCGTGCTCACCGTGTGCGTGCCCCGCGGCGTCCTGGGCGACGTCCACGAGTTGGAGTAGCGGGCCGCCGTCCGACTCCGCGGGCATCGGGCCACGTCGGTCAGGTGATCGTTGCGGCCGACGTGGCGGGCGCTTGTGGGTCGGCATGGCCACTCACCTTCGCCCTCGTCAGGCAACGCACGAGCGCCGCGCACGGAACACGTCGAGCTGCCGACGTGCCGCTGTCAGCAACTCCTCATCCTCCGCGTCCCAGATCGACTCGACCGCCGCGCCCCGCGTCAGCGTGGCGAGGTTGGCGATGAGTTGCCCCATCCGCATCTCGGGACACTCTTGACTCAGCTCCCCCAGTACCTTGAGCAACTCGGCCCGCGTTTCCGTCATCATGGCAGTTCACTCCATCCCCAGGTCCGCCCGGAGCCGGCTCTCACAGAGAAGCGACGGCGCCGGGACGTTGAGTGCCTCGCCCAGGGCCTGACTGAGCCGGCGCCAGCTGTCGGCCGGTGCCGGCCGGCCCGCGTCCCAGACCTTGCGGCGCACGATGGCGAACAACTCCCCGGCGGTAATGTCAGGCGGCTGCTGCCTTTCCAGGTGCCGGAAGTCGTCCGGACAAAACGTGATGCCGAACTCCCACTCCAGACGGACCAGGACGTCAGCCCAATCGATAGTCCAGAACAAATAGCGAGGGGTTGTCCGCTCGAGTACGTACCAGCAGTACAGCCCGGCCAGAAACTGGAGGGTGGCCAGCACAGCCAAAAGGCTGAGGCACAACAAGCCGAGCCATTGGCCACTCATCAACCAGTCCCACAACTTTCCGCCGGATGGACTGCAAGAGCAGATTAATGACACGAGCCGCCGCCGTGGGCCATTCGACCCCACGGCGGCGGCTTCTTCGGCTCACCCGGTCCGTTAATGCCGGAACAGGAACTCCTTCGAGTTGACCAGCGCCCACTGCACGTCTTCCCAGGCCTTGCGCTTGTCCTCCGGCTTGGCCTTTGTGACGTGCTCCAGCGCAAACTTCACCTCGCCCTCGACCGGCAGCCGGGACACCGACGCCAGGTACAGTTCGCACAGCACGTCGAAGTCCGACATCTTCTTGCCGAGCAGCCGGCCGACGCGGTTGTTGGGGCTGCGCAGTTTTTCGTTGACCGTCGGCCCGTTGATGAGCTGCAGCGCCTGCGCCAGGTTGCTGTCCCCCTCGCGCTCGCACTCGCAGGCCAATTCGCGGGCCGGCTGGCCGAACGTCTTCAGGAACGGGTGGTTGACCTCGCCGTCGGGCAGCTGTACCGCCCGCGTCCCCAGCGGCAGGCCGGCGTACTTCTCCGGCATCTCCGTCACCGTGCAGAGCGCGTCGAGCAGCTGTTCCGCCGTCAGCAGCTTGGTGACGGCGTGCGAGAAGTATTTGTTGTCGTCCTTGTTCAGCTCGTTGGTCTGGGCGCTGAGCTGGTACGTTCGCGAGTTCATGACGGTACGAATCAGGTACTTGACGTCGTACTTGTGGGCGACGAAGTCCTTGGCCAGGGCGTCGAGCAGCTCGTCGTTGGCCGACGGGTTGGAGTCGCGGAAGTCATCGACGGGGTCCACGACGCCGCGGCCGGTCAGGTGGAACCAGATGCGGTTGACGACCGACTTGGCGAAGAACGGGTTGTCGCCCGCCGTCACCGCCTCGGCCAGCACCTCGCGGCGGTCCTTGCCGGGCGGGATGACCGGGGCCGGCCTGCCCATGATCTTCGGCGCCATCACCTTGCCGGATCGCGGCTGCGTCACCTCGCCGGCGCGGTCGCTGTAGATCACCTCGGCCCCCGGCGCCGCAGGTGCCGCCCCCGGCTCGTTGAGGTCCTTTTTCTGCCGCACCCGGGCGAAGAAGGCGGCCAGGCTGTAGTAATCGTCCTGCGTCCAGCGCTCGAACGGGTGGTTGTGGCACTTGGCGCACTGCATGCGCACCCCGAAGAAGAGCTGCGCCGTCGATTCGGCCAGTACCGTCGGCTCGCGCGAGATGCGGTAGTAGTTGGCCGGCGGGTTGGCGAAGGTGCTGCCGTCGGCCGTCAGCAGCTCGCGCACCACCTCGTCCAACGGCGTGTTCTTGTCGAGGTGCTGGTGCAGCCAGGTCTGGTAGACGTGCGTCCCCTTCACCTGCACCGTCTTGCGGTTGTTGCGGAGCACGTCGGCCCATTTCAGCGTCCAGAAATCGGCATACTCCGGCCGTTCCAGCAGCTTGTCGATCAGCTTCGCCCGCTTGTCCTTGGCGGCGTCGGCGACGAACGCCTTGACCTCGTCGGGCGTCGGCAGGACGGCGCACAGGTCGAGGGAGGCCCGGCGGACAAACTCCTGGTCGGTGCAGACGTCCGACGGGGGGATGCTGAGCATCTTCAGTTTGGCGAAGACGTGCTTATCGACGTAATTGCTCTCCGGCACGTCCTTCCAGACGAAGCCCGGGCGCGGCTCGAGGTAGGTCAGGCGCACCGTCTCCATAATGTCGAGGTAGCGGCACAAGATGGCGACTTCGCCGGCCTGGCTGAACTCGACGAGGCCCTTGACGTTGACGCTGGCGACGGCGGCGTCGCTGCTGCTGAAGACCGTCAGCCGGGTCACGTCGCGCGTGCTGCCGTCGGCGAACTTCGCCAGGACGGACAGCTGCTGGAACCGGGCCGGCGCCTTGAGGACGCGCGAGCCGGGGAGGATGGTGGCGCCCTGCGGCGCGGCGACGGTCGCGGGGTCTTCCTGCAGGCCCTCCGCCAACCAGGTGCGGAGCACCTGCACCGGCACGGCGTCGGGGCGGTAGCGCTGGCCGCCCTCGTGCGGCACCTGGCCCATCGCCTTCAGGAGGATCAGGCTGGCGTCGGGGTCGCTGCGGTCGGTGCGGCGGTTGAAGGCCTCGCGGGTCAGGGTGAGGTAGTCGGCCGCAGGGTCGTAGCCGCGCAGACTGAGCTTGAAGCCGCCCTTGCCGCTCGGGGTGCCGTGGCAGGCGCCCGCGTTGCAGCCGCCGACGTTCAGCGCCGCGATGAACTCGTGGCGGAAGCTGACCGGGGCCGGCTTCTCGAAGTCCTTGACCACGAGGGGCACCTTGGCGGTCTGCCCGCCGGCCTTGACGACGAGGTTGGTGGTGCCGTTCTTCTTCGGCACGACGAGGCCGTCCTTGAGCGCCGCGACGTCGGCGGCCTCGGCGGTCAGCTCGCAGAACGGCGTCAAGTCGCGGACGCTGCCGTCGGCGTACTTGCCGGTGACGACGACCTGCTGCAGCGCCCGCGGGCCGGCGAGCGTGATGGTTTCCGGTTGGACGGCCAGCGCGGTCGGCTGGCCGACGAGCGGGGCGATCTTGTCGGCCTGGGTCGGCACGGCGGCGGTCGCGACGGTCGCGGCCAGCGCCAGAGTCGCCAGGACGGGGAAGGTGGGACGAACCAGGAACTGTACGATACCCATGTCTCGATGCCCCCTGAGCGGACAGTGGGAGGGTGTGGCGGGATGGAACCAGCGGGCGGGCGAAGCAGCGTGGGCTCATGACTGAGCGTTAGTCAGTGTAATGGCCCCGCGCCGGAAATGCGACCGAATTCTTGGCGATTGTTCGGGCCGCACCGGGCCCCTCTCCTCTGCCGAATGGCGCGCCGGCTCACGTCGCTGCTTTCCCCTCTCCGAGTTTCAGCGGATTCACGGCCGTGCCTGCGCAAGATGCCCGGTGCGGTTCGTCTTCCCGTTTGACAGCGTCCGAGCAGCCCCAGTAGGATACTGCGTCGGAAGGAGGAGTTCGCGGACCACGCTGTTCCGGGTCGGGAAGTGGTAGGGCTTGCGCCCTTCCCCCAGCCAACTCGAAGCGGAGGCGACCGATGGCCGTCCAGGTGCGGTGTCCGGGATGTGGCAAAAGCGGCAGCGTGCCGGAGGACCTCCTGGGGCGGTCTGTCCGTTGTCCTCGCTGCCGGTACCACTTCGCCCTTCCGCCCCGCTCTGAGGGGCCTCCCTCTCCCGCGGTGGACGGCAGCGCAGCGGTGATGCTCAACCCGGATCCGCTCGGTCCTATTTCTCCCGACGAGCAGCGCCGACGGGCGATCCTCGCAGCGGAGACGGTCAAGACCGAAGGAACCGCTCCGCCTCCCGCCGCGGCTGTCCCTGGGAAAGAGGTCCCTCACAGGATCGGGCGGTTTCAGGTCCGTGGCTTGCTCGGGCAAGGGGCATTTGGCACGGTGTATCGGGCCTACGACCCCCAGCTGGATCGAGAGGTGGCCCTGAAAATCCTCCAGGCGGGGGCGCTCGACAGCCCCAGGGCCATCGAGCGCTTCCAGCGCGAGGCCAGAGCGGCGGGACGCCTTCATCATCCGCACATCGTCCCGGTCTACGACGTCGGCTCCGACGGCCCCCATCACTTCATTGCCTCGGCCTTCATTGCCGGTTGGTCGCTCCAGCAGGTGATCGACGAAGGCATGATCGATCTCGCTCAGGCGGTGCGGATCGTCGGCGCGTTGGCCCGAGCGCTGGACTATGCCCACCGACAGGGGGTCGTCCACCGCGACGTCAAGCCGGCGAACATCATGGTGGACGGCGAGGGCGAGCCCTACTTGCTGGATTTCGGACTGGCCTACCACCAAGACATTGCTACACGGTTGACCCAGCACGGTGCTATTCTCGGGACGCCGGCCTACATGGCCCCGGAACACGCGGGTGGCCAGGGCGATAAGGCCCTTCCGGCAAGCGACCAGTACAGCCTCGGCGTCGTTTTGTACGAATTGCTCTGCGGCAAAGCGCCCTTCAGCGGCCCCCCCGCGGTCGTGCTCTACCACGCCATCCACACGGCCCCTCCCGAACCGCGCAGCCTCAACCCACACATTTCGTCCGACCTGGAGGCGATTTGCCTGAAAGCGATACGGAAGCGGCCGGAACATCGCTACGGCAGTTGCCGGGAGTTCGCGGAGGCGCTGACGGTCTGGCAACAAGGGCAGGAGGTGGTGCGCGGGAAGGAGCCGACCAAGGCTGGGGCGCGTGTTGGTCGTTCCGCCTCGATGGAGACGAGGTCGGGAGACGCCCCGAGTCTCGGAGCGCAGGTCTTCTTGCGCCTGGCGTCGATCACAAGGCGGCTGCTGGGCCCGCCGTCCTCCCGCCGGCCGGTGTTGAGGTGGCTGGGGCAATTCCTTCTCATACTGGTTTTGCTCGGGGCCGTCCTCGCCGCCTGCCTGCTTCTCGTGGCTTTCGTCTCCTACGGAAGGTGAGGCACGAGAAATTAGCCATCCGTGACCTGGCGTTCTCTCACTGAAGTGGGTGCCGTTACGGCTGCCGGCGTCGCTGACGCGGCAGAAGGGCGGGTTGACCTCGATCAGGAAATGGACGCGCGAGAAGTAGCGGTCCTTCGAGGCCAGGCGCAGATGCGCCCGCTTCGAGCGACCGACCACGAAGGCATCGTGTCCCTCGAAGGAGAAGGTCTGGCCGAGGTGCGGCCCCGCGGTAACCGTCAAGGTCATGCGCATGGGCGGCGATCCGAAAAGACCTCGCGAATGTCAGAATCGTTGCCGGCGTGCTGTCAAGGCTTGTGGAACTGATTGCGCAACTCTTCGATCTCCCGGCGCAGGCGCAGGTTATCCTCTTCTCTCTGCTGGAGTGCTTGCTCCAACCGGGCCTGGGTCTCTTCCGCGGTAGGCAGCCACAGTCCCGTCTCCAGATTCCACAGCCGCAGGTCGCTGCCGGCCCGTTCCAGGTGCAAGCCCAGCACCCGACTCGGCAGGCGGCCTGCGACGAGCTTGATCGGTACGTACTCCCCCTTGCGCAGGCGATATCCCTGCATCGGCGGGTCGAGATAATCCTCGAACGGATCGAAGAGGAAGTACTCCTTCACCCGCAGCGTGTCGCGGTAGAGGGCGAATTTGCCCTGCATGTCTTCCCGCCGCGTGGAGGAGGACGTCAGCTCGATCACCACTTCCGGCGCCTTGCCCTCCTGCCAGATGAGGTAGTTGGGGCGGTCGTGCTTGGCCACGCCTCGCACCACGAAAACGTCCGGCGCGACGTGGCGACGACGGTTGCCCGGCTCGTAGAAGACCAAGAGGTTCCCGGACACGTACACGCGCGGCGAGGACAGGAAGAACGCCGCGAGCGTGTTGATCAGGTTCGTCATCAGTTTGCGGTGCCAGTCGGTTTCCGCCATCGGTCGTCCGTCCGAAGTCGGGTAATCCAGGTCGTCCAGCACGGGCGGTCTGGTGATTCGCGACATCTCTCCTCCTCCCCGGCGGGTCGTCCGCCGCGCCCTATCATCGCCTGGGGCCAAGCGTTTCGCAAGCGGTCTTCGCCGGAGCACGACGGCCGCATAGAATGCCAGCCATCAATGAGGGAGGCCTCCATGCGTCATCTCGCCATTGCTCTTCTCTTAGTGATCGCCTTCACGGCTTCCGCCGCGGAGGTCGAAAGCCGCGTGCTGACTCACTACGTCCCGCAGGACCTACTCGAGACGGCCGTCCGCACCGAGGGATGGACGGAAGTTCCGCTGAAGCTCGCCGGCGGCACGCGCAAGGGCGACGTCGTCCGCATCTGGGCCGGCGGCAGCATCGACCGCGGCAACGGCGACCACCCCGGCGACAACGTCAACGGGCCGGACGGCGTCGGAGGCCAGTCCGGGGAAGCGGCGAAGAAATTGGCCCTGTCCCAGTCGGCCGAGCACGCCTTTGCCCTCCTGGTCAAGACCGACGGCAACGAGGCGCGCAAGTGCCTGGCGGCGGGCAAGCCGCTAGAGGTCAAGCTGACGAAGGACAACGAAAAACTCTGGCTCGGCTTCAACGACGAGCGCGGCCGCTATCAAGACAATCACCTGGGCAAGGGCCGCCACCACGAACTCGACCCGCTCTGGCTGCGCGTCGAAGTCGTGCGGCTCATCGTCGATTAGGGGTCCCATACATCCTCTGCCATCCCCTTGCGACCGGCGAGCCCGGGGCGTAGACTCCCACCTGACCGGCACATCGCGCGCCGGCCATCAGCATCCCGCCTGCAGGAGTCCCACCGCATGACCCCGCGCCTCCTCCCCCTGACCCTACCCCTCCTTCTCCTGGCCGCAACCGGCCGCGCCGACGACTGGCCGCAGTTCCGCGGGCCGGACCGCGACAACGTGTCGAAGGACACCGGCCTGCTCAAGTCGTGGCCCAAGGACGGCCCGCCGCTGGCCTGGCAGGCCAAGGGCCTCGGCGGCGGCTTCTCTAGCCTCAGCGTCGTCGGCGACCGCATCTACACCCTCGGCAACAGCGGCAACAAGTCCTTCGTGGTCGCCCTGGAGCGCGACGGCGGCAAGGTCGTCTGGTCGGAGGAAGTCGGCCCCGCCGGCGGCAACCTCGGCTGCACCCCGAGCGTGGACGGCGAGCACGTGTACGCCCTGGGCCAGGAGGGCGATCTCGTCTGCCTGGACGCAAAGGACGGCAAGCGCCTCTGGCACCGCGACCTCCTCAAGGAGTTTGGCGGCTCCTACGGCGGCTGGAAATACTGCGAATCGCCGCTCGTCGATGGCGACAGGGTCATCGTCACGCCCGGCGGCAAGAAGGCCACGATGGTCGCCCTCGACAAGAAGAGCGGCGAGACGCTCTGGAAGTGCGCGATTCCGACGAAGCACACCGAGGCCGGCTACTCGTCGGTGGTGATCGCCACCGTGGGCGGCGTCAAGCAATACGTGCAGCTGTTCAACGGCGGCCTGGTCGGCGTCGGCACCGACGGCCGCGTGCTGTGGACGTACGAGAAACTCGGCCCGAACACCGCCAACATTCCGACGCCCATCGTGCTGAAGGACGAGGTGTTGGCCGTCGCCGGCTACGGCAAGGGCGGCGCCCTGCTCAAGCTGACGGCGGACGGCAAGGACGTGACCGCCAAGGAGGTGTACTTCAAGGGCGAACTGACCAACAAGCATGGCGGCATCGTGGTCGTCGGCGATTACGTCTACGGCGACACCGACGACCAGGGACTGCCGTACTGCATCGAGGTCAAGACCGGCAAGGTGATGTGGAAGCGCGAACCCAAACAGGGCGAGGGCAAGCACTCGACGTCGGTGACGTCTGCCGACGGGCACTTGTACTTCCACTACGAGAACGGCGTGGTGGCGCTGGTCGAGGCGTCGCCGGACGGCTACAAGGAAGTCGGCTCGTTCAAGGTGCCCAAAACGCAGGGGGCCGCCTGGGCGCACCCGGTGGTCGTCGGCGGCCGACTCTACCTCCGCGAGGGGGACCTGCTCTACTGCTACGACGTGCGCGACAAATCGTAAGACACTGTATCAAAAACCCTTTTGCCGCTTGCGGCTTCGCAGGAACGATTGCGAAGCCGCAAGCGGCGAAGTCCTTGTTGTTACCGTTTCTAAGTCACCAATCCTGCTTCGGGAGCGCCTTGAGCGCTTCGCGGAACTCGGCGGCGGTCTGGAAGCGCTGCTCGGCGTCGCGCTCGATCGACTTGAGGAGCAGTCGCGTCGTCGGCTCGTCGAGGTCGGGCCTCAGTTCGCGCGGGTCGTGGCCCGGCATGGCCAGGTGCCTGCGCAGCACCTCCATCGAGCCGCGCGCCTTCTCCCACGGCAGGCCGCCCGTGAACAGTTCGTAGGCCGTCACCCCCAGGGCGAACAGGTCCACGCGATGGTCCGTCCTCCGGCGGGCGATCAGCTCAGGCGGCAGGTAGTCGGGCGTACCGGTGCGGTTGCCCGGCCTGCAGAAGGCCTCGGTGTACGGGATCGTCAGGCCGAAGTCGATCAGCTTCACCACGTGATCCTGCGTGACCATGATGTTGCGCGGGCAGAGGTCGCGGTGCAGGTAGCGCTGGCCGTGCAGGTACTCCAGGGCGTCAGCGAGCTGGCAGAGGTAAGCGATGCGGCGGCCGTTCAGCGACGGGCTCCGGGTTTCGATCAGGAAGTTGAGGCCCATGCCGTCGATCAGCTCCATGACCAGGCACGGCTCGCCGGTCGTGGCGACGCCGTGCTCGAAGGTCTGCACGATATTCTTGTGACGGAGGACGGTGCAGATGGCGCCCTCCGTCGGCCGGTTCAGGCCGGGGAAGCGCGCCTCGAACTTGGCGGTCTTCTCCTTGTCGAGCAGCTTCACGCAGACGATCCGGCCGAGCGACCGGTCGCGGGCGCGCCAGACCTTCGACATGCTGCCCTGGCCGGTACGGTTGAGTAGGTCGAAGCGCGTGGCCACGTCGATTCGCGGCAGCTTCTTCTTGCCCCTGCCGCCCGACGAGCCGAACATGTTGGAAAAGAACCCCACCGGACGCCTCTCTTTCCGTTTAGCGGCCGTCCTCGCTTTATCGTTTCGGGAAACGATTTATCGATTCGCGAAACGATAAATCGAGAGCGGCCGCCAAACGAAGCCGACTTCAATGTTCGCAGTAGTCGATGATGCGGGCGACTTCGGTGCGCAGGTCTTTGCGGTGGACGATGCGATCGACGAAGCCGTGCTGCAGCAGGAACTCGCTGGTCTGGAACCCCTCCGGCAGCTCCAGGCGCACGGTCGCCCAGATGGTGCGCTTGCCGGCGAAGCCGACGAGGGCCCCCGGCTCGGCCAGGGTGATGTCGCCTTGCAGGGCGAAGCTGGCGGCGACGCCGCCCATGGTGGGGTTGGTGAGGATCGAGATGTACAGCCCGCCGGCCTTGTCGTAGCGGCCCAGCGCCGCCGACACCTTGGCCATCTGCATCAGCGACAGGATGCCTTCCTGCATGCGCGCCCCGCCGCCCGAGCCCGACACGAAGATCAGCGGGTGCCTGCGCCGGGTGGCCTCCTCGGCGGCGCGCGTCAGCTTCTCGCCGACCACCGACCCCATGCTGCCGGCCATGAAGGCGAAGTCGGTGATGCCGACGACGACCGGCCGGCCACGGATGTAGCCGCGGCCCACGACCGCCGCGTCGAGCATGCCGGTCTTCGACTGCTCCGCCTCCAGGCGCTGGCAGTAGGGGATGCGGTCCTTGAAGCCGAGCGGGTCGGACGGGCGGACGTCGGTGAACCACGCCTCGAAGCTGTCCTGGTCGAGCAACTGGGCGATGCGGTCGCGGGCCGGCAGGTAGAAGTGATAGCCGCACTCCGGACAGACGTTGAAGAGCCGCTCGGCCTCCTTGCGGAAGATGGTGGCCTTGCAGTGGGGACAGCGCATCCACAGCCCCTCGGGCCCACCGCGGCTGGGGCGGTTCGGCGTCGTCATGTTCGCCCTGGAATTGTCCTGTGCCATCCGACCCCCGAAAGGAACACGCTCCCCAGGTTATCAAAGGATTATCACAACCGGCTCAGGCAGGAGCGTCAAGGTCTCTTTGCGACCCCCAGCGGGGCGATAGGGTCGAGAAGTGGGGCGCGAGGGAAGGGCGATCGGGCCGCCGGCAACGGGAGGCGCCGGGGCAGACCGGCTTGGGCCTCTCGGCCTGCCGGACCGCGCTGACGACGACGGCGCAGTCGTTTGCCGCGCTGAGGCCGCCTCCCCGCGGTGGGGGCGCCTCGGACGAACGACGGCAAACGCACCTGCCCGGTGGCTCCCTCCCGGTTGCCAGCGGCACCGGGGCGTGTACCGGCGGGCTCGGAGCCGGCACGAGGGCGAGCGGGCGACCGCGAGGTGCCGGCACTCTGGGCGGTGGGAGCGCCGTTGCCCCACGCAAGGGCGTCATCCTGAGCAGAGCCTCGGACGACGGACCGGGTTCGGGGAGGACCCCAAGCGCGACGGCCGCGACCGAGCATCCTTACAAAGACGTATACGTCAGGACGGGCGTTTTTTTCCCACTCTCAAGGGCGCAGGAGAGCAGGTGAGCGGGGCGGGGCAGTCAGCAAGCGAGACAACCCTGGTGATGGCGAGTCGTGGGTGCCTCGAAAGTCTGTTAAGGTATTCTAGCAGATAACGGGCGGGGATCGCTAGACCACAAAAAGGCAAAAAACGGAAATTCCGCGCCGCTACCTCCCTCAACCGAAGCTCGTCCGCTCCTCCCCGGCAAGATTGAGGTGACACCGGATTGCCAGTCGCACTCCTTGCGGGAGCGATACAATGGATCGGGCGCAGCACCTGATCGGAGAGGAGACCGCCATGTCCGTGGCAAACGACCTGAAGACCCGCGTCGCGAAGGTGCTGGCCGAGGAGGTCGCGCCGGCACTGCGCATGGACGGCGGCGACGTCGAATTGCTCGAGGTCAGCGACGGCGTCGCCCAGGTGCGCCTGCACGGCGGCTGCGGCGGTTGCCCGAGCACGATCCAGGCGGTCATCCTGGGCCTGGATCAGGAGTTGTGCCGCCGCGTGCCGGAAATCAAGTACGTCGAGGCGGTCGCCTGAGAGCCAGCCCGTGCCGCGCGAGCCGCTGCCGATCGACGACGTCCTGCCGGAGTTGCTCGGCGCCCTGCGCCGGCGGCCGTCGGTCGTCGTCCGCGCCCCGACCGGCGCCGGCAAGACGACGCGCGTGCCGCCGGCCCTCCTCGACGCCGGCCTCGCCGGGGCCTGCCGCGTCGTCATGCTGGAGCCGCGCCGCCTTGCTGCCCGCGCCGCCGCCCGGCGCATGTCCGCCGAGCGCGGCACGCGCCTCGGCGACGACGTCGGTTATCACGTCCGCTTCGACCGCCAGGCCGGCCCGCGCACGCGCGTCCTCGCCGTCACCCCCGGCATCCTCCTGCGCATGCTTCAGGACGACCCGTTCCTCGAAACCGCCGGCGCCGTGATTTTCGACGAGTTCCACGAGCGCGGCCTGGAGAGCGATCTCGCCCTGGGCATGGTCCGCCTGGTCCAGCAGACGGTGCGGCCGGAGCTACGCGTTGTCGTCATGTCGGCCACGCTGGCAGTCGATGCGGTCGCAGCCTACCTCGATGACTGCCCCATCGTTGCCAGCGAAGGACGGCTGCATCCGGTGGAGGTGTCCTACGAGCCGCGGCCGGAGGGCAGGCCGTTGCCCGAGGCGGTCGCCGCCGCGGTGGGGCGACTGCTGGACCGGACCGAGGGCGACGTGCTGGTCTTCCTGCCCGGCCTCGCCGAGATCCGGCACACGGCGAAGGCGCTGGATGCCGTGGCGCGCGAGCGCGACCTCGCCGTGCTGGCGCTGCACGGCGACCTGCCCCCGGAGCAGCAGGACGCGGCCCTGCTGCCGCTGCCGCGGCGCAAGGTGGTCCTGGCGACGAACGTGGCGGAGACGTCGGTGACGGTGGAGGGCGTGACCGCCGTGGTCGATTCGGGGTTGGCGCGGGTGCTGCTGTACGACCCGGCCGTCGGACTCGACCGGCTGAAGCTGATGCCCATCTCCCGCGCCTCCGCCGAGCAGCGCGCCGGCCGGGCGGGACGGACGGGGCCCGGCGTGTGCGTGCGGCTGTGGAGCGAGGTGTCGCACCGCGCCCGCGCGGAGCAGAGCGAGCCGGAAATCCGCCGCGTAGACCTCGCCGGGGCGGTGTTGCAGCTGTTGGCCATCGGCGAGAAGGACGTGCTGCGCTTCCCCTGGCTGGAGCCGCCGCGCGAGGCGACGGTCGCCCAGGCGATGACCCTACTGCGCCGGCTCGGCGCCGTCGCCGGCAACGCGCTGACCGAACTCGGCCGCGCGCTGGTGAAGCTGCCGGTCCACCCGCGCCTCGGCCGGCTGCTGATCGAGGGCCAGCGCCGCGGCGAGCCGGAGCGCGCGGCCCTGGCGGCGGCGCTGCTGTCGGAGCGTGACCCGTTCGTGCGGGGCCTGGAGCCGGCCAACGATGCGGGCCGGCACCGGACGTCGTCCGACGTGCTGGAGCGCGTCGAGGCGCTGGAGGAGTACGAGCGCGACGGCCGCACGGCGACGGCCCACGGCACGCTGAACCGGGGGGCGGCGCGCTTCGTCCTGCACGCCCGCGACCAACTGGTGCGCTCGCTGCGCGTAGGTCAGGCTTTCCAGCCTGACTCGGCCGAACGTCAGGCTTTCCAGCCTGACTCGGCCGAACGTCAGGCTGGAAAGCCTGACCTACCCCCCGACGAAGCGGTTCTGCGCTCCCTGCTGGCCGCGTTCCCCGACCGTGTGGCCCGGCGGCGCGAGCCGGGCGGGCGGCGCGGCGTCATGGTCGGCGGCCGCGGCGTCTACCTGGCCCCGTCGAGCGGCGTCACCGAGCCGGAACTGTTCGTGTGCCTCGACGTCGATGCCAGCCGCACCGAGACGCTGGTGCGCCAGGCGTCGGCGGTGCAGCGCGACTGGCTGCCGCCCGAGCAGGTCACGGTCGCCACCGAGGTCGCCTTCGACGAGGAAACGGAGCGCGTGACGGCACGGCGGCGGCTGCGCTACGAGGACCTGGTGCTAGAGGAGACGCCCGCCGCGCGCCCCGACGCCGAGGAGACGGCCCGCGTCCTGTGCGCCGCGGCTTCGGGACGGCTGGGCCGCGTGCTGCCGCCGGACGACTCGGCCGCCGGGCTGTTCCGGCGGCGCGCCCGCTGCCTGCGTGAGTGGATGCCCGAGTTGGGTCTGCCGGCGTTCGACGACGCCGAGCTGCGCGACCTGCTGCCGTGGCTCTGTCCCGGCAAGCGCTCGTTCGAGGAGCTGCGCCGGGCCGACTGGCTGGCGGCGCTGCAAGGGCGGCTGACGCATCAGCAGGCGCAGGCGGTGGAGCGCGAGGCGCCGGAGCGGTTTCTGGTGCCGAGCGGCAGCCGCATCGCCCTGGCATACGAGCCGGGCCGGCCGCCGGTGCTGGCGGTGCGCATCCAGGAGGTGTTCGGCCTGCGCGACACGCCGCGCGTCGCCGGCGGTCGGGTGCGCGTGCTACTGCACCTGCTAGCGCCGAACTACCGCCCGCAGCAGGTGACCGACGACCTGGCGAGCTTCTGGGAGAATACCTATCCTCTGGTGCGGAAAGAATTGCGGGCGCGCTACCCGAAGCACGCCTGGCCGGACGACCCGCTGGCGGCAGCGGCCCAGCGCGGGCCGAAGCGGGGTAGGCCCGGGGGGTGAGTCGCGGGGCGCCGGATGGCCCCGTTTCGCAGCTTGACATGCGCCAACCGGCCCCTGGCCCCCGCGACGCACCTCGTCAAGAGCCGCGGGCGTTCGTTCAGCTTACGGCCAAGTCGCAGTGATGAGAGCACATATCGCCGGATTATCCCACAATCCCATGCGGGGCAAGAACTTGCGTGAACCGTCCCCAGGCCGCGCCGGGGCAAGAACTTGCGTGAACCGTCCCCAGGCCGCGCAGGCCGCGCCATCAGGCCGCGCGCCAGCCGAGCCGCTCGTGAACCGTCCCCAGGCCGCGCGCCAGCCGAGCCGCTTCTCTTCGGGCAAGGCGGCGACCTTTTTCAGCGCCGCCAGGTCCCACTTCTGATTCACCGTCTCCCAGTGATCGGCCCCTTGCACTCTCGTGTGCAGAGTCAGCAGTTCCTCCGCAGCCATGATCGCGTCGGCATACCACCGTTGACCTGCTCCGCGTGGGGTGAGACAATCGGGTAGGTTTTCCCCGCACTGTTCCGAGTTCAAACACCATGCGTGCCGTACCCAAATGGCATCTGGTTTCCGTTGAGGACTATCTCGCGGGCGAGTTGGTTTCGCCCATCAAGCATGAATACCTGGGCGGCGTGGTCTACGCGATGCCGGGGGCACGCAACGCGCATAACCTGATCGCCAGCAACACGCTCGGAGCCCTGGGCAGCCGTTTGCGCGGCAAGCGTTGTCGGCCGTACAACTCGGACACCAAGATACGCCTCCGCCTTCCCCATCAGGTTCGCTTCTATTATCCCGACGTGTCGGTCATCTGCCGGCCCAATCCGCAAAGCGACTCGTTTCAGGATGAGGCCGCCGTGCTCGTCGAGGTCCTCTCCAACCGGACCCGCCGCATCGATGAGGGCGAGAAAAAGGATGCCTATTTGACCATTCCCTCCCTCTGCGTCTATGTCCTGGTCGAGCAGGAAACAGCCACCGTGGTCGTCTTTCGCCGGACGGAGCACGGCTTTGTCCGCGAAATCCACCACGGGCTCGAGGCCGTGATCCCGCTTCGCGAAATCGACATTGAACTGCCCCTGGCGGAGGTATATGACGGGGTCGAGTGTGCTCCCGAACCGAACGAGGACGAGACGGCCTGAGCATCGACCTCACTCCGGATCGCCGATGAGGATGAACGCGGCCCAGTAGCGCGGGTGCGCGTACGGCTTGGAGTCCTTCGCGGCGTCCTTCGGCTTCGGCACCGCGTGCATCTCCTCCCGTGCCGGCCGTTCGCCCCGCACCACCCCCTCCGTGATCGTGCCCAGGCGGTCCAGCGCCTCCGTGGCCGTCAGTGTGCGCAGCCACTGCTTCGCCTCGCGCAGGGCCTCCGCCTTGGGCATCGGCTTGCCGCCGCCCTTCTGCTTGCCCAGCAGGTTGCGATAAAAGCGGTCCATCAAGATCGCGGTGGCGGTGTCGTCCACCTGCCACAAGGTCAGGCACACCGAGCGGCTGCCCGCCAGCAAGAACGACTGCGCGAAGCCCAATATTCCGTCGCCGCCCCCTTCCCGTCCCAGGCCGCTCTCGCAGGCCGACAGCGTCACCAGCTCCGCGTCGAGCCTCCAGTACTCCCGCACCTCGGCCGCCGTCAGCCGCCCGTCCAGGTACGGCTCGCCCGGGCGTACCTCCGGCGGCTTGGCCGGCCTCGTCAGGATCAGCGCCGACTCTAAGAAGTGGACGTTGTTGGCCTGGCCGTGCGTGGCCAGGTGCAGGTAGCGGAACGTCTTCAGCTTGTCGGCCTTGCGCAGCTCGTCGAGGCGCTCCTCGCTAGCCTCGGCGCGGGTCAGCTTGGTGACGGACTTGGCGTCGAACAGCGCGGCGAGGCGGGCGATTTCCACCTGGGTGCCGGGCAACTCGGCGTAGTCCTCGCCGCGCGTGAGTTTGGCCAGCATCTGGTCGGTCTGGCGGCGCGCCGTGATGGCCTCGCGGGCTGGTTCCTTCGCCAGCACGACGCCGAGCCGGCCAGGCGGCACCTCGCGCTCGGCCAGCTTCTCCTGGCCCTCGCGCCACACCTTGACGACGACGGACTTCTCGCCGGCCTTCGCCGTGATGAGCTTACCGAGCTGGTCGTCCGAGGTGAGGGCCGTGCCGGCGTAAGCGACGAGCACGTCGCCGGGCAGCAGACGCGCCTTGGCCGCAGCCCCGTCCGGGAATACCTGCGTGAACAGCAATCCCCCGGGTGGCAGCGCCACGGATGGCGTCGCCTCTTTCACGGGCGGGAAGAGCGGATCGCCGACGGCCAGCACGCCGGCGCTGCGCGGCCGTTCGCGGTCCTTGAGCCGGGCGAGGTAAGTGCCCGAAGGGGTGTAGCTGACGGTGTACTGGTCCGTCAGCGCCTCGATGGGAACGCCAGCCATCCGGTTCACCGAGGCGACGAAGAGCCGCTTGACGCCAGTGAGGTGGTTGCCTAGGGGGGCCAGGCGCTGCCCGTGGAGTTTTCGGGCCAGGGCCTCGACCTCCGCGGCCGGGGCCGCATTGGCAAGGGCGTCGCGGAATTGAAACGGCAAATTGCCGTCATCTTGGGTCCACTTCTTGTCGGGGCCGGAGCCGGGGAGGCGTTGCCATCGCGGCTGCCCCTCGGGACGGACGACGCAGCCCCAGTGTTCTTGCACCGTGCCGAAGGTGTCGGCAACATCGACCCAGGCGACGAAGGCCGCATCGGCGGGGAGGGCCGCCTGGAGTTGCTCCAGGGTGGCCACCTCGCGACGACTGACAGCCACCGCCAGTTCGGCGAGGGACTTTTCCAGCCGTTGTCGCTCGCCGATCAGTCGCTCCAGCTCGGCGGCTTCCGCGTCCGTTCGGCCGGGTCGGCTGACCAGGGCCAGGACGCGCGCTTCTAGCGCGGTCCGCCGGGTACGCATTTCGTCGCGTTGGCGTTGTTCCGCCTGGGTGAGGCCGAGGCCGCGGCGCAGCGCCATCTCCTCGAGCAAGCCGCGGGCCAGGTCGGCTTCGAGGGCTGCCCAGGCGTCGGCCGCCAGCCCCGCACGGCCTCGCGCGGCAGCCAGGAAGGGGTAGGGAGACTGTTCGGCCCCGAAAGCGGCGCGTTCGAGGCCGCCGGCGGCCACGCTCAGACGGGCGGCCTCGTAGGAACGGGCCGCCGTTTCCCCAGACGCCAGCGCGTCCGGATACTGCTCCTGCGCGTTCAGGTTGTACGCGACTCCCTGGTAGCTGGTGGCCGTGTCCGGGTGGTTCTCGCCCAGGACCTTGCGGCGGATGTCCAGGGCCTTCTGCAACAGGGGCGCGGCCTCCGCGTACTTCCCCTGCGCGTGCAGGTTGAGGGCGACGTTGTTGTAGCTGATGGCCGTGTGCGGATGGTCCTCGCCCAGGACCTTGCGGCGGATGTCCAGGGCCTTCTGGAACAGCAGCCCGGCCTCTGCGTACTTCCCCTGCGCCTGCAGGTTGTGCGCGACGCTGTTGTAGCTGGTGGCCGTGTCGGGGTGATCCTCGCCCAGGACCTTGCGTTGGATGTCCAGGGCCTTCTGGAACAGCGGCCCGGCCTCCCCGTACTTTCGCTGCGCGTTCAGGTTGAGAGCGACGTTGTTGTAGAGGAGGGCCGTGTGCGGGTGGTCCTCACCCAGGACCTTGCGGAAGATGTCCAGGGCCTTCTGGACCAGCGGGCCGGCCTCGGCGTACTTCCCCTGGTCGTCCAGGTTGTGCGCGACGTTGTTGTAGCTGGCGGCCGTGTGCGGGTGGTCCTCGCCCAGGACCTTGCGGCAGCTGTCCAGGGCCTTCTGCAACATTGGCCCGGCCTCCGCGTACTTCCCCTGCGCGGCCAGGTTGGCCGCGACGCTATTGTAACTGGAGGCCGTGTCGGGGTGGTCCTCGCCCAGGACCTTGCGTTGGATGTCCAGGGCCTTCTGGAACAGCGGCCCGGCCTCCGCGTACTGCCCCTGCGCGTACAGGTTGTACGCGCGGTTGTGGTAGCTGGAGGCCGTGTTGGGGTGGTCCTCGCCCAGGACCTTGCGGTTGATGTCCAGGGCCTTCTGGTACAGCGGCCCGGCCTCCCCGTACTGCCCCTGGCTGTTCAGGTTGAAGGCGACGTTGTTGTAGCCGGTGGCCGTGTGCGGGTGGTCCTCGCCCAGGATCTCGCGGCACCACTTCAGTCGTTCCTGCTGCAAAGGCAGGGCCTTGGCGTACTGAGCGTTTTGCTCCAGACGTCTGGCCCCCTCAGCGCCCAGCTGCCCTTTACGCCAGCCGAGCCGCTTCTCATCGGGCAAGGCGGCGACCTTTTTCAGCGCCCCCAGCCGCCACTTCTGACTCACCGTCTCCCAGTGATCCGCCCCTTGCACTTTCGTCCGCAGCGCCAGCAACTCCTCCGCAGCCACGATCACCTCGGCATACCGGTCCGCATTCTCGAGTTCCGCGCTCCGCTTTCCCAGGTCGGCCGCCTTCCGAGCGTCGTCCTCAGTCAGGAGGCGTTGCCGTTGCGGCTTCGGGTCGTCGGCCTGCGCCACAACGGCCAGGGACAGTCCCAGCAAGGCCACCAGCAGCATTCGCAGCATGACGTCCTCCGCGCTCGCGCGTGTTGAGTGTCGCGTATGGTTCATTCGTTGAGCGGCGGCTCGTAGAGCCGCGCGGGTCTGCGACCCGCCGCTAAACAACCTCACTCCGGATCGCCGATGAGGATGAATGCGGCCCAGTAACGCGGGTGCGCATACGGCTTGTAATCCTTCGCAGCGTCCTTCGGCTTGGGCAGCGCGCGCATCTCCTCCCGCGCCGGCCGCTCGCCCCGCACCACCCCCTTCGTGATCACGCCCAGGCGGTCCAGCGCCTCGGTGTCCGTCAGCGTCCGCAGCCACTGCTTGGCCTCGCGCAGGGCCTCGGCCTTGGGCATCGGCTTGGCCCCGTCCTCGCGCTTGCCCAGCAGGTTGCGATAAAAGCGGTCCATCAAGAGGGCCGTGGCCGTGTCGTCCACCTGCCACAAGGTCAGGCACACCGAGCGGCTGCCCGCCAGCAGGAACGCCTGCGCGAAGCCCAGCAGGCCGTCGCCGCCGCCTTGGCGCCCCAGGCCGCTCTCGCACGCCGACAGCGTCACCAGCTCCGCGTCCAGCTTCCAGTAGTCCCGCACCTCCGCCGCCGTCAGTCGGCCGTCCAGGTACGGCTCGCCGGGGCGCACCTCCGGCGGCTTGGCCGGCTTCGTCAGGATCAGGGCCGACTCGAAGGCGCTGACATCATTGGCCTTGCCGTGCGTGGCCAGGTGCAGGTAGCGATACTGCTTCAGCGTGTCGGCCTTGCGCAGCTGGTCCAGGCGTTCCTCGGTGGCGTCCTTGCGGGTCAGCGTGGTGACCGATTTGGCGTCGAAGAGCGCGGCCAGGCGGGCGATTTCCACCCCGGTGCCGGGCAGCTCGACGTAGTCGTCGCCGCGCGTGATTTTGGCGAGCATCTGGTCGGCCTGCCGGCGCGCCGTGATAGCGTCGCGAGCCGGCTCTTTCGCCAGCAGGACACCGAGGCGGCCGGGCGGGAGGTCCTTCACGGCCAGATTCTTCTGGCCCTCGCGCCAGACCTCGACGACGACAGCCTTCTCGCCGGCCTTGGCGGCGATAAGCTTGCCGAGTTGCTCGGTCGAGGCGAGGTCCTCGCCGGCGTAGGCGACGAGCACGTCGCCGGCCTGCAGGCGTGCCTTGGCGGCAGCCCCTTCCGGGACCACCTGCGTAATGAGCAGCCCGCCGGGGGGCAGCACCACGGGTTGCTTCGCTTCTTTCACCGGCGGGAACAGCGGATCGCCGACGGCCAGCACGCCGGAACTGCGCGGCCGTTCGCGGTCCTTGAGGCGGGCGAGGTAGGTACACGAGGGGGTGTAACTGACGGTGTACTGGTCGGTCAACGCCTCGATCGGAATGCCAGCCATCCAGTTCGCCGGGGCGACGAAGAGCCGCTTGACGCCGCTGAGGTGTTTGTCCAGGGGGGCGAGGCGCTGGTCGTAGACTCTCCTGGCCAGGGCCTCAATCTCCGCGGCCGCGGCCGATCGGGCCAGAGCAGCACGGAATTCAAACGGCAAGTTGTGGTCATCCTTGGTCCACTTCTTGTCGGGACCGGAGCCGGTGAGACGTTCCCACGTTGGCTCCCCCTTGGAACGGACCACGCAGCCCCAGTGCTCCTGCACTTCCCCATCGGCAGCATCGACCCAGGCGACGAAGGCCGCGTCGGCCGGCAAGGCTGCCTGGAATTGAGCCAGCGGGACCACCTCGCGCTGGCTCGCGAGCACGGCCAGCTCCGCGAGGGACTTGTCCAGCTGCTGGCGCTGTGCGACGAGCTGCTCCAGCTCGGCGCTTTCGGCGTCGGTCCGTTGGGCCCGGCTGGCGAGGGCGAGGATGCGGGCGTCCAGCGGAGCCCGTCTGGCCCGCAGTTCGTCGCGTTGGCGCTGCTCCGCCGGGGTGAGGCCGCGGCCGCGGCGGAGTGCCATCTGGTCGAGGAAGCCGCGGGCCAGGTCAGCTTCGAGGGCCGCCCAGGCGTCGGCCGCTCGCCCCGCACGACCTCGTGCGGCTGCCAGGAAGGGGTAAGGAGAATGTTCGGCCCCGAAAGCGGCGCGTTCGAGGCCGCCGGCGGCGACGCTCAGGCGGGCGGCCTCGTAGGAGCGGGCCGCCGTTTCCAGAGACGCCAGCGCTTCCGGATACATCCCCTGCACTTGCAGATTGAACGCGACGTTGTTGTAGCCCACCAAGGCCGTGTGCGGCTGGTCCTCGCCCAGGACCTTGCGCCAGGTGTCCAGGGCCTTCTGGTACAGCGGCCCGGCCTCCCCGTACTTCCCTTGCGCGTGCAGGTTGAGAGCGACGTTGTTGTAGCTGGAGGCCGTGTGCGGGTGGTCTTCGCCCAGGACCTTGCGGCGGATGTCCAGGGCCTTCTGGTACAGCGGCCCGGCTTCCACGTACTTCCCCTGGGCGCGCAGGTTTTCCGCGACGTTGTCGTAGGTGATGGCCGTTTCCCGGTGGTCCTCGCCCAGGATCTTGCGCCAGATGTCCAGGGCCTTCTGGTACAGCGGTCCGGCCTCCACGTACTTCCCTTGCGCGTGCAGGTTGAGAGCGACGTTGTTGTAGCTTTGGGCCGTGTCCGGGTGGTCCTCGCCCAGGACTTTGCGGCGTATGTCCAGGGCCCTCTGGTACAGCGGTCCGGCCTCCACGTACTTCCCCTGCGCTCGCAGGTTTTCCGCGACGTTGTTGTAACTATGAGCCGTGTCCGGGTGGTCTTCGCTCAGGACCTTGCGGTGGATGTCCAGGGCCTTCTGGTACAGCGGTCCGGCCTCCACGTACTTTCCCTGCGCTCGCAGATTTGTCGCGACCCCGTTGTAGCTGTTGGCCGTGTCCCCGTGGTCCTCGCCCAGAACCTGGCGGCAGATATCCAGGGCCTTCTGGTACAGCGGCGCGGCCTCCACGTACTTCCCCTGTGCGTTCAGGTTTTCCGCGACGTTGTTGTAGCAGATGGCTGTGTCTCGGTGGTCCTCGCCCAGGACCTTGCGGAAGATGTCCAGGGCCTTCTGGTACAGCGGCGCGGCCTCCACGTACTTCCCTTGTACGTGCAGGTTGAGAGCGACGTTGTTGTAGCTTTGGGCCGTGTCCGGGTGGTCCCCGCCCAGGGCCTTGCGGCGGATGTCCAGGGCCTTCTGGTACAGCGGCCCGGCCTCCCTGTACTTCCCCTGCGCTCGCAGGTTTTCCGCGACGTTGTTGTAGCTGAAGGCCGTGTCCAGGTGGTCTTCGCCCAGGGCCTTGCGGCGGATGTCCAGGGCCTTCTGGTACAGCGGCCCGGCCTCCCTGTACTTCCCCTGCGCTCGCAGGTTTTCCGCGACGTTGTTGTAGCTGAAGGCCGTGTCCAGGTGGTCTTC
>DATFNV010000712.1:0-2728 GCA_035266225.1 Gemmataceae bacterium
CAACTCGGTCAACGTCTCCACGCCGGACCACATGCACGGGGCGATCACCATGCGGGCGATGCAGCAGGGGCTGCACGTCTACACGCAGAAGCCGCTGACGCAGACGATCTACGAGGCGCGGCGGCTGACGGAGGTGGCGCGCGACAAGAAAATCGTCAGCCAGATGGGCATCCAGATCCACTCCCACGAGGTCCACCGTACCGTCGTCGCTACGATCCACGCCGGGGCCATCGGCAAGGTGAAGGAAGTCTATAGCTGGAGCGGTAAGGACTGGGGCGAGGGCGAGAAACACCGCCGCCCCGACCATAGCGACGCGGTGCCGGCGGAGTTGAAGTGGGACTTCTGGCTCGGGGTCGCGCCGGAGCGGCCCTTCTTCGGCGGCGGCTACTACCACCCCGGCAACTGGCGCAAGCGCCTCGACTTCGGCACCGGCACGTTCGGCGACATGGGCTGCCACATTCTCGACCCGGTGTTCGGGGCGCTGGCGCTGACCGCCCCCAAATCGGTGCGCTCGGAGGGCGGCGCGCCCAACGACGATAGCTGGGGACTGGAGGGGGAGGTGAAGTACGTCTTCCCCGGCACCAAGCACACGACCGAGGCGCCGGCGCTCACCTGGTACCACGGACACCGGCGGCCGCCGACCGACGTGCAAGACCTGGTCGGCGGAAAGGTGTCGGACCAGGGCTCGATCTACATCGGCACCGAGGGCGTGCTCTACTCGCCGTACATCGCGGCCCCGGTGCTGCTGCCGGCCGAGAAGTTCAAGGACTACAAGCTGCCCAAACCGGGCGCGGAGGACCACTACCTGCAGTTCGTCGAGGCCTGCCGCGGCAACGGCAAGACGTCGGCGCCGTTCGACTACTCCGGCCCGCTGACCGAGTCGGTGCTGCTCGGCTGCCTGGCGACCCGCTTCCGGAAGACGACGCTGGAGTGGGACGCGGCGAAGCTCAAGGTGACCAACGAGAAGGAGGCGAACCAGTTCGTCCGCCGCACCTACCGCAAGGGCTGGGAGGTGGATGGGATGTAAGCCGTAAGGCCGCTTGCGGCTTAGCGTTCGCGTCACCCGGGTGACGCGAACGCTAAGCCGCAAGCGGCCGTTCAACTCGCCTTCGACGCGGCGAGCAGCAGTTCGACCGCCTCGCGGCCGGTCATGCCGAGGCGAACGCCGAGTTCCTTGGCCCGCGGCGTGGCATCGACGATCTTGGCGTCGAACAGGTCTTCGGGCTCCACGAGCGGCTGTTGCGGCGTGCCGCGGGCGATGGCCACCGCCTGGCCGAACTCGCCGGCCGTCTTCACGTCGTAGATGCCGCAGCCGACGAGGCCGGCCTCGGTCAGGATCACGCAATATTGCCCCTTTTGCCATCGATTACTAATGCCGATGGCACAGCCGTTGTTGAACTGGATCGGCCGCGAGACCGTGCGAGGAAGCGCGTCGCTCATGGCGGTTCTCCTTTCGTGCCGCTCCGCATGCGGCAGCCACAAAAGCCCTGACCTACGACCCGGCGGCACCCGGCGCCGGGCCGACGCCGTACCCGGCCGCGCGGAGTTGCTCGGCCACCGCGTCGCCGGCGGCGGTCGCCCGCGGCGAATCGACATGCGCCTGCACGATGGCCTGGTACCAGTAGCGCTCGCGGTCGCGCGGCGCCAGGGACGACGGCTCGACGCCCAGCTCGGCGCTGGCCTCGCGCTCCCAGCGCACCCGCTTGAGCAGCGCCGCCACCTCGCGGTAGCTGAGGCCGGCCGAGATGGCCGTGCCGTCCTCCAGGGCGAGGCGCCGGCCGATCAGGACGTTGAGCAGTCCCAGGAAGTTCCCGGGCGCCAGCCCGCGCCGCTTGACGTCGTCGAGGAATTGCCGCAGACGATCCATCTCGGGCCCCCGGTCGCGATCCGCCGGCCGCCGGTCTCCCCGGCGACCATGTTAGCATCGCCCTCCCACTCGTCGGAAGCCCGCGTTGATATACTTCGTGAGGCGGCCTCCGCGAAAGCCCAAGTCGCAAGCGGCGCGGCCGCGTACCTTCCCTGACCTGCCGGGGTGCGGACGATGAGACAGCCTGTTGTCGTGGCCTTGGCCTGTGCTCTGTCGGCCGCCCTGGCGGCGCCCGCCGCCGCGGCCCCGCCGACCGGCTTCCAGGACAAGGTGCAAATCGCCGGCCCGACGCGCCTCGACTGGAAGTTCGTCGCCTCCGCCTTCGGGGCCAACGCCGCCAAATTGCCCGCCGACTACGACTCACGCCAGCAGCACTACCAACTCTACGTCCCCCGCGACTACGACGCCGCCAGGACCTGGCCGCTCGTCGTCTTCATCTCGCCCGGCGACGGCCCGCTCGGCTGGCGGTCCTGGCAGAAGCCGTGCGAGAGGGCAGGCGCCCTCTTCTGTGCCCCGTACGCGGCCGGCAACGGCTGCCCCGCCGGTCAGCGCGTCCGCATCGTCCTGGACATGCTCGACGACGTGCGCCGCCACTATCGCATCGACCCCGACCAGACCTACCTGACCGGCTTCTCCGGCGGCGGCCGCATGGCCTGCACCATCGCCTTCGCCCTGCCCGAATACTTCGGCGGCGTCGCCCCCGTCTGCGGCACCAACCCGCAGGGTCAACGCAGACTTTGACGGTCGCTCAAACGGTCATTGGGGCAGTAAGCAGCGTAAATCATTACGCCTCTGGACGTTACAGCAAGGCCTGGCGGTTTTCATCATCTATAGCCATCCGAAAAGCTCGCAAGCATGGCT
>DATFNV010000713.1:0-7584 GCA_035266225.1 Gemmataceae bacterium
AAGAGCCCAGCAGGGTTGCCTGGGAACCTGGGAGGCCCTGTAGACTCCGCCTCGATATCTCCTGGCGTGGGGACTGCCAGACCGCAAAGCCCCCGGCCCCAGGCCGGCGTCGGGCCTGGACGGAGCCACGAAGACAGGCGCGCGGGGCGGTACCGCCGGGCGAACCACAAGGAAGCTCGGGGGGAGGGTCGCAGGGAGTCGGAGTGCCTCATAGTAGCGTAGGGGGTAGGGGAACCTGTGCGTCGGGAACCCTGCGGAGCGAAGGGGGCACCTCGTCGCGGAACTGTCGGTGGGCGACAGGTCGGGGACACTGAGCCCCGTGGGCTGTCAACGTAACGCCGGCAGGTAGCACAGCGCACGCAAGCCCGCGACGGGACGAGCCGGATGCCTGAGTTGGGCAAGTCCGGATCTGTGGGAGCCTCGGGGGGTAACCTCCGAGGCGACCCGGCCGGCCCGTGTCTTTCTCCGGTGGTAAGCGAATTGCCAGCGGGAACAGGATGAGCGAGGACAACGGCCCGAGGGTCAGACCGAGGCCGCCCGATACACGCTGTCCGCCGACCGTGGTGTCACTCGCTACTATCACGGGAAGCTTAAGGAAGCCGCGACCGACTTCCGGCGGCCCATCGAGCTGAACCCGCGCCGCGCCCAGGCTCACCTGAGCCTGGCCATGGTCCGCGTTCGTCCTGGGAAGATCCGTTCGCCGAACGACGGCTCGCGGCCGGAACCGAGTCCGCTGCCGAACGGACGTGTTCATCGGGATGGACGGCGGCCAGGCTGACACCCGCCTGCGTCCGCCGTAGTGGCTCCGGCCGGCAATCGGCGCGCTGGTGCGGCGGCGAAAGAAACACGCCTCGGATCTAATTCCGTTCCGCCATGTCCCTTGCGACGGCCTGCAACAATCGCTGCCCCTCCCGGTGGTCCGGTTGGTCGGCGAGGACCGCGAGCACCTGGCACCTGGCTTCTTTGAGGCGGCCCTGCCGGCGCAGCAGGCCGGCGAATTCGCAGCGCCACTCGGTCTCCAGCGGCGCCCGGTCCAGGGCGGCCTCGTAAGCGGCGGCGGCCTGTTCCGGCTGGTCGAAGGTGGCGTGCAGCACGGCCTTGAGATGGAAGTCGATCGCTGATTGCGCCGCCCCCGGCCGGCACAGCAGGCGCAGCGCTTTCTCGCAGAACGGCCGTCGCCCGGCCGCCTCCGCCTCGGGGTAGAGCTGGGTGGCCGCGGCGTAGATTTGCTGGGGCCGCTCGGGGAGGACCTGCTCGAGCAACTCCTCGTCGGTCAGCACGCCGCGGGCCTGCTCCACGATGGCCTTCTGGTAGGCGTCCGACAGCGCCAGCGATTGCCGCCACCTTCTCACCGCCCGCTCGCGCTCGCCCCCGGCCAATTCCAGAGTGCCGGCCAGGTAGTGCAATTCCGGGTCCGATGGGAGCAACCGCTCGGCGCGCTCGACGTAGGTGCTCCGCGCGTCGGCCCGCCCGAAGTCATCCCGGTGAGCGGCCAGCCGGAGCTGGAGCTTGGCCGAGAGGGGGCAGAGGTCCCGCGCCCGGACGTAGTGCGCCAGTCCGGGCCAGAGGTATTCCCGGATCGCCCGGCGCCGCTCGTCGGCCCCGGCCCCCCGCGCCACTTGCTGGTCGTAGCGGGCAAGGTACGCCTGCCCCGCTTCACGGTGGAGGTCGGCCCGCTCCGGGGCGATCCGCGTTGCGGCCTCCAGCAGCCGCGGGCCCTCGTCATCGACCTGGCCCCGGGCCCCCAGGCGCAGGCTCTCCGCCTCCGCCATCCGCCACCCTTCGGCGCAGAGCAGCAGGGCAAGCACGACGGCTGTACCGCCGCCGGCCGCGGCTACCGCTCGCGCCCCCCACGAGAGCGCGCCCGGGGCCGGCGGCTTGGCGTCCTCCGGCGTTGGCCGCTTCTCGCCCAGGCCCGCGAGCTGTGCGGCGACCACGGCCGCCACCACAGCGATGGCGGGGATGTGGAGCCCGAAATCGACGGCGCTGTGGGCGACCACCGTCGTGAAGCCGAGCAGGGCCCCCAGCACCAGCCCCCCCGTCGCGCGGCCCCGGTAGCGGCGCAGCGCCCGCCAGCCGAGCCGGTAGACGAACAGGACCGCCGCGACGCTGAGGAGGAGCCGGACGGCGCCCCCTTCGACCAGCGCCTCGAGGTAGTCGTTGTGGGCGTGCTCCACCACCCACCCCTGGTGGGCCGGGCTCCTCCGGTAGACCAGCTCGACGTGCTCGAAGGTGCCGTACCCGGTCCCGAACAGCGGGAAATCCTTGGCGGCGGGCAGCACGTCGGCCCAGATCTCGCCGCGCCCTTCCTGCAGGAGGTCGCCCTCCCAGAAGGTCGAGAGCCGCTCCCGCAGGGGCCCCGTCCCCAGCCAGGCCAGCAGACCGAGGGCCAGCCCCACACTCACCAGGGTGCCGGCCCATCGCCCCGGGCGCGAGGCCCCGGCACTGCGGAGCACCAGGCACACGCCACAGGCGCACGCCAGCGCCACCAGGCCGCCCCGCGACAGGCTGAAGGCCACCCCGGCCAGCATGAGGGCCAGGGCCAGGGTGATCCACAGGCTCGCCGGGTCGTGCAGCAGGGCCAACGGGTTCCACGACGCGCCCGCGCCGGACTCGCGCTCCTGTGAGTCCGCCGAAGCGTTCGAGCCCCGCCGCCGTGCCAGGAGCAGCCCCACGGCTAGGCCGAGGCACACGTTGACGTAGAAGGGAAAGTGATTGCGACAGATGAACGGGCCGAACGGCGAGCCCAGGGGGACCGGCAGCCCCCAGTACATGGTCTGATGGGGCGAGGAGAAGAATTGCAGGAACGCGAACAGCACCAGGGCGGCGCCGTTGACCGTGGCCGCCACCGCCAACCGCCCCAGGGCCTTCGGCGAGGCCGCGTTGTGGCGCACCGCCACGAAAAGGAGGAAAATCCCCAGCAGCCGCACCAGCTCCTCGCGAGTCCCGGCCGGGTAGAGGCTCAGCCTCTCCCCCGCGGCGAGGGAGGCCGGAGGGATGTCGGCCTCCGGCAGAGTTTCTCGTTCGGCGGGTAACAACTCGTCGCACAGGCGCACTGTCGCCGGCGACAACCGGGCCAGGACGCCGTGCGGCAGCGGCGCCAGTTGCAGCACGCCGAACAGGAACAGCCCCGCGAGGCAGACGACGACGGGGCAGCGACGCCAGGTCAACCTCCCTTCCAGGAGAATGCGCGCCCCCCAGAGGAGGAACGACCCGGCGACGCCGGCGTAAAGCAGGGCCTCGAACGCCGGATGCACCGAGCCCAGCGGCCAGGGCGCCAGGACAACCAGGGCGATCACGACACACTCCGAGGCGCCGCGAACGACCCCGGCCGCCCGCTGGCGGATTCCGGGAGGGATTCCATTCTCCTTTCTCTACCACCTGCTCCGGCCCGTCCGGCTGGCCGGGAAGTACGGCCGACAACTATGGGAGACGCGCCGGGGGCCGATTGGTCACTAAGCAGATGTGAATAGTCCGAATTGTTGACGGGCCGTCACAGGGCCGGCACCCCTCAATCCTTGTCCAACAGCCCCTGGAGCACAGTCTCGAGGAGTTCGCGCGCCTCGCCGTTGTCCGGCTGCTCGCGCAGCACGGCGTGCAGCTCCCGTTCCGCCTCGTGCAGCCGCTCTTGCTGGTACAGGAGTCGGGCGAACTCGTAACGCCAGCCGGCCTGGAGCGGGTCCCGGGCCAGTGCCGCGCGGTAGGCGTCCAGGGCCTCGGCCGGCTGGCCCAGCGCATTGCGGATCAGCGCCTCAAGGTGCAAGTCGTTCGCCTGCCGCCTGCCCGGCTGTTCCTGCAAGAGGGCCAGTGCCCTGGTCAGGATGGCCGCGCGGACCTGGCCTCCCTCCGCCTGCGGGTCAACCTCGGAGGCGGCCCGGAACAACAAGTCGGGCCTGTCGGGAAAGACTTCGCTGACGACGCCATCCGGCCCCAGGACGCGAGAGCTGCCCCGGACGATCTCGCCCAGGAACGCCTCGGAACACCCCAGGGACCGCCGCCAGCTCTGGCAGGCCCGAGCCTGCTCGCCGTCGAGAAGCTGCTGGGCACCCGCGAGATACCAGATTTCGGCGTCCGACGGGCGCAGCCGGGTGGCCCGCTCGAGGTACGCCCCGCGCGGGTCGGCGCCGCCCAGCCGGTCGCGCAGGGCGGCGAGCTGCACCTGGGGCACGACCAGTAGCGGGCACGAGTCCCGCGCCCGCAGGTAGTGCCGCAGCGCCGGCGTCAGGTAGCGGCGGGCCAGTTCCTCGTCGTCCGCCCGGCCGACCTCCTGCTGAGCCGTCAGCGCGGCCGACCACGCTGCCGCCGCCGGGGAGGGCGGGCCCGGAGACGCGAAGGCGGCCACGGCCCGCGCGACGGCCGTGGCCTGCGCGACCGTTGCCCGGCGGGCCGACTGCTCCTTGAACGCCTGGGTATAAGCGCCGGCCAGCGCCACCTGCAAGGAGTCGTCCTGGGGGGCCCGCCCGACCGCGGCCTCGAGGGCCCTGATCTGTCGCTCCCGCGCCTCGGGGCCCGGCTCCCCTCGGGCCCGCAGCGCCGCCAGCCGGAACTGATCGGCCCGGGCGCTCCGCCACCCCGCATCGACCAGCAGCCAGCCCAGGGCCGCACACGCCGCCACCCCCGCGACCGGCCCCAGTCCCCACAGCCGAAGGGTGTGTTTGTCACCCACGCCGGCGGCCCCGCCGGCCTGGCCTTCCGGTTCGGCCCCGAGGGCGGCGAGGTGGGCGCACACCACGGCCGCCAGGAAGGCGATGGCCGGAAGGTGCAGGCCGAAATCGACGGCACTGTGCAGGAAGACGGTGGTTAACCCGACCAGGGCGCCGAGCACCAGCCCGGCGCCCGGCTGTCCCCGGTAACGACGCAGCGCGCGCCAACCCAGCCGGTAGACGAAGGCGACCGTGGCCAGGCTCAGCACCAGCCGGAGCAGACCGCCCTCGACCAGCGCTTCCAGGTAGTCGTTGTGCGCGTGCTCGTAGTCCACGGTCGGGTCATCCCCCGGCTGGCGGGACAACGGCTCAACGTGGCGGAACGTCCCGTAACCGGTCCCCCAGACGGGAAAGTCCTTGACCCCGCCCAGTACGTTCCGCCACATGGGCAGGCGGCCGTCTTCCAGAGCGTCTCCCCTCCACAGGGTCCCCAGGCGAGCCTCGACCCGAGGCAGGCCGAACCAATCGAGCAGGCCGAAGGTCAGGAAGATCGTCAAGAGTGTCACCGTCGCTAACGACTGCCGCGGCCCGGCGCACCGGGCCAGTAGCCCCACCAGACCTCCGCCCACGAGCGCCAGAACTCCCCCGCGCGAGAGGGAGAATACGACACTACTCACCATCACCGCCAGGGCAACGGTGACCCAGAGACAGCGCGGATCCTGCAGCAGAGCGGCGGGCGAAAAGACTTCGTCCCGGCGAGCGGGCCCCGCCCCGGACGACACCAACGACACCAGTAATCCACCTGCCAGGCCCACGCAGACGTTGAGGTAGAACGGGAAGTGGTTGCGGCAGATGAAGGGGCCGAACACCTGGCCCTGCGAGGGGAAGGTCCAGTACAGGGTATCGTGCGGCGAGGTGAAAAACTGGAGCAGCGCGAACAGGGCCAGCAGCGTGCCATTGGCCACGGCGGCGACGCTCAGGCGACGTAGCGCGGCGGTCGAGCCGAGGTTGTTGCGCACCACCGCGAAGAGCATCAGGACGGGCAGGAACTGGAGCAGCGCTCGGCGCGTGGCGCCGGGGGCAAGGGAGATGGTCGAGCCGGCGGGCCGCGCCACGGCCTCCTTCGCCTCGCCGCCAGGCAGCGTCTCGGATTGGGCCGGGAGGAGTTCCCCACACAGCCGCACGGTGCCGGGCGAGAGCCGAGCGAGCAGCGGCTCGGGCAACGGCACCACCTGAGCGATCCCCAGCAGGAACAGGCCGGCCAGACACAGCGCCAGCGGACACTTCTGCCAGGTCAGCCGCCACTCCAGGAGCATCCGCGCCGCCCACAGGAGAGTTAGGACGGCAACTCCTCCGGAAAGGAGAGATTCAAAGAGAGGGTGGACGGCTCCGAAGACCCAGGGCGACAGACACGTCAGGATGAGGACCCCGGCCTCGATGGCGACCCGCAGCACACCCACCCCGCGCTGCCGCCACGTCGCGCCGCGGTCCAAATCCGTCGTCATGAGAGCGCACTCAGGGGAATTGGTCCTCCGCAGCGGAAGCGCTGCGCGGACTGCGAGGAAAGGCCTTGCTGCTTCGTCCGGAAAAAGGGGAACACCGGGAGCGCCGAGGCGGCGAGTGTCGGGGTTCTCCCCCGCGGGACAAGCCCAGCGGCTCGCCCAGCGGGGAAGTCATTTGCTGATAGGTCCTTAATTGAACCGCGACGCCTGGCGGGTGAACTCCCAATTGTGCAGACGGATTTCGCCCGGTGCGTTGTCCGTGGCAGGTTCGCGGCCCTGGGAAGATGACTTCGGAGCCGTCACCGGTCCGTCCAGGGTCAGAAAGTCGGCTGAAAGCACGTTCGTGGTGCCGGCCGGCTCGGACCCCATCTGCGCCGGAGTGGCCAGCCCTGCGCCGAGGAAGAGAAGCGCAAACACGGGCACGGCGGCGAGGACGAGCGCCGAGATTGCGGTGGCCAGCAGCCGCTTCCCTTGTCCAGCCCTGTTGTCGTTTGCTCGCATGACTGGTGTTTTTCCTTTCTCTGAGGGCAAGGATTGAGAACTGGGGAACCACTCCCCTTCCTTCTTTACTCGGCCGACGGCAGACTGTCAACTCAAATGAGCTTGAGGCATCGGCGCATCGGCGCTCCCGAGTTGTTCCCGGCGTCAGTCGCGGCGGGCTTGCGGCCGATTGCAGCGGCGCCAGCGATAAACGCCGCCAGCGATTCCAATGAGGCCCCAGACCGCAAGGCTGGCCGGCTCGGGAACCGTCGAAACGGTTGTATCGCTCAGCGAGAAGGCCAGATCGTGCGGATTGGTGAAGCGCATCAAAGTCGTGGGGTCGCCGGTCACCGTCTCGAAGTCCTGCATGGACTCGCCATCGCCGCCGGTGCCGGTGTGCCAGCCCCATTGTCCATCCGTGAGCGGCGCATCCTCATAGAACAGGTTGGGCACGATCGACAACCAGTACTGCGTGCCCCCCACGGCGGTGAACGGGATGGGCAGATTGTCGAAGTAGTTGAAAACCTCGTTCCCCCCGTTGGTCGTGGCCGTTTCCATCCCCACAAAGGATTCATTGGCATTGCCGGGGATCGTTTGGCTCAGCAAGGCGACCCCCGGCGTGCCGGCGTTGTCCGACCAGAACGTCAGCGTGAAAGCCGTAATCGCGTCGGCCCCGGTCCCCGCGTTGGGCGGAAGGAAATAGGCCCCCTGCCAGGTGACCCCCTTGATGACCGTCGTTTGCGACAGGGTGAAATTGTCGTAAGCGGTGGCGAAGTTCCCGGCCCCGGTGGGACCGTTGTCGTTCTGCGACGCGTAGACGCCGGGGGCCCCGCTGACCGGGAAGTCCGACGGTTGGTTGTAGACGATCCCGGCGCGGGCCGCTGTCGCCGCGATCAGGAGCATTGGTACGATCAGGAAGGCGCGCACGGAGAACATTGGATCACCTCTTTCCCACGGCG
>DATFNV010000714.1:0-6568 GCA_035266225.1 Gemmataceae bacterium
TTCACCAGTTACGGCAAGGCCCTGACGGCGCGCGTCACCGATGCCGCCGGCAAACCCGTGAGTGGCATCACGGTCGTGTTTGAACTGCCGGGAAGCACCGCGAACGGAACCTTCGCTGCTTGGCCCATTGTCGTGACCGATGCCAACGGCGTGGCCACGGCGCCGGTGTTGACTGCCAACACAATGGCAGGTAGCTTCACGGTCAACGTCTGGGTCGCTGGCGTCGGTGTCCCCGCCTCCTTCACCTTGACCAACAACGCAGGCCAGCCGGCCAGTGTCACTATCAGTTCCGGCAATTCCCAGAGCGCAGTTGTCACCAAAGCGTATAAGAACACCCTGCAAGTCGGCGTAGCCGATCAATTCGGGAATCCGGTTGCCGGCGTCAAGGTGACCTTCACCGCGCCAAATAACGGACCCGGTGGCACCTTCGCCGGCAAGCTGACAGCCACCACCAACGCCAACGGCGTAGCCATCGCGCCCGCTTTCACTGCTAACGCTCATCCGGGCGGCTTCACGGTGGTCGCCTCGATCAGTGGGGCGAACACTTCCTTCAGCCTGACGAACTTGGTAGGGCCGGCGGCCAAGATTGTCGCCGTGTGCAAAACCACCCCGCAGACCACAACGGCTGGGTCCGCCTTTGCGATCGATCTCGGTGTGGTGGTCACCGACAGCGTCGGGAATGATGTGCCAGGTGTGCTGGTGACCTTTACGATCCATGCCAATGCGACGAACGGGGCCAGCGGCACCTTTGGCGGCAGTAGCACGGCGACCGCAACCACCAATGCAACTGGTGTGGCCACCGCTCCACAACTCATCGCCAACGCCAAGAAAGGCACCTTCACGGTTGTTGCGTCCATTGCCGGCTTGACGCCAACATCACTGTTCACGCGGACGGTTGCGTCCATTGCCGGCTTGATCCAAACACCAGTATTCACGCTGACGATTGATTAGGTCGTGTCTGAGCGGTCTTGCCATCGAACCGACTGGGTTTCCCGCGACTGCGACCTGTTTTCCGGCTGCCTGCCCGGCGAAGGAATGCGCGGCCGACCCTACCGCCTTGCAGCTCTGGCGCTCGACAAGGAGAATGCCGAATGGCGGGACGGGGGAGTCATGACCCCTGGCCGGCCCGGCGACCTGTCGCCTTGCACTCCGCTACGGGCGACCGGGCCGGCGCCGCCTGCCCCGGAGTGCATTCCATGTCCTTCCCTCCGTTCGCAGACCTTGGATGGCGCGTCAATGACCTGCTCCGTCTGCCCGACGCCCGCCGGCGCTTCTTGCTGCAATGCTTCCAGTACCTGAAGGAGCGAGCGGCCAATCCTCGACCAGGCTGTGGCTTGCCGCTGGACCGCCGCCCCTATACCCTGGCCGCGAAGTACGCGGTGCTGACGGCACTGCACGCCGCCGTTTGCGAGACCGAAGAGCCGATCAACCCGGCGCCTTGGCAGGGGCTGTGCCCGCGAACTCCCGGATACAGGCACGCTGTCATGTGGCTTGATCTGCTGACAGCCGCCGGAGCGCCACGGGATGGGAGCTACCGCCTTGAGTGGTGCCAGCTGCGTGCCGAGGACCGCCCGGGCCTGGAGTCATTCCTTGCCGACGTAACCGCGGACCTGCGCACCCTTCCTGAGTGCAACGAGGCGCCGGTTGACGAAGCGACGGCCCTACCCGCGATGCTCTCCGCCCCCGACCTGGCTCGTCAGCTCGGGCTGCCCGTTCCCAGGGTAGAATCGGCCCTCCGCCGGTTCCGCCCTGACCACCCCGATTGCTGCGTGGAAGTCCAGAATAAGCGCCAGAACGAGGCGAAATACCTCTACCGGACGACCGACGTCTTGCCCGTTCTCCAACGGCTCGCGAAGGACGGTTGACGGACGGACGACGGAAGGACAACTTTTTCGCCTCTCTCTGCCTTGCATTTCCCGAGAGAATTCGTCCGTCGCCTGACGGACGGGCGACGGTTCACAACATGACTCTCAGGCCCCCGCGCATCATGGGGGCATGAACACTTCCCTACACCGGCGCCTGAGCGACCTGCCGCTATGGCGGTTGCTTGTGGCCCTCGAAGATGCCGAGCGCACGGCCGGACCGGACTCCCCGACTGCCCGCGCCCTGGCTCATGCCGTCCGCGAGAAACTGAGACAGGAACCCCCCGAGCCGGAGCGCCGGCAGGAGGTGCGCCGTGGGAACTGATACTCCCGCCGTCCGCCTCGCGCTTCCCCCTGAGTCCGCACCTGCCCCCACCGCCGAGGAGCCGCGCACTACCGAGGCCGGCGGCCGCAAGGCCCGCGCCGCGGCTGTCCTCGCCGCCGCTGGGGAGCCATTGCTGCTGACCGCCGGCCAGGCGAGCCGCCTGTACGGCGCGAGTGCCGCGACGTGGTATCGATGGGTGAGTGCTGGCCGCGTGCCCGCCCCCGTGCGCATCGGCGCTACGGTGCGCTGGAGACGTGAGGAACTGGAGGCGCACATATCGGCTGGTTGCCCGCCGCGCCGCGAGTGGGAGGCCCGCCGCGCTGCTGGGAATGCCAACGGCCGCCATTGAGCCCGCCCCTGTCGTGGGCCGGGTGGCGCCAGCCGCGAACTGATGGGGCTGTAGGAGACGCGGGGGAGGACGGTCCTCGGGTGGCCCTTGCAAAGCCCTGATAGCCGGTTCGACTCCGGCCCGCGTCTCCCCAACTTCCCCCACGGCCGAGTGGGAGCCCGGCCGTGGTTGGTACATGAACGGAGACACCCTCATGATAGACCATCCCCCGCCGGCGGGACAGGCCCCGCCGTGCCGCAATGGCCTGTCCCCCGACGATGCCGAGCGATTCGCCGAGCGCGCGGGCATCGCCGAGTATGACGGCGGGCTGCCCCGCGCTGAAGCTGAGCAGCTCGCGGCGCAGGAGGCCGCCAACCGCGGCGCCGCCTTGCCCATCCTGACCTACGCGGAGTTGGTGCGTCGTTATCCCGAGCGCCGTCCGTTCATCATCGACGGCCTGCTACGGCAGGGCGAGACGATGAACGTCATCGCCGCGCCCAAGGTCGGCAAGTCGTGGCTGACGCTGGGGCTGGCGATTGCCGTGGCCACGGGTCAGCTTTGGCTCGGCAAGTTCCCAACACGGCGCGGCCGTGTCCTCATCATCGACAACGAGTTACACCCCGAGACGAGCGCTCACCGGCTGCGCATGATGGCGCAGGCCCTCCAGTTGCCAGAGGATGCCATAGCCAACATCGACATCGTCAACCTGCGCGGCCGCCTCAAAGACCTGTACGGCCTGGGAGCCGGCCTGAAGTTGATCGAGCGCGGAACGTATATCTTGGTTATCATCGACGCCTTTTATCGCACACTGCCTCTCAACACGGACGAGAACGATAACGCCGCCGTGGCCGGGCTGTACAACCTGCTGGACTCCTACGCCGATGCGCTGGGCGCCGGCTTCACGTTGGTCCATCACAGCAGCAAGGGCAACCAGTCCGGCAAGAGTGTCACCGACGTAGGCGCGGGAGCCGGCGCACAGAGCCGCGCCGCCGATACGCACGTCGTCTTGCGGCCGCACGAAGAGGACAATGCCGTTGTCCTTGACGCCGCGGCGCGCTCCTGGCCGCCAGTCCCATCCCTCTGTCTGCGCTGGGACTTCCCGGTATGGTCCCCGGCCCCAGACCTGGACCCGGCCGCGCTGCGTCCCGAGAGGCCGCGCAGGCGCACGCCCGAAAGGCAGGAGGAGCCCCACAAGTCACCGGCGCCGCCCTGGACGGCGAAACGCTTTGCTGAGGCGTTCGGCAAGCCGGAGCCACAGGCCCGGGGGGTAATCCTCGAAACTGCCCTGCTGGTCGGGCTCTCGGACAGGAAGGCCACGGAGTTGCTCAAACGCGCCATCGAAGTCGGCTACCTGCATTCCTGGCGCGCCGATGGTCAAGCAAACCGTCTACTCATTGCCACCGTTCCCCCTCCAGAGCCACCGCGCCCTACTTCGTCCGAAGGACCCGCGACGGAAACCCCGTCTGTCCCTTCCGAGGCAGAATCGGCCCCCTCCCTGGAAAAGAAGCCGCGCAAGGCGCCGAAACGCCCCGCAAAGCACCCTCGGGGGCGCGCGAAATGACACAGACACACACACGCGCGCGCGCCCCCCCACACCCCCCGAGGTTGCGGGTACGCAACTCGGGGGCGGGGTAGTGTGCGTGTGCGCGAGCGATGGCAGACGATGGTGCCCCGGCCTGGAGAGAAACCACGGTGAGCATGAGCCCCACAAGCCGGACGTTGCAGCTGCTTCGGAGGCAGGGCTACCTTGCTGCCGTCGTGGAGCGCTGGATTCCGCAAGCCAACCTCAAGGCGGACCTGTTCGGCATCGGTGACGTTCTGGGAGTCCACCCCCGGGACCGCACTGTGCTGCTGGTCCAATGCACCAGCGACGGGCACGTTGCCGACCGACTGAAGCGCATCCAGGCCCGGCCGGAGTTGCCGCGGCTGCTGCAAGCCGGCGTGGCTGTCGAGGTCTGGGGCTGGTCCTTCCGGGCCGGGCGCTGGTGCCTGCGCCGCGTGGCCCTGCGCGTCGAGGACTTGCAACCTGTCGTCTTGCAGGCGCCCCCTCGACGGCGCCGGCTGCGGAAGGGCCAGCGACAGCGCGGGCTGTTCGACGGCGCGGCCGGGCCGTAGTAGACTCGCCCCCCGTGCCCCCGGCAGCTGCTGACCTTGATTTCCGCTACCGCCCGATATAGTATCTTTCGCATCCTTTACCGCGCGCCGTCGATCCGAACTCAGAAGCGGATCGGCGGCCGCGGTCCTTCTGAGAAAGGACCGCATCACATGGCCCGCGTCTTCCGCAAGCAGTACACCTATCCCATTCCCGCTGGTGCCGAGCGAGTCACCATCAAGGACAAGAAGACCGACAAGGACAGGCCCGCCGTCCGATTCAAGGGCGCCGACGGCAAGACCGTCGTTGCCTTCCTGACGGAGAAGGGGGACCGTTGCCGCGGACACTCTCCCCACTGGTACGGCACCGTGGGTGGCGAGCAAGTCAAACTCTGCTCGAACCGGACGGCGGCCGAGATGATGCTGGCCGAACTGGTGCGCAAGGCCGAGCGTGCAGAGGCCGGCATCGGCGACCCCTTCGAGGCGCACCATAAGCGCCCGCTCGCCGAACACGTCGAGGACTACCGCCGGCAGCTGCTGGCCAAGGGTGACACCGAAAAGCACGCACGGCAGACGGCCCGCTACGTCGAGGCCGTGCTGGTCGGCTGCAAGTTCGTCTTCATCCCCGACGTGGTCGCATCGGCCGTGGCGGAGTTCCTGCACGGGCTGCGCCTCGACCCGGTTCGGCCCGACCTGCCCCCGGGGCAAGAGTTGTTTACCAAGGGGGAAGTCGTGGCGCTGCTCGGCGTTCACCCCACCGGTTTCTCCCTGCTCCTGCGCCGCGCCTGTCTGCACGGCACCGCGACGGGCAACGGCAAGGCCCGCCGCTATCCGCGGGCGACCGTCGAGGCCCTTCTTGACCGGAACTGCCGCGGCCGTGGCCCCTCGACCAGCAACGCCTACCTGACGGCCGTGAAGGGGTTCACGCACTGGTTGGTCCGGGACCGCCGGACCGGAACCGGCCCCCTCACCATCCTGTCCCGAGTGAACGCGAACGCCGACGTGCGCCGCTCCCGCCGCGCCCTCCACGAGCCCGACCTGCGGGCGCTGTTGAACGCCGCGGCCGAGAGCGCGAGCGTCTTCCGTGGCCTGGACGGTCCCGCCCGTTCCATGCTCTACGCGGTCGGGATGACGACAGGCTTCCGCGCCGGCGAGTTGGCGACCCTGGAGCCCGGCTCCTTCACCCTCGACGGCGAGCAGCCGACCGCTACCGTGAAGGCCGGGTACAGCAAGAACCGGCGCACGTCGGTTCAACCGCTGCCCCCCGACGTGGCCCTGGCCCTGCGCGGCTACCTCGACGGCCGGCCCGCCGGCGAGCCCGTCTGGCCCGGCAGCTGGGCGGAAGATGCCGCCGACATGCTGCGCATCGACCTGGAGGCCGCCGGCATCCCGTTCGCGGACGCCGAAGGCCGGGTATGCGACTTCCACGCGCTGCGGCACAGCTACATCACCCTGTTGCAGCGCAGCGGGGTTCACCCAAAGGTCGCGCAGGAACTGGCCCGTCACTCCGACATCAACTTGACGATGCGCACTTACACCCATGCTCACCTGCACGATCTGGCCGGCGCCGTCGATGGACTCCCGGCTCTGCTGCCGACCGGCCGTCCGGGGGAAATTGCGGTTCTGAAGGCGACCGGGACGGACGGCGCTTGCACGCTGCTTGCACGCCCGGTTGGCAGCGGGGGGGAGAACATGGGAGCGGTTGAGAATTCGGAGGGGGGAAAGGGGCAACCGACCATCGGCCGTAACCCCTTGCCGGTGAAGGGAGTTGGGACCGATTGCGACCCGGTGGGAGTGGAAGAGAGAACTGCCCCTCGCAGGACTCGAACCTGCAACCCGCTGATTAAGAGTCAGCTGCTCTGCCAGTTGAGCTAGAGGGGCTAAGTATTTGTCATTCCTTGACTTGCGGCGTTTACTTCGCCACCGCCTGCCATCCTTTACACCCGCTTCTACACCCGCTAT
>DATFNV010000715.1:0-5543 GCA_035266225.1 Gemmataceae bacterium
GATGGGCTCGTGGCCCACGCCGCGCCGAAGCCGGCGCATTTCAAGCCGAAAGCCAAGGCGGTCATCTGGTTGTTCATGACCGGCGGCCCCTCCCAGGTGGACACGTTCGACTACAAGCCGGAGTTGCAGAAGCGCGACGGCCAGACGCTCGCCGGCGCTGACCCCAAGACCGGCTTCTTCACCACCAGCGGCAAGTGCCTCCGGTCGCCGTTCGCCTGGAAGCAGTACGGCCGGTCCGGTTCGTGGGTCTCCGACGTCCTGCCGGGGATGGCGGAGCACGTCGATGACATGGCGTTCATCCATTCCTGCCACTCGGTGGCCAACAACCATGCCCCGGCGTCGATGGAACTTTCCGCAGGCGTCGTCCGGCCCGGCCATCCTAGCATGGGTGCCTGGGTGACCTACGGCCTGGGCTCGGTCAGCGACAACCTGCCGGCCTTTGTCGTCATGCACGACGCCAAGCCCCGCGGCGACGACGGCATCTGGTCGCCGGGCTTCCTGCCCAAGAGTCACCAGCCGCTGCTGCTCGACGCCCGCCAGAAGGAGACGATTGCCAATCTCGCCCGCACCGGCGGCGTGACCGAGGCGCGGCAGCGTGCCCAGCTCGATTTCTTAAAGGAGATGAACGCGGGCCACCAAAAGGACCACCCTCTCGACGCGGAACTGGCGGCGCGGGTGGAGTCGTTCGAGCTGGCCTTCCGTATGCAGGCAGCGGCGCCGGAGGCGCTGGACGTCAGCAAGGAGACGGAGGCGATGCGGAAGCTGTACGGCTTGGACAGCAAGGACTGCGGCACGTTCGGCCGCCAGTGCTTGATCGCCCGGCGACTCGTCGAGCGCGGCGTCCGTTTCGTGCAGATCTTCTCGCCCTCCAACCGCATCAGCGGCGGCGCGGTCGCCGACGTACCGTGGGACGGCCACAGCGACATCCTGACCAATCATCGCGACTGCGGCCTGATGACCGACCAGCCGGCGGCGGCCCTGCTGACGGACCTGAAGTCGCGCGGCCTGCTCGATTCGACGCTGGTGATTTGGGGCGGCGAGTTCGGGCGCACCTCGGACTCGCAGGACGCGAAGGGCCGCGACCACAACCCGCTGGCGTACACGACGGTGCTGGCCGGCGGGGGCGTCAAGGGGGGTGTCCACCACGGCCGCACCGACGACTTCGGCTACAAGGCGGTCGAGGACCGAGTGGACGTCCACGACCTCCAGGCGACGGTCCTGCACCTGCTCGGCCTGGACCACGAGAAGCTGACCTACCGCTTCAACGGCCGCGACCATCGGCTGACGGACGTCTCCGGGCACGTTATCAAGGAGGTCCTGGCGTGAGCGGGCCTCGCTTCGCCCTGCTCTCCGACGGAATTAATCGCCAGATCGCTCGTTCTTCATGGCTTGAAAGGCCGCTTCATGAAAACTGTCCTCCTTTCCCGCACGCGGGCTTTCCCGGCGACGGCGGCAAGAGCCAGGGAGCCTTCAACCGATCTTGATCAGCTTCGCCCGCAAGGTCGTCAGGTTCCAGCTGCGGACCGACCGCGGCAGCGCCAACTGCCGCAGCGCGTTCGCCAGGTTGTACGCCAGGGCGAACAACTGCAAGCGCGCTGCGTTGTCCTTGAATCGCCGGCACGACAGCTTCGTCCACTTCACGGCATTCTTGCCCTCCTTGATCCACTGCTCCTTCTACCCGCCATACTGCCTCCTTTGTCACAACTCTTGACGGACCCGACCCCGACGTCCTCGCCGCCGATCATCGATCAGGATTGCCTCTTCTCGATGTCCCTTAAGTCCCGGGACGTGTCTTGGGCGTTGTGAGATCCTTCGCAGGCGCATCCTCTGACCAGCTGCGGGAGCGGGCGTGTAGGCGGCGAAGCCGGCCCAACTCGTCTTCGTCCGCCCACACGATCCAACGACCGCACGCGCCTGGCAGTTGCCGGGCATGGACCCAGCCCCGCCGCAGCCAAGAGTACAGCGTCGCTGGCGGTATGTCGAGCTGCCGCGCCAGCGCGCCGAACCACCACTCGTCCGACTCCAACAGAGCACTCACCTCAGTCGGGTCAGCCCCTTATCCTCCCAGAGCGCTCCTGGAAATCAGCTTTCGTATCATCGGGGCGTTGAATGTCGCCCGCCGCCGCGGCGGCCGCCAACCTGCCCGGTTCAACTGCTCGGCGATTTGACGCGCGCTCCACCTCTGCCCACGCAGTTCCAGGATGCGACCCAGCAACCCCTCGTAGTCACGCATCTGCTCGTAACGCCCCACCGGCCGGATGAGTTCATGCACGCTCGTCATCCCCCCGAGCCAGTGGATCGTGACATCCACGTACTCGCTGTCATCCCGCACCGCCACGACCCCCCGGTCGATCAGGTGCCTGGCGATGGCTTTCCGGTCCGCGGCCGTGGTCGTTTCCGCCTCCCAGAGGTCGGGAATGTGCGCTGCCAGGGCGCGGACCGCGTCCCGGTCCTGGGGGGATAACCCGCGCGGCTGTTCGGACTTAAAGCGATGGTAATCCTCCTCCAAGCGCTGCTGGGCCTGCAACGCCGACTCCCAGCGCCGTTCCAACTCCCGGGCGACCAGCCGGTTCTCCGGCTCGACGGCGTGGTACTGACGGGCGGCCCGCTCGGCCTCGTAGCCGGCCCGCTCCAGCTGCTGCCAATGGCGGTGCAACCGCTCGCGCTCCGCTTCGATGTCCCCGGCCGCACGAGGTACTGCAAGACCTTGTTGACGGTGCCCCAGCGCTCGAACAGGTCGAAGACCAGGCTCACGACCTCGCGGGCCTGCTCGTCCGGGTCGAGGACCAGTTCCCCGGAGGGCAAGCGGACCTAGCCCAGCTCCGGCTCGGCGGTGAGCAGCTCGAACAGCCGGCGGAGGCTCCCGGAGTGGACCCACCGGCGGAGCCGGTTGTACACCGCGTCGAACGCCCCGAACTCAGCCAGCAGGTCCCGCCACGGGACCCCGGTCCGGGCCCAGTATAGGACGGCCTCGAAGTACAACCGGTCCGGGGTGTTGGGCTTCGGCCCGCCCTTGTGCTTCTTGGCCCGCTCGATGAGCGGTCCCATCACCGCCGGACACACCAGCAACGGCGATTGACCGCGCGGCGTGCGTCAACCTCTGCAGCACTTGATGCCACCTTCTTCGTCCACGGCAGAACAAGGCCCGCCAGGAGACACGAAATCACAGGTGTGGTGCGCTTCATTTCCTGGCTCCCAACAGTCGCTTCATGGCGTCCATCAGAATGGGCTCGACTTCCGGCGCGACGTTGCTGGCCCTCGCGCTGGTTTCGTAGCCCCCCTCGGCGTAGGCCTTGGTTGTGCCGATGTAGGCCGGCCCGTAATCGCCGTAGGCCGCCATCGCGACCTGCAAATCCGGTCGCATCTTCTTGGCGGCAAGCTGGTACTCGACGAAGAGTTCGCCCGGCATGTGCAGGACCCGGGATTGCCCGACGCGAAGACAGGCGATATCGATCGCGTGCCCCGATTTGCAGCGAACGACCCAGGCGAGTTGATCCGCCTTTGAAACGTACCCACGGGCGGGCTCCGTTTTCAAATCCTTGATCAGGTCTTCCTGCTTCAAATAGGGCGCCAGGGGGAGCTTGACGGGCACCGTCTCCCAGCCAACGTCCTCGCCGGTTAGCGGCTGTTTTTTCACTTCCGCGAAGGCTTGCTTCATTCCGTCGGCCAGGCGCTGGGCGAGCACCATGCGGTTCTCCTTGCTCCCGTCGTTGTACTTGCCCGCGCCGATATTCCCCCCGGCGCCGTTGAAGTGCACGTGCAGGGCCTCGGGGACCGCCTGGCCGCGGATGAATCGGGCGATCCCCGGGAAGTCGGGGCTGGGGACCCCGGTTCGGTAATAGCTCTGCGGGTGACAGGCGTAATAGGTGAGCACCGCGATCGGCCTATTCTCATTCCAGAACGAGAGCAACGACACCTCCGGGTCAATCACCCCCTCCGGCTCGGCCCTGAGGGCGGGGTCTCTGGTCGCGGTGTAGCGAACGGCGCGAACCTTGCCGTCCGGCCCGAGGATGCGGCGGTTTGACGCAACCTCCTTCACCCGGGCGACGCCCCAGCCGTAGTGCGTGGCCGGCTGGGCGGACTCGAGCGCCCCCTTGACCGCCTTGCCAGCCCGCTGCATCACCTCCCGGTGGAAGCCGCCATCGAACCGACCGAAATCCTTCAATCCGAGATCGCGAATCAGCCGTTCGGCCGTGAGATCGCAACCAGGCGCGTCGTGCTGATGCAGGGTGTGGACCGCGACGCGGTCGCGCGTCGTGCCGGCGGCGTGCGCCAGCGTTTCCCGAAACTGATCGTGCCCCTCGTTCGCGATGCCGATCCAGTCAACCGCACACAGGATGATCGGCTTGCCGGCGCCAAGGATCACGATGCCCCGGCAACGGAGCGTTAATTCATCGAGCCTCTTGACCGGGTCGTAAGCCATCGCCGATCCCAGGGGCGGCGTCGCGTCCACGTCAAACGTCGCGACCTTGATGGCGGGCGGGTCTGCTTTTTTCGGCGACTCGTCCCCCCAGACGGGGGACAGGGAGACCAGCGAGAAGACAAGGGAAAGGGTCAACGGTTTCACTGGCATGCTCATCAGGGCACCTGGAAGGTTCAAATCGTTCCTCGATGCGAGAAGGCGGGGCGAATGCGCGGAGGGCGTCGCGGTTGGCGTGACGGAGGGATCCTGCCTTGATTGCCTCCTCACGTTGTATTCCGTCGGCGTTCCCGAGGTTAGAGGCTACCCCCCGAGGAGCTTCTCGGATATAAGGAACGCCAGGACTTCGGGGCATCATATCAACAGGACATCTTTGGCCCCGAAACCCTGGTGCAAAGGACAGTCCAGTGCGTAAAGCCATACCGATTCTCACCCCCCTTGCTCTCCTCGTTGGGTTCGGCTGCATGGGCCTCGGGGCGGCGACGGCCGCTGACCCGCAGCGCCGGTTGCCGCGAGATCAACTGCTCGTCTACCGCGGACCGGTGCGCAACGCCGCCTGGGTGCGCAACCCCATCGACGCCTTCATCGCCGCCCGGCACGAGGCGAAGGGCCTCCGCCCCGCGCCTGAGGCCGACCGGCGCACGCTCCTCCGCCGGCTATCGCTCGACCTGCTCGGCCTGCCGCCGGCGCCGGAAGAGGTCGATGCCTTCCTCGCCGACCGCTCCCCCGAGGCCTACGAGAAGCTGGTCGAGCGCCTGCTGGCGTCGCCGCACTACGGCGAGCGCTGGGCCCGCCACTGGCTCGACCTGGCGAACGGCGAGGCGCACGTCGGCCTGGGCTACGTCCACGCTCTGCGCAAGAACGCCGCGGCGGCGCTGCGCGAGGCGCACCTGGCCACGCTCTACGGGGCCGGGGATTATGGGGTGCTGCACAACGTGGCCTGCGTCTACTCGGTGCTGGGGCGCGAGGACGCCAAAGGGACGAGGGCGTAACCGCCCGTCCGCTACGGTGCCAAGGCGAAGAAGGCCTCACCGGCGACGAGGTCACGGTGAGGATAGAGGCGCTCCACTTCCCGCTCGATGCGCTGCTCCTGGAACGCCTCCCACTGCCCGCCGATCCACAC